>DASSAL010000100.1:0-6693 GCA_035685405.1 Actinoplanes sp. | reverse complement strand
GAGGAACCAGTCCTGCAGCGGCACCAGGCAGCCCTTTCGAGGTCGACGACGCCCTCACGGTAGGCCGGTTGCCGGCTCCCCGCACCCCCACGTCGCTCCCGCACCCCGGAGGTATCGATGAGCTCCGAGCCGCTGACCACCACGACCGCTGCCGCGGACCCGGCCGAGGCCGCCGAGAAGGGCCTGTTGATCACGGTTCTGCTCATGGTGCTGCTCGGCACCACGGCGATGGTCGTGATGCTCTGACGGCGGGTCGCAGCAGTCAGCCGGTGTGCGGCAGCCGGGTCGCGGGGATGACGCCGAGGCGGCCCTTCTGGTAGTCCTCGAACGCCTGGATCAGCTCCGCGCGAGTGTTCATCACGAACGGGCCGTAGTGCGCCACCGGCTCGCGGATCGGCCGGCCGCCCATCACGAACAGATCCATCTCCGAGCCGCCCGCGACCCGGATCGCGTCGCCGGGCCCGTACACCGCCAGCTGCCCGCGCTGGATCGGCCGCTGGTCGGTGCCGACCGTGCCGTGCCCGCCCAGCACGTACACCAGCGCGTTGTAGTCCGGCTGCCAGGGCAGGTCGAGCCGGGCGCCGGGCTGCAGGGTGACGTGCGCCAGGTTGATCGGCGTGTGCGTCGAACCGGGGCCGTCGTGCCCGGCCAGCGAGCCGGCGATCACCCGGATCAGGCTGCCGCCGTCCGGCGTGGTCAGCAGCGCCGCCTCGCGACCGCGGATGTCCTGGTACTTCGGGGGGATCATCTTGGCCACCCGGGGCAGGTTCACCCACAGCTGCAGGCCGTGGAACAGGCCGCCGCTGGTGACCAGGTGCTCAGGTGGCGCCTCGATGTGCAGGATCCCCTGGCCGGCGGTCATCCACTGGGTGTCGCCGTTGGTGATGGTGCCGCCGCCACCGTTGGAGTCCTGGTGGTCCATGATCCCGTCGATCATGTAGGTGACCGTCTCGAACCCCCGGTGCGGGTGCCACGGGGTGCCCTTCGGCTCACCGGGCGCGTAGTCGACCTCGCCCATCTGGTCCAGGTGGATGAACGGGTCCAGCTCCGGCATCGGGACCCCGGCGAAGGCCCGGCGGACCGGGAAGCCCTCGCCCTCGTACCCGCTGGGTGCGGTGGTCAGCCGGCGCACCGGCCGGAACGCGGTGGTGGCCGGGTCCAGCTTCGGCAGCCGGGGCAGCACGAGGACGTCGTCGACGGTGATCGCGGGCATGGTCAGGCCTTCCTGATGCGGTCGAACACCCGGCCGATGACGGCCAGCTCGCCGTCGTGCAGGTGGTCGAGGAAACTTTCGCGAACGGTCTTGAGGTGCAGCGGGGCGGCCGCCTCCAGGCGGGCCATGCCATCGTCGGTCAACACGGCCTCCTGGCCGCGGCGGTCGGCCGGGCAAGGCTGCCGGTCGACCAGCCCGCGCTTGACCATGGAGGTGATGTGGTACGTGAGCCGGCTCGGCGAGAAGACCAGCCGGTCGGCCAGCTCACCCATGCGCAGCCGGTGCCCCTGTGCCTCGGACAGCACCACCATGACGTGGTAGTCGGCCATGCTCAGGCCGGTGGCAGCGCGCAGCTCGTCCTCGAGGCGGGTGTGCAGCGCCCACGATCCTTCGATGAACGCGCGCCATCTCGCCTGCTCGGTGTCGGTCAGCGGTTCGGCCACCTCCCCACGGTAGCTCTTTAAAATCTGAAATACCAGGTGCTAGCGTCCGGCGCATGGTGATGAGACGGGTACTGGTCACCGGGGCGGCCGGGCTGATCGGCGGCGCGACGCTGGACCTGCTGGCGTCGCTCGGCGTGCCGGCCACCGCGCTGGTGCTCGACGATCCCGTCCGGGCACTGCCCGCCGACCGGCTGGTGATCGGTGACGCCGGACATCCGGCAGTGGTGGCCCGGGCGCTGCGGGACGTCGACGCGGTGATCCACCTGGCGGCCATCCCGTCCCCGCTGCACGATCCGGGGGAGCGGGTGTTCGCGAGCAACACCGCCGCCACCTTCACCGTGCTGGACCAGGCCGGGCAGGCGGGGATCCGGCGGGCCGCGATCGCCAGCAGCTACGCCGTCTGCGGGCTGCCGTTCGCCGCGTACCCGCTGACCATGCCGTACCTGCCGATCGACACCGCGCTGCCGTTGCAGATCACCGATCCGTACGCGCTGTCCAAGCGGGTCGACGAGGAGACCGCGGCGATGATCCACCGCCGGTACGGCATGAGCGTGGTCGCGCTGCGCCTGCCGTTCGTCGCCGACGCGGCCGACCGGCTGCCGCGGACCGCCGCCCGGTACGCCGCCGATCCGGGATCCGGCGCCGCCGACGTGTGGTCCTACCTGGACGCCCGGGACGCGGCGCGGGCCCTGGTCGCCGCCCTGCACCCGGCCCGCGACGGCAACCACGTGGTGTACGTGGCGGCGCCCGAGACGCTGGCGCCGTATCCGACCGACCAGCTGCTGGACCGCTTCCACCCGGGGGTGCCCCGGCCGCCGTTCCCCGGCCGGACCGTGCCGATCGATCTCGAACCGGCCCGCAAGCTGCTGGACTTCACCGCCGGACATCCGTGGCCCACGGGGGCGCTGCGGCCTCTCTGACGTACAACCGCAGCCGGTAACCGGTGGCGGTGGGCTGCCAGCCGACATCCGTCACGGCGACGACCGCGGCGCGTCCGGCCAGCCAGGCGGTGGCGGACGCGAAGGCGTCCGCGGCGGTCGGCCCGGCGAAGGTGACCATCTGCACCCAGCCGTCGCCCTCGTCGGCGGGTGCCGGGGCGGGGGTGGCGGTGACCATCTCCTCCGGCCCGGACACCACCGCGGTCGGCCCGACCGGCGCGCCGTTGCGCACGCCCTGCACGAACCAGTCGTTGATCGTCTCGTCGTGTTCGACGCTGAACCCGCTGATCGGCCCGACGTCCGCGGCGATCGCGTTCCGGGCGTTGTCCAGGGCGGCGTCGAGCGTGGCGACCTCGATGTCATCGCCGTTGTACTCCACCCGGTACGTCATGGCCGGGCTTTGTACCCCCGGTTCCGCCCCGGGAAAACCCGTCAGGCGGCCGGCTGGTTCAGCGCCGCGGTCGCATCGGTACGGAGCTTTCCGAGGTCGGCACCGGCCTCGGTGAGGATCTGGCAGGCCAGCCCGTTCCCCTCGCGGATGATGCCGAGCAGGATGTGCTCGGGCGCGATGTCGTTGTGCTTGAGCCGGATCGCCTCGCGCAGAGCCAGCTCCAGCACCTTCTTGGCCCGGGGCGAGAACGGGATGTGCCCGGTGGCGCGGCCGAACAGCCTCCGCTTGCGGGGTGCGGTCTCGCGGGGCAGGTGCAGGGCGCCCGGCCCGAAGTTCTCCTCGATCGCCCGCCGTACCGCGTCCAGGTCGATGCCGATCGCCTTGAGCGCGGCAGCGTCCTCGGCGTCCCGGTCGGCGGGCGCCGGGCCTGCGGGTCCCCGGCCGACCAATCGGATCACCTCGGCGCGGACCCGCCCGGCATCCACCCCGTCGTCCCGCAGGGCCCGCGCCGTGGTGCTCTGCGGGTCGGCGAGCAGGGCCAGCAGCAGGTGTTCGGTGCCGATCGGGGACTGGCCGAGGTCCCGGGCCTCCTCCTGGGCCTGGATGACCGCGGCCCGCGCGGCCTGGGTGAATCGCTCGAACATCTCAGTCCTCCCGTGGGTCGTGCATCGGCATGCGGCCGGCGTGCTTCTTGTGCACGCCCTGGCGGGTCACCTCGAGGGCGTCCGCGATCTCCTGCCAGGACCAGCCCTTGCGGCGGGCGTTGGCGACCTGGAGGCGTTCGAGGCCCTCCAGCAGGCGGCGCAGCGCCACCACGGCGCGCAGGCCGACCCGCGGATCGGCGCTGCTCGCCGCGGCGGCCAGGTCGGTGGCTTCGGTCATGCTGTCAACTTACGTTGACAGGGCGCTCGTGTCAACCACGGTTGACGGGCCAGCTCTGAACACCAGGAGGAATCACCCCGGTGCGGCGGCGCAGTCCAGCAGGGCCGCCCCCCGGCGATCGGGGAGCGGCCCTGGGAGGAACGGCGGCGGCTACCGTCCGCGGCCGGTCTGCTCCTGCAGTTCGTCGATCATGCGGGACGCGTCGGCCTTGCTCAGGTCGTCCGGAACCTCCTGGTGCGCCTCCGACGCGAGGGTGTGCAGGTATGACTGCTGTGCGCCGGTGGCCGGCTCGTCACCGGTGGTCCAGTCGTCCGGGTCCTTGATGGTGTTCGACTGGTCGGTCATAAGGCTCAACCCTACTTTCAACGGTGTAGTTCTCGTACACCTGTTCCCTTACCCGGGGAAGGCCAGCTCCATTCCGGCCAGCGCGTTGAACGACAATGAGAGGTCGGCCGGGCGGGTGGCCGGCGAGGCGACCGCGAACGGCGCGCCCCACGGGTCGCGCAGTTCGGCGATCAGGCCGAGGCCCATGTCGGTGGGGTGCATGACCACCTCGGCGCCGAGGTCGCTGGCCATCGCGACGGCTTCGGTGCAGTCCGCCACCTGGAAGGAGCAGCGCCAGCGGGTCACCCGCGAGCCGGGGGCGGGGCCGGCTGCGGGCCGGCGCCGAGCACCCGGCGCACCCACCGGTATCAGGCCGGCCACCGCGTCGTGCGACGGGGTCAGCCACTCCACGCCGTCGCGAAGCAGCCAGCCGAACGCCCGGCCGTAGAACCCGGCCGCCGAATCGGCGTCGTCGGTGAGCAGCTCCGGCCAGTCCATCGTGCCCGGCTCGCCGGCCACCTGGGCGCCGGCGAAGTCGGCCGGTTGCCACAGCCCGAGGGTGGCACCGGCCGGGTCGGCCACCACCGCGCCGTGCCCACCGCGGCCGGCCGCCGGCACGCTCAGGCACCGGCCGCCGGCGGTGGCGAACCGCTGCACGGCCGCGCCCAGATCCTCGGCGGCCAGGTAGGTCAGCCAGCCGGCCGGCCGGCCCGGCCGGGTGCGGGTCAGTCCGGCCACCGCCCGCCCGGTGCGCAGGAAGCGATCGCCGGCCGGTTCCCAGCCGAACAGGGACGCGTAGAAGTGCTGCGCCCGGCCGGGTTCTGCGCTCGCCAGTTCGACCCAGCACGGGGTCGACGGCGCGAAGCCTCTGATCCGCATTCGTGCTCCATGGTGGACGTCTCCCCCGGGTTCAGTGCGCAGTGCGGCGAAGCCGCCCGGAGGCTCTGCTCGGACACCATACGGCAATCGATACGCTCCGCCACCATGGCAGCGCTCGATAACGGAAAATTAGGCGGTTTCGGTGACTGTGCGTGTGCGCTCGTTCGACTGATCCAGCAGGCGCATGACCGGTGTGGCGGCGATGCCGTGCAGCACCACGGACACCAGAACGACGAATCCGATGGTGGCCCACAGCAGGTCCACGCCAGGGAATTCGGCATGGGTGGTCGCGTACGCCAGGTAGTAGAACGAGCCGATGCCGCGGATCCCGAACACCGCGATGACCCAGTGCTCGGCCCGCCGGCCGGGCGCGCCGCGCAGCGAGAGGAACCCGGCGACCGGCCGGATCACCAGGATCAGGGCCAGCCCGGCCAGCGCGGCCGGCCAGGTCAGCGGCGCCAGCAGGCCGCCCACCACGGCGCCGCCGAACAGCAGCAGCAACATCACGGTGAGCAGCCGCTCGGTCTGCTCGGCGAAGTCGTGCAGCACCTGGTGATATTCGTGCGAGCGTTCGGCCGAGCGGATCGCCCGGGCGGCGATGAAAACCGCCAGGAAGCCGTACCCGCCGGCCACTTCCACCAGCCCGTACGCCAGGAAGGTCGCGGCCAGGGCCAGGAAACCCTCGGAATGGCGGGCCAGCCGCAGCTCCTCCCGCTCGGTCCGGAAGAACAGCCTGCCCAGCAGCTTGCCGATCAGCAGGCCGCCGACCAAGCCGACGGCGCCCTTGTAGAGCACGTCGGTCAGCACCCATTCGCCGGCCCAGCCCAGCCCGGCCACCGTGGCCATGCCGATCGCCGCGTACACGAACGGGAACGCCAGGCCGTCGTTGAGCCCGGCCTCGGAGGTCAGCGCGAACCGCACCTCGTCCTCCGAGTCCTCCTCGTCGGTAGGCTCGCCCACCTGCACGTCGGAGGCCAGCACCGGGTCGGTGGGCGCCAGCGCCGCGCCGAGCAGCATCGCCGAGGCGGGCACCAGCCCCGCCCACCACCAGCCGAGGAACGCCACCGCGGCGATCGTCACCGGCATCGCGATGGCCAGCAGCCGCCAGGTGGACGCCCAGCCGCGCCGGCTCAGCGGCCGGTCGATCTTGAGGCCGGCGCCCATCAGCGCCACGATCACGCCCACCTCGGTCAGGTGCTCGGTGAGCTTCGGGTACTGCAGCGGGTCGGCGTCGGGCAGGCCGAGCGGCAGGGCGAAGACGACTATGCCGAGGCCGAGGAAGGCGATCGGCATGGACAGCGGCCGCCGCTCCACCACCCGCGGCAGGATCCCGGCCAGCAGGGCACCCACGCCGATCAGGGCGAAAACGAGGTCGGAGAGTTGCACCCGCTCACTCTGCCCGGCGGGCGGGCGGTTAATGCCTCAGCCGGCGGGCAGCTCGGCGATGGCACTCTGGTCGAGGTGGGCGAGCAGGTCGGCCGGGTCCTCGTACGTGGCCACCGCGCCCGCCTTGGCCAGCTCGGCCGCGCTGGTGCCACCGCAGAGCAGGCCGATGCACGGGATGTGCAACCGGCCGGCCGCCTCGACGTCCCACACCGAGTCGCCGACGAACACCGCCCGCTG
>DASSAL010000099.1:0-4383 GCA_035685405.1 Actinoplanes sp. | reverse complement strand
CGACTACCTGATCGACCTGATATTCACCTGACGCCATGCGGCTGCGCACAGACGACGACATCTACCGGGCCCGGCTCGTCTATCTCGGCCCGACGGGATACACGCTGCCCATCCACCTGCCGTACGCCCAGTACGGCATGTTCGTCGTGCTCGTGCCACTGTTCATGTTCGTGCACTATCTGATCACCTTCGAGTTCGATCCCTTCCCGGCCTGGGAGATCGCGCTCGCGATGGTGGCCACGTCGTACGTGTTCCGGCACGTCGACCCGGACCGGCCCGCCCGGGTCGTGATCCGAACCGCGCTGACCGACTGGCGCCGCACCCGCGAGCCGGCCGTCGAGCAGCGGGATCCCCGGCTTGTCGCCACGCGCATTCGGGTTCGGGAGGAGCTGTTATGACCGGTTGGGCCAGTCTCATCCCTGCTGCAGGCGGTACCCGTTCATGACCTCATCTCCGCCGGACAGGCAGAGTAACGGTGCCGGCCTCCCCGACGACTTCAACACTTATGACAGCGAGTTGGTGACGAGCCCCGGCCACGGCGCCGTCGGCGTCTTCCAGGCGCCGCAGCCGGTGCGGCCGCGCACCAACGGCGGGTCGCCGGTCGACCCGACGATGGACATCGACTCACCCTTCCTGGACCTGTTCGCGGGTGCGCCGACCCCGTCCGGTTCCCCGCGTACCCCCGATCGCGACCTCCACACGGACGACGACTTCGATTTCGGTTTCGTCTTCGACGAGACGCTCACCCCGCCGGCCGGACCGTCCACCGCACCGCCGTCCAACGCACCGTCGTCGCCGGCTGCCGGGCCCGCCTCGCCGCCGGCCAATGCATCGTCGTCGCCAGCCGTTGTGCCCTCGTCCGGTATGCCCCTGGCCGGCGCAACGGCGGCCGAGCCGAGCCCGGGTGTGCCTGCCGCTGCCGAGCCCACTTCGGACGCACCCCCGGCCGCGACCGCTTCGGGCGCTCACCTTGCCCGGCCCACCTCCGGGGCACCGACCGGCGCGCCGGCCACCCCGCCCGCTCGGCCGGCTCCGGTCGACGAGCCTCCGCTCGCACCGGACGCCGTCACCGGCCCGCCGTCGGTCGTGCGCGGTTCGCCTGCCTTCGTGCAGCCGTCGCCAGCCACCACCCCGCAGCCGTCGCTCGACGCCGCGTCCCAGCGATCGCTCGACGCCGCGTCCCAGCCATCGCTCGACGCCGTGCCCCAGCCACCGCTCGACGCCGCGTCCCAGCCACTGCCCGCCCCCACCCCGCAGGCGTCGCTCGACGCCGCGCCCCAGCCAGTCACCACGCCGCTGCCGGAGCAGCCGGTCTCGGCCGAGCCCTACACCCGGGCGCCGGTCGGACCACCGGCTGACTTCTTCGACGACCCGGGCGCGTCCGACCTCGACGACGACTGGCCGGATGAGATTCGCTCGGGACCCGCGCCGGCTCAGGTGGCGCCCGGCGTCACCGCCCTACCCGCTCACGCCGCCCCCCCTCCGGCCATGGCAGCGCCCGGCGTCACCCCCGTACCCTCGTCTGCTCCGATGGCGCCGGAGGCGCACGCCGATCTCCCGGCCACCATGCCGGAGAAGGCCCCGGCCCGGTCGAAGTCCAAGGCTCCGGCCAAGCGGAGGCGCCGCAAGGACCGCGAGGAACCGGCCAACCTGCCGGCCGTGCGGCCGAAGAAGGACGTCAAGTCCATCCAGGTACGCCCGCCGAAGCTGAAGTTCAGCGACCGCGACCCGTCGATCGAGCTGGAGATCACCGAGATCGCCGGGCACCTGACCTTCACCCAGTCCACCGTCACGGCGTGGTATTCGCTGCCGGAGGTGCGCTGGGCGTTCCGCCCGGACGCCGAACGCGAGGCGCTGCTCAGCGCGATCTCCGAGCAGTACGCCGGACTGGCCGGGTTCCGCCTGCACCTGCGTCGCACCAACCGGCCGTTCCCGGCCGACGAGTGGGCCCGCACGGTGGACTCGTTCACCCCGCACCCGCTGCCGGACGTGGTCGGCGGGACGTCCTGGTCGGACCACCTGGTGGCGGCGCAGCGACACCTGCTGTCGGTGAACCACGCCGAGGGGCAGACCTATCTCGGTGTCACGTTCGCCCGCCGGTCGCTGGGTGACACCTTCGCCGAGCGGATCCTGCGGATCTTCGGCCGGGGTACGTCCGACGGCGAGCGGCGCAAGCTGGGCCGTACCGTCGAGCAGTTCGACGAGGTGCTGAACGCGTTCGGCATGCGCGGGCGCCGGGTCACGCCGCAGGAGCTGGAGTGGCTGCTGTACCGGTCGGTCGCCCTGTGCATGGCGCCGCCCACCGCGATGTCGCCGGTGACCAACGGCCAGTGGGACACCGGCGACCTGCTGGCGCTGACCGAGCAGGTGGAGCGCTACCGCACGCCGTACGGGTCCACGGTCAAGCTGGTGAACCGGATGAGCGGCGAGGAACGGCACGTCGCGGTGCTGTCGGTGGGCCGGATGGAGCCGCTGGAGATCCCGGAGAAGCACGAGCCGTGGATGCACTTCCACGAGCGGCTGCCGTGGCCGATGGAGCTGTCGTCGCGGATCGACATCCTCGGCTCGGGAAGCTCGTTCAAGAACCTCGAGCACCGGCTCCGGATGATCCGGTCGCAGCAACTGGACTACGCCGAGCACGGCATCGACGCCCCGCCGGAACTGGAACGCCTGGCCAAGCGGGCCCTGGTGATCGGCGACGAGATGACCACCGGCTTGCCGGTCGAGTCGGCCCGCGCGCACGGCTGGCACCGGATCGCGGTGGGCGGGCGTACCCGGGAGGAATGCCTGGAACGCGCGCGCCGGCTGATCCAGCTCTACTCCCGCGAGCTGCGGATCTCCCTGCAGCATCCGAAGAACCAGGACCAGTTGGCCCGCGAGTTCATTCCGGGCGAGCCGATCGCCAACACCGGCTATGTGCGCCGGATGCCGGTGAAACTGCTCGCTGCCGCATTGCCGCAGGCCGCATCGACGGTCGGGGACCGGCGGGGAGACCTGATCGGGCGGACGGCGGGCACGTGCCGCCGGCCGGTGTTCCTGGACCTGCACTTCCCGATGGAGGTCCGGGAGCGTTCCGGCCTCGGGGTGTTCGTCGCCGAGCCCGGTGGCGGCAAGTCCACCCTGATGGGTGCGCTCGGTTACCTGAACGCCCGCCGCGGTGTCCAGGTGACCCTGCTCGACCCGTCCGGCCCGCTGGCCCGGCTGTGCCAGATGCCGGAGCTCCGCCCGTACTCCCGGGTGTTGAATCTGACCGGCTCCGAGCAGGGAACGCTGGCGCCGTACGCGCTGATCCCCACGCCGGTGCGCACCGAATTCCAGCACGGACCGGCCGGCGACCGTGAGTTCGAGATCGCGGTCTCCAACGCCCGGGCCGAGCGGCGGATGCTGGTGCAGGACATCTGCTCGATGCTGGTGCCGCCGCAGGTGGCCAGGGAGGCGTCCACCGCCACGCTGCTGCGGCACGCGGTGCGGCAGGTGCCGGCCGAGGAGACCTCCACCCTCGACGACGTGGTCCGGACCCTGCAGGGCCGGGACGACCACGAGGGCAAGGAGCTCGCCAACCTGCTGCTGGACACCGCCGAGATGCCGCTGGCGCTGCTGTTCTTCGGTTCGCCGCCGTCTCACCTACTCGGGGCGGATGCGGCGTTGACAGTGATCACCATGGCCGGGCTCCGGTTGCCCGACCTGAAGATCGAACGCGAGTACTGGTCGGCCGAGGAAAGCCTGGCGTTGCCGATGCTGCACACGGCCCACCGCCTGGCCGTGCGCCGCTGCTACGGCGGCTCGATGAGCGCCCGCAAGATGGTCGGCCTGGACGAGGCCCACTTCATGGAGGGCTGGCGGTCCGGGCGCAGCTTCCTGGTGCGGCTGGCCCGCGACTCCCGCAAGTGGAACCTGGCGGCGCTGGTCGCCTCCCAGAACCCACGGGACATTCTGGGCTTGGACGTGCAGAACCTGGTGTCCACGGTGTTCGTCGGCCGGATCGCCGAGGATCAGGAGATCGCCTCCGAGGCGCTGCGCCTGTTGCGCGTCCCGGTGCACGACGGCTACGAGGCCACGCTGGCTTCGCTCTCGCAGGTGGACGCGTCGTCGTCCCACCGCCTGGGCTTCCGAGAGTTCGTGATGCGCGACGTAGACGGCCGGGTGCAGAAGGTCCGCGTTGACGTCTCGTACGTCGAGGGCCTGCTGGACCACCTGGACACCACCCCGACAGCGGCCAAGGCCGCACCCACGGCCATCCCCGCGTTGTCCGACCTGGAGGTCTGACATGCTGCGGCGGGCGTGGGCGGGGCTGCTGGCAGTTCTGGTAGTGCTGGTGGCCTCGGTCGCGTGGGCGGTGGCGGCGCCGTCGGCGGCTACGGCGGCGCCGACGCCGCTGCGGGC
>DASSAL010000098.1:0-1805 GCA_035685405.1 Actinoplanes sp. | reverse complement strand
GGAAGCGGGCGATGCCATCTTCACCTTTCCCCGGGCGTTCTCGCCGACCGCGACCGCTACGTGGCCGCAGCGGCATTGCCCTTCGGCGCCACCGACGACGTCATGGTGGCGCTGGTGAGCGATCGGGTGGCGGGCTGGTGGGAGCAGTGGCAGCGGGGCCCGCTCGCCCAGGCCACAACACGGCCGAGCACCTCGATACCCTCGAGGCGGTCGCGGCAGGTCATCTCGCCGCGGCCGCGGTCCACGATGCCGAAGGGCGGCAACCGCGGTTCGGAATGTGCGGACGGCTCCAGACCTGGAATCTGGCGCCGACCGGCTGACGGTGAGGAGTGGCATGACCCTGGTCGCAGGCATTGACTCGTCGACGCAGTCCTGCAAGGTCGTGGTGTGCGACGCGGAAACCGGTGCGGTCGTCCGGGAGGGAAAGGCACCGCACCCTGACGGCACCTCGGCGCCTCCCGCCGCATGGTGGGAGGCCCTCGCCGCGGCCGGCGACGGCCGACTCTGGGACGGCGTTCGCGCCGTCGCGGTGGCCGGCCAGCAGCACGGCATGGTCGTCGTCGATGGCGACGGTGAGGTCATACGCGACGCGCTGCTGTGGAACGACACGCGCTCGGCCAGCGCGGCTGAGCACCTGATCGCCGAACTCGGCGGTCCGGAAGCGTGGGCGCAGGCGGTGGGGCTGGTGCCGGTGGCCAGTTTCACGGTCACCAAGCTTCGCTGGCTGGCCGAACACGAGCCGGACGCCGCCGCCCGAGTCACGCAGGTGATGCTGCCGCACGACTGGCTCACCTGGAAGCTCCTGGGCCAGCCCGCCGAGCCGGTCACCGACCGCGGCGACGCATCCGGCACCGGCTACTGGTCCCCGCTGACCGGCGAGTATCGGCTCGACCTCCTCCAGACCGCGTTCGGCCGCCAGATCGGGGTGCCCCGGGTCGCGGGACCGAGCGAGTCAGTGGGCGTCACGGCCGCCGGGCCGGCCCCTGGCGGAGTCGTGGTGGCACCCGGCACCGGCGACAACATGGGCGCGGCGCTTGGGCTAGGGGCCGAGGCGGGCGATGTCATCGTGTCGATCGGCACCAGCGGCACCGCGTTCGCCGTCTCCGACTCCCCCGCCGCTGACGCATCCGGAGCCGTCGCGGGCTTCGCCGACGCGACCGGGCGGTTCCTGCCGCTGGTCGCCACGCTCAATGCTGCCCGGGTGCTGACCGCCACGGCCGACCTGCTCAGTGTCGACCTTGCCCGGCTGGATGAGCTTGCGCTGTCCGCACCGGCCGGGGCGGGCGGGCTGGTGCTATTGCCCTACCTCGACGGCGAGCGCTCGCCCAATCTCCCGACGGCCACCGGCACCCTCACCGGCCTCACCCGCACGGTGATGAACCCGGCGAACGTGGCGCGCGCGGCGGTCGAAGGCATGCTGTGCGGGCTCGCCGATGGTGTCGACGCACTGCGGAGGCAAGGTGTTTCCGTTCGGCGGGTGCTGCTTATCGGCGGCGGCGCAGCGTCGCTGGCGGTACGCGAGGTCGCGGCCGGTCTGTTCGGCGTGCCCGTCGTCGTGCCGGCACCGGGCGAGTACGTCGCCCGCGGCGCCGCCCGGCAGGCAGCGTGGGCGCTATCCGGCTCGGCCGAACCGCCCAACTGGAAGGTGGCGGCCGAGCCGCTACCCCAGCCGGACGCCGACAGCCGCGCGGTCCGTACGGCGTACGCCGAGGCGCGGACCACCGTCCACGGCTTCTAGCGCCGTCACCCCCACGCGCCGCCCCGGCCGTCGTTCGATCACGTTCGGCAGTGTTGTGGTCACGTCA
>DASSAL010000097.1:0-14521 GCA_035685405.1 Actinoplanes sp. | reverse complement strand
TGTATGGCTGCTCGGGCGACTCCTCCTCGGCCGGCACGGTGCAGGGCTTCACGGTGCAGACCAACTGCCTCAACAGTGGACTGGTCATCCAGGGCACCACGATCCGCGTGCCCTATGACAAGCAGGTGCCCGGCCTGCCCGCGCAGCCGGGTGCGGGTGGTGGATATCTGACCCCGGCCCAGGTGGCGCAGGCCTGGAACGCGTTCAACGGCCAGCTGAAGGGCTTGATGACCTGGTCGGCGAACTGGGACGGCTCGCGCAACTGGACGTTCGGCGACAACGTCAGGGGGCTGCAGGGCCGGTGACGCCGTGGCAGGGTCTGGGCATGTGCTGCCAGCATGCCCGGACCCTCGACCTGCCCCCCGCCGTGATCGAGATGCTGGCCCGCTATCGCGACATGCAGCGCCGGCACGGCTGGGACTGGGGTGAGGAGCGGCTGCCGGACTACTTCCGGTGGGCCCGGTTCGCGCTGCTCGGCCCGGTGATGGAGCGCGCGGGGGAGAGCGGCGACTGGGCCGCCGCGGTGCGCGAGGTGGTCGGCGACGGCGAGGTGCCGGCCGGCCTGGTGATCATCGACGGTGCGGGGGTGCGAACCGGACCGCCGCGGCCGCTGATCGCCGGGCACACCGTGCCGATCGACGTGATCCGCGACGGCGAGATCGAGACCGTCGACGTGGGGGAGGAACCGTTCCACGGCGCCGTGCGGCAATGCGACATGTCCGAATTGCGGCTGGTCGCTGCGGAGTGTTCCCGCTGGTCCGTGGTCGACGAGACCGGCGGCGCCTGGTTCCCGGATGGTGTTCCGCACAAATGGGACGTCCACGGCAGGCCCTACTTTCACGCCGCGGAGGTGACGATGGACGTGCCGGCGGTGCCGCTGACGGTGACGTGCACGCGCGGCCTGGAGTTTGGCATCCTGAAATACAGCATAAATCCAACATCAACGATGTCGGTGGAGGCTGATCCGCCGCGGCTGTTCGACCCGGCCGCAGCCGGCTGGTACGGCGGCGACCTGCACGTCCACCTCAACTACAGCGGCGACCTGGTCTGCGAGCCGGCCGACGCGGCCCGCATGCAGCACGGCGAGGGCCTGCACCTGATGAACCTGCTGGCCGCCAACCTGGCCACGTCGACCATCTACGACCGGGAGCTGCTGGCGGCGACTGCCGGCGAGGACCTCTGGCCGGGCGCCCGGATGGGCGTCGAGTACCGCAACGACCTGCTCGGGCACCTGCACGCGCTGGGCCCGTCCGGGGTGCCGCAGCGGTTCCACGCCGGGCACGAGATCTCCGACGCGCCGGACGACTGGCCGCCGAACACGGTGGCCTGTACGGAGCTGCGCGCCCTGGGTGCCACGGTGGGCTACCCGCACCCCGCGTACACCGATTTCCCGGACTGGTCCACCGACCGGTTCTTCGCCGAGCCGCGCTCGGTGGAGGCCCGGGAACTGGTCGCCGACGCGGCGCTCGGCCTGGTCGACTCGATCGACCTGATCTCGCCGTTCAACGACGAGGGCGCGGTGTTCCTCTACCACCGGCTGCTGTCCTGCGGGATCCGGCTGGCCGCCACCGCCGGCACCGACGTGTTCCTGTCCTTCTCGCACGGGCCCGGCACCGCCTCCAACCCGCCCGGCTGGGGCCGGGTGTACGCCCACCTGGGCGACGAGCCGCTGTCCGTGCCGGCGTTCCAGGACGCGATCCGGGCCGGCCGTACGGTGGTCACCAACGGCCCGTGGCTGTCCCTCACCGTGGACGGCGCCGGCCCCGGCACGGTGCTGAACCGCGCCGAGGGTGACCGGCTGCGGGTCGACCTGCGGTGCACCGTCCCGGCCACGCTGGTCGGCCCGGACGGGGAGATCACCGGCGACGAGGTGCAGGTGGACGGGCCGACCTGGATCGCCGCGGTGGCCCGGGGCCCGGCCGACGAGCGGGTCCTCGACGCGAGTGTCTTCGCTCACACCACCGCCGTGTACGTCGACGTCGACGGCCGCCGGGTGGCGCGCGCACGGGACGCCCGCTGGTGCCTGGAATACCTGGACCGGCTGGAGGCGCTGGCCGCCGAGCACGGGCGGTTCTCACATGCCGGACAACGGAAGGACCTGGTGGACGTGCTCGACCAGGCTCGGGCGTACTACCGGAGAGTGACTGCCGGGGACTGGGTCGGGTAACCTTGTCGACCAGCCGAGAGGCGCTGCAACGGGCATCTGCCCGCCACGCTCGGCTGTGGTTCCGCCGGACTCAAGGGCGCCTCCGGGGATGACGCGGAGGTGATCGGTGTGCGGGACGTCCGGGCAGCACTGAAACAGTTGATGAGCGAGCGCGTGCTGGTGCTCGACGGCGCCTGGGGCACGATGCTGCAGGACGCGAAGCTCGTGCCGGCCGATTACCGCGGCGACATCATCGGCGACGACCACCCCAAGGACGTCACCGGCGACCCCGACCTGCTGAACGTCACCCGGCCGGACGTGATCCTCGACGTCCACCGGCGATACCTCGCGGCCGGCGCCGACATCACCACCACCAACACGTTCACCGCGACCAGCATCGCCCAGGCCGACTACGGCCTGGAGCCGCTGGTGCGCGAGATGAACCTGCGCGGCGCCCAACTGGCCCGCCAGGCTGCCGACGAAGCGGGCGGCCGGTTCGTGGCCGGCTCAGTCGGTCCGCTCAACGTCACCCTTTCGCTGTCACCGCGGGTCGACGACCCGGCCTACCGCACGGTCACGTTCGACCAGGTGAAGGCCGCGTACGCCGAGCAGATATCGGCATTGTCCTCGGGTGGCGTCGACCTGCTGCTGATCGAGACGATCTTCGACACGCTGAACGCCAAGGCCGCCGTCGCCGCCGCGCGCGAGGTCGCGCCGCAGTTGCCGCTGTGGATCTCGGTGACCATCGTCGACCTGTCCGGCCGGACGCTGTCCGGGCAGACCGTGGAGGCGTTCTGGCGGTCCATCGAGCGGGCCGAACCGCTCGTGGTCGGCGTGAACTGCTCGCTGGGCGCGGCCGAGATGCGCCCGCACGTCGCCGACCTGGCCCGGCTGGCCGGCACGTACGTCGCCTCGCATCCCAACGCCGGCCTGCCGAACGCGTTCGGCGGATACGACGAGACCCCGGAGGAGACCGCCGGGCTGCTGGCCGGGTTCGCCGCCGACGGCATGGTCAACATCGTCGGCGGCTGCTGCGGCACCACCCCGCCGCACATCGCCAGGATCGCCGAGGCGGTCCGCGGGGCGGCGCCACGGGTGGTCCGGCCGAGGCCGGCCACCACCCGGTTCAGCGGCCTGGAGCCGTTCGAGATCGGCCCGGACACCGGGTTCGTGATGATCGGCGAGCGCACCAACGTCACCGGCTCGGCGAAGTTCCGCCGGCTGATCGAGGCCGGCGACTTCCAGGCCGCCGTCGACGTCGCCCTGGACCAGGTTCGCGGCGGCGCCAACCTGCTCGACGTGAACATGGACGCCGACCTGCTGGACAGCGAGCGGGCGATGACCACGTTCCTCAACCTGATCGCCACCGAGCCGGAGGTGGCCCGGATCCCGGTGATGATCGACAGCTCCCGGTGGAGCGTGCTCGAGGCCGGGCTCAAGTGCGTCCAGGGCAAGGGTGTGGTCAACTCGATCAGCCTGAAGGAGGGCGAGGACCTCTTCCTGTCCCAGGCCCGCAAGATCCGGAACTATGGCGCCGGCGTGGTCGTGATGGCCTTCGACGAGCAGGGCCAGGCGGACACCACCGAGCGCAAGGTCGCCATTTGCGGGCGTGCCTATGACCTGCTGGTGGGGGCGGGATTTGACCCGACCGACATCATCTTCGACCCGAACGTGCTCGCGGTGGCGACCGGCATCGCCGAGCACAACGGGTACGCCAAGGCGTTCATCGACGCGCTGCCGCTGATCAAGCAGCGGTGCCCGGGCGCTCGTACCAGTGGTGGCATCTCCAATCTGTCGTTCGCCTTCCGGGGCAACGACGTGGTCCGTGAGGCCATGCACTCCGCGTTCCTGCTGCACGCGGTGCGGGCCGGCCTGGACATGGGCATCGTCAACGCCGGCCAGCTGGCCGTCTACCAGGACATCCCGGCCGACCTGCTGGAACTGGTCGAGGACGTGCTGTTCGACCGGCGCCCGGACGCGACCGACCGGCTGGTCACCTTCGCTTCCACGGTGACCGGCTCGGGCACCAAGCGCGCGGTGGACCTGTCCTGGCGTTCGGAATGCGTCCGGGAACGCCTGAAGCACGCGCTGGTGCACGGCATCGTCGACTACGTCGAGGCGGACACCGAGGAGGCCCGCCAACTGCTCGACCGGCCGCTCGACGTGATCGAGGGCCCGCTGATGGACGGCATGAAGGTGGTCGGCGACCTGTTCGGCTCCGGCAAGATGTTCCTGCCGCAGGTGGTCAAGAGCGCGCGGGTGATGAAGCGCTCGGTGGCCTACCTGGAGCCGTACATGGAGAAGGAGAAGATGTCCGGCCGCGGCCAGGGCAAGGTCGTGCTGGCCACGGTCAAGGGCGACGTGCACGACATCGGCAAGAACATCGTCGGCGTGGTGCGCGGCTGCAACAACTACGAGGTGATCGACCTCGGCGTGATGGTGCCGGCCGCCAAGATCCTGGACACCGCGGTGGCCGAGCAGGCCGACGCGATCGGCCTGTCCGGCCTGATCACCCCGTCGCTGGACGAGATGGTCGCGGTCGGTGCGGAGATGCAGCGGCGCGGCATGGACCTGCCGTTGCTGATCGGCGGGGCGACCACGTCGCGGCAGCACACCGCGGTGCGGATCGCGCCGGCGTACGACGGACCGACGGTGCACGTGCTGGACGCGTCCCGGGTGGTCGGCGTGGTCTCCGACCTGCTCGACCCGGGCCGGGCGCGGGACCTGGACGAGGCGAACCGGGCCGAGCAGCAGCGCCTGCGCGAGCAGCACGCGGGCCGGCACAGCCAGCCGCTGCTGTCCCTGGCGGAGGCCCGCGCCAACCGTGAGGCCGTCGACTTCGGTGACCTGTCCACGCCGGACTTCACCGGCGTACGCACGGTGGAGCCGGCCATCGCCGACCTCCGTGCGATGATCGACTGGCAGTTCCTGTTCCTGGCCTGGGAGCTCAAGGGCAAGTACCCGGCGATCCTGGAGCAGCCGGTGGCCCGCGAGCTGTTCGACGACGCCAACGCCCTGCTCGACCGGATCATCGCCGACGGCTCGTTCACCGCGCGCGGGTTGTACGGCTTCTGGCCGGCGCACCGCGAGGGCGACGACATCGTGCTGGCCGGCGGTACCCGGTTCCCCATGCTGCGCCAGCAGACCCGCAAGCCGTACGGCCGTGCCAACCGCTGCCTGGCCGACTACATCGCGCCGGCCGGCGACCACCTGGGCGGCTTCGCGGTCGCCATCCACGGCGCCGAGGCGCTGGCCGCGCGATACGAGGCCGAGCACGACGACTACCGGGCCATCATGGTCAAGGCGCTGGCCGACCGGCTGGCCGAGGCGTTCGCCGAGCACCTGCACCTGCGAGCCCGCCGGGAATGGTTCGAGCCGGACGCCGACCCGGCGATCGAGGACCTGCACGCCGAGCGGTTCCGCGGCATCCGGCCGGCGCTGGGCTACCCGGCCAGTCCCGACCACAGCGAGAAGAAGGACCTGTTCGAGCTGCTCGGCACCGACGCCATCGGGGTCAGCCTGACCGAGTCGTACGCGATGACGCCGGCCGCCGCGGTCAGTGGCCTGATCTTCGCCCACCCGCAGTCCCGGTACTTCACCGTCGGCCGGCTCGGCCGGGACCAGATCGAGGACTACGCCATCCGCCGCCGCCTCCCCATCGCCGAGGTCGAGCGCTGGCTCCGCCCCAACGTCGCCTACGACCCGGCCTAAGTCCCCGCCGATCTTGGAGTCGTGGCTGCCCATTCATCCGTTTAGCGGCTTTGCGGGTCACCACAACTCCAAGATCGTCGGGGCGGTTTGCGGAGTGGTTCAAAACTGAAATAAGCGAGCAGGTTCGGATGTTGCACCGGGTGACAGCAGACCGACAGCTCAGGAGAAGCGGCATGCAGTTCGGGATCTTCACGGTTGGCGACGTCACGCCCGACCCCACGAACGGGCGGGTGCCGACCGAACACGAGCGGATCAAGGCGATGGTGACGATCGCCAAGAAGGCCGAGGAGGTCGGGCTCGACGTCTTCGCCACCGGCGAGCACCACAACGAGCCGTTCGTGCCCTCGTCGCCGACCACCATGCTCGGCTACATCGCGGCACAGACCGACAAGCTGCTGCTCAGCACCGCGACCACACTGATCACCACCAACGACCCGGTGAAGATCGCCGAGGACTACGCGATGCTGCAGCACCTGTCTGACGGCCGGGTCGACCTGATGATGGGCCGCGGCAACACCGGACCGGTCTACCCGTGGTTCGGCAAGGACATCCGGGCCGGCATCCCGCTCGCCATCGAGAACTACGCGCTGCTGCACCGGCTCTGGCGCGAGCACGTGGTGGACTGGAAGGGCAAGTACCGGACGCCGCTGCAGTCGTTCACCTCGACCCCGCGCCCGCTGGACGGTATCCCGCCGTTCGTCTGGCACGGCTCGATCCGCAGCCCGGAGATCGCCGAACAGGCCGCGTACTACGGCGACGGCTTCTTCGCCAACCACATCTTCTGGCCCGCGTCGCACACCCAGCGGATGGTCGGGCTGTACCGCCAGCGGTTCGCCCACTACGGCCACGGCAGCGAGGACCAGGCCATCGTCGGCCTCGGCGGTCAGGTGTTCATGCGCAAGAACTCGCAGGACGCGGTGAAGGAGTTCCGCCCGTACTTCGACAACGCCCCGGTGTACGGCCACGGCCCGTCGCTGGAGGAGTTCACCGCCGAGACGCCGCTGACCGTGGGCAGCCCCCAGCAGGTGATCGACCGGACGCTCGGCTTCCGCGACTACGTCGGCGACTACCAGCGGCAGCTCTTCCTGATGGACCACGCCGGCCTGCCGCTGAAGACGGTGCTGGAGCAGATCGACATCCTCGGCGAAGAGGTCGTGCCGGTGCTGCGCAAGGAGTTCGCCGCGCTGAAGCCGGCGCACGTGCCCGAGGCGCCCACCCACGAGTCCCTTCGTCTCGCCAAGGCGGCATCATGACCCAGCGCTCTCTCGTCATCGTCACCGCGGGACTGAGCCAGCCCTCGTCCACCCGCCTGCTCGCGGACCGGCTGTCCGCGGCGGCGGTGGACGCCGCCGGATCGCTGGGTGTCCAGCTCGAGGCGCGCGTCCTGGAGCTGCGCGACCTCGCCCACGACATCACCAACCACCTGCTCACCGGGTTCGCGCCGGCCGCCCTGCGCGACGCCCTGGACGCGGTGGCCGCCGCGGACGGGCTGATCGCCGTCAGCCCGGTGTTCACCGCGTCGTACAGCGGCCTGTTCAAGTCGTTCTTCGACGTCCTGGACGACGGCGCGCTGGCCGACAAGCCGGTGCTGCTGGCCGCGACCGGTGGCACCGCCCGGCACTCGCTGGCGCTGGAGCACGCGCTGCGGCCGCTGTTCGCCCACCTGCACGCTGTCACCCTGCCCACCGCGGTGTTCGCCGCGCCGGAGGACTGGGGCGGCGACGACGCCGAGGGACAGCTGCGCGGGCGCGTCCTGCGCGCCGCCGACGAACTGGCCCGCGAGGTGGCCCGCCGGGACCCGGCCACCGTGGCCGACCCGTTCGCGCTGACGACCTCCTTCGAGGATCTGCTGGCCGGCAGCGGCGCGGAGTAGGCCGCGCCGTCCGGACGGTGGTTCGAGGCCAGCGCCGCGCCGACCCGGGTGTGGTTTGCTGGTCGGCATGGAAAATTCCCGCTATCTCGAGTGCCTGGACGCCGACTTCCGCCGGCTGCGCGAGGTCGTGCAGATGGATCCCGCCGCGCCGGTGCCGAGCTGTCCCGGCTGGACGCTGGCCGACCTCATCCGACACGTCGGCGGGGTGTATCTGCACAAGGTGCTGGCGATGCGCGAGGGCGCCGAGCCGGACTGGCCGCCGCCCGGGCTGGACGCCGAGGAGCCGCTGCCGTTGCTGGACCGGGCGTACGCGGAGCTGCTGGCCGAGTTCGGCCGGCGCAAGCCGGGCGAGCCGGGTGGAACGTGGTACCAGCCGGATCAGACGGTCGGGTTCTGGTATCGGCGGATGGCGCAGGAGACGGTGATCCACCGGATCGACGGTGAGCTGGGCGCCGGCGTGCCGGTGGCGAACGTCCCGGACGACCTGGCCGTGGACGGCATCGACGAGTTGCTGAAGGTCTTCGTGGTGTACGGCGTCCGGGAGTGGGCCAGCTACTTCACCGAGGCGCTGGCCGGCTCACCCGGGCGGGCGTTCCGGCTGCGGGCCGACGGCGCCGCATGGCAGGTACGGACCGGCCCGGGAGAGTTCACCGTTGCCGACGGCGCGGGCGAGGGCCCGGTTGACGTGACGGTGAGCGGGCCGCCGGCGGCCGTGTTGCGCTGGCTGTGGGCCCGGGAAACGCCCGGCGAGCCCAGCCCCGCGACGGTGCAGGGACCGGCGGAGGCGGTGGCCGAGCTGCGGCGGTGCATCACCATCGCGACCCAGTAGGATCGCGCCGGCCCGGGAAGCGATGCGCGCGTCGAACTCGTCCATCGCCGTCCCTCCCTCAGCCGGTCCCGAGCGGGCCGCGCAACCGGTGCAGCCGGAGGGCCAGGTGCAGGTCCAGGGACCGTTGCGGATCGTGCCAGTCGGCGCCGATCACCCGGGCGATCCGGTCCAGCCGCTGGGTCACCGTGTTGACGTGCACGTGCAGCACCTCGGCGGCCCGCGCCGGGCTGGCACCCGCGCCGAAGTACGCCTCCAGGGTGCCGACCAGCGCGGTGCCGCGGCGGGTGTCGTACCGGATCAGTGGGCCGGGCGTACGGTCGACGAAGCCGGGCGGCGATCAGCGGGCGCTCGAACTCCACCGGTGCCGCCTCACGGGCCAGCAGCTCCAGGTATTCCAACGCGGCGGACATGGTGGGCATCGTCAATGCGCGGTCCAGCCGCCGTCAATCGGCAGCGACGCGCCGGTGATCGCCGACGTGCACAGGTAGGCCACCAGCTCGGCCACCTCGTCCGGCTCGATCGGCCGCTTGATCGCCGCCCGGTCCAGCATGACCTGCTCGACCACCTCCGCCGCCGGGATGCCGTGCGCCGCGGCCTGATCGGCGATCTGTCCCTCGACCAGCGGGGTCCGGACGAACGCCGGGTCCACGCAGTTGGAGGTCACCCCGTGCGCCGCGCCCTCCAGCGCCGTCACCTTGGACAGCCCTTCCAGGCCGTGTTTGGCGGTGACGTACGCGGCCTGTGACGTCGCGCTGCGGGTCGCCGGGATCGCGTTCGCCATGGTGACGCTGGCCTTCGCCCAGGTCGGCTGGATCACCGTGAACCGGGGCCGGGTGCTGACCGGGTTGCGCGACGACGAGCGGCGGATCGCGGTGGCCGGGCTCTCGCCGTACCGGGTGAAGCTGCTGGCCTTCGTGGTCTCCGGCACCCTGGCCGGCCTGGGCGGCGCCACCTGCACGCTGGTGGTCGGCGGCGCCGCGCCGCATCTGGCGTCGGCCGACCTGACCCTGTCGCTGATCGTGATGGCGGTGCTCAGCGGCGCCGGCACCCGGTGGGGCGCGCTGGCCGGCGGGATCCTGTACGCCTACCTGGACCAGCGGCTGACCCGGGTCGGCGGGCAGCTGCCCGGGCCGCTCGGCCAGCCGCTGTTCGTGCTCGGCACGCTGTTCGTGCTGGCCGTGTACTTGGCGCCGGGCGGCCTGGCCGGCCTGCGCCGATGGATCGCGCCGCTCCGCCGGGCAATTGCCGCGCCCGGCCGTTAGCGTTGACCCCGTGTTCCTCATCTTCGGTTTCAAGTCCAGCGACAAGCGGATCGGCTCGCAGGTGCGGCCCTGTGAGATCTGCGGGGTGCCGGCGGCCCAGGTGCTGTTCCGCCGGAGCACCCGGTTCAGCCTGTTCTTCATCCCGCTGTTCCCGGTCAAGCCGGCCAGCTATGCGGTGCAGTGCACGAACTGCGGCTCGGTGCGGCGTGCCGACCGGCACGCGCTGGCGGCCCGGTAGGGGGCCGTCATGGCCGAGATCGTGCTGATGCGGCACGGGCAGACCGAGTGGAGTGCGAACGGCAGGCACACCTCGTACACCGACCTCGACCTGACCGCGGTGGGGGAGGACCAGGCCCGCGCGGCCGGTCACCGGCTGGGCGGCCGGGAGTTCGCCGCGGTGCTGTCCAGCCCGCGCCGTCGGGCGGTGCGCACGGCGGAGCTGGCCGGGCTGGCCGTCACCGAGGTGACCGAGGATCTGGCCGAGTGGAACTACGGCGCGTACGAGGGCATCACCACCCGGGAGATCCGCACCACCCGGCCGGACTGGTCGTTGTGGACCGACGGCTGCCCGGACGGCGAGTCACCGGAGCAGGTGGCCGCGCGGCTGGACCGGGTGCTGGACCGCGCCGCGGAGCTGCTCGCCGAGGGTGACGTGGCGCTGATCGCGCACGGGCACTCGCTCCGGGTCTGTGGTGCCCGGTGGGTAAACCTGCCGGCCCGGGACGGGATGTTGTTGCGGCTGGACACCGGAACGGTGTCCGCACTGGGCTTCGAACACGAGGTGGACCGGGTCATCCTGCACTGGAACTCCCCGTGCTGACCGGGAGGGTGACGCGGATGTCGCCGAGTCCCCGGGCGATCAGCAACTCGCCGCCCGGGCCGAGGCGGCCCCAGCCGTCGGTGCGCTCGTCCCACCGGCGCCACATCCGGCCGTCGGTGGGTACGGTGACCCGGGCCGACTCGCCGGCCGCCACGGTCACCGCGGTCCAGCCGACCAGCCGGACCGGCTGATCCCGCTCGGCCGGCGCGAAGTAGACCTGGACCACCTCGCGGCTCTCCCGCCGGCCGGTGTTCGACACGGTCACCGTCACACCGGGGGGGTCCCCGGTGACCAGCGCGGCGTCGGCGTACTCCCAGGTGCTGTAGCCCAGCCCGTGACCGAACCAGAACATCGGCTCCGGCGCCCGGCCGGCGAAGTGGCCGCGGTAGCCGATGTACGTGCCCTCCTCGTATACCAGCCGGCCGTCCACCGGGCTGACCGACCAGGCCGGCGCCTGCCCGTCACCGGCCGGGAACGTGGTCACCAGCCGGCCGGCCGGTTCGATGTCGCCGAGCAGCGCTGCGGCGACCGCGTGACCGCCCTCCTGGCCGGGCAACCCGGCCCAGAGCACCGCGTCCACCCGGGGCAGCCACGGCATCAGCACCGGCGTTGCGGCGTTGACCACCACCACGGTCCGGACGGCCGCCCCGGCAACCGCCTCGACCATCGCGTCCTGCGCGCCGGGCAGGGCCAGCGTGGTCTTGTCCACCGACTCGGTCTCCTGTTCCTCGGTCAGGCCCACGACCACCACGGCCACGTCGGCGGCGGCCGCGGCCCGGACCGCGTCGTCGATCACCTCCGCCGCCGCCCGGGCCGCGCGGTGGGCGACCAGACCGAGCTGGGCGATGCCGCTGCCGGTCCGCATGGTCACCGTCGCCTCCAGCACCGTGCCCTCGGCCACCTCGACCACGTCGGTCCGGGTCGGCGGCGCCAGGATCTCCTCACCCATGTTGCTGCCGGACACCGACAGGCTGTAAGCCAGCGCAGTGTCGCCGGCCCGGATCGCCCAGTCGCCGACGCCCAGGCCGCCCAGCTCCACCGGGCCGGCAGCATTGATCGTGCCGCGCAGCCGCACGGTGGCGACGGTGCCGGTGAAGTCGTCATCCATGCCGACCATGGTGGTGGCACCGGCGGCGTGCCGCTGCTCCAGCTCGGTGCCTGCGGCGTCGGACAGCGTGACCCGGATGCCGGGCTCCCCGGTCACCGGGTCGGTGAGGAAACCGCCGCGGGCCGGGGCCGGGCGGGTGCGCACCTCGACGCCGTCCACCACGGTCACCCGGTCGCCGAGCAGCGCGGTCAGGCCGTCCGCGACGCTGACCTGGTGCGGCGGGCTCACCTGGGCCGACCCGCCGCCCATGGTGATGGTCTGTACCGCATGCCGGCCGATCAGCGCCACGGTCCGCTGCCGGGACAGCGGCAGCACCGGCCCGTCGTTCGTCAGCACGGTGAAACCCTGGGCGGCCAGCCGGGTCAGCTGTTCGCGGCGTTCCGGGCCGTCCGGGGCGGGCAGCTCGGCCGGATAGCCGCGCGGCTCGCCGAGGGCGCCGGTCCGCTCGGCGAGCAACAGCAGCCGGGCCAGGTGGTCGTCGATCACCGCCTCGTCCACCTGGCCGGACCGGACCGCGGCCACCAGCGCCTCGCCCCAGGGCCCGTCCGGCCCGGGCATGACCAGGTCGAGGCCACCGTTGGCGGCGGGCGCCGCGGTCTTGGTGGCGAACCAGTCCGACATGATCAGGCCGCGATATCCCCACTCGCCCTTGACCACCTCGTTGTTCACGTGCTGGTGCTCGGTCGCGGGCACGCCGTTCACGTCGTTGTACGCCGCCATCATGGACCACGGGTCCGAGTCCGCGACCGCGATCTCGAACGGCAGCAGGTACAGCTCCCGCAGCGTGGTCTCGTCGACCACGCTGTTCACCGTGTTCCGGTCGGTCTCCGATTCGTTGGCCACCAGGTGCTTGACGCACGCGCCGACCCGCTGGTCCTGCATGCCGCGCACGTACGCCGCGGCCAGCTTGCCGGTGAGCAGCGGATCCTCCGAGTACGCCTCGAACAGCCGGCCGCCCAGCGGGGTGCGGTGCAGGTTGATGGTCGGCCCGAGCACCACGTGGATGCGCTGGGCCATCGCCTCCTCGGCGAGCAGCCGGCCCACCTCGTACGCGGTGTCCTCGTTCCAGGCCGAGGCGAGCAGGGTGGCGTTCGGGAACAACGCCACCACCCGGCCGCCGGTGAACTTCAGCCCGCGCACCCCGGTCGGGCCGTCCGACAGGCGCAGCTCGTGCAGGCCGATCGACTCCTGCGGCGCCAGTGTGAACGTGGTCGCCCCGGTCAGCAGCGCCACCTTGGCCGGCAGATCCAGGGTCTTGAGCAGCGCGGCGTGGTCGGGAGAGGTCATTGAGCGGCTCCATCGCGAGGTGCCCGGGCAAGTCCCGGTGTCGGTAACGTAAGCGGTGGGCACGCTGCTGGCCAGCCTGACCGGGAAGCCTCAACCTCACGGGGAGAGTGAGGCTCAACCTGAGGTTGAGGTTGAGGTTGAGCGCAGGAAGACCAGCACCGCCTGCACCCGCCGGTGGCTCTCCCCGTCGGCGGCCAGGCCGAGCTTGGCCATGATCGAGCCGATGTGCGTCTCCACCGTGCGCTCGGTCAGCCAGAGCCTGCGGGCGATACCCACGTTGGTCCGGCCTTCGGCCATCGCCGCCAGCACCTCGCGTTCCCGTGGGGTGAGGGTGGCCAGCGGATCGCCGGTGCGGTGGACGCCGATCAGCCGGCCGACCACCTCCGGGTCCAGCGCCGAGCCGCCGGCCGCCACCCGGCGGATCGCGTCCAGGAAGTCGTCCACGTCCAGCACCCGGTCCTTGAGCAGGTAACCGAACCGCCCGCGGCTGACCAGGTCCACCGAGTGCCGGGTCTCGATGTGCTGGGAGAGCAGCACGATGCCGAGATCCGGATGGCGTTCGCGGATCGCCCGGGCGGCCCGCGCGCCGTCGTCGGTGTGGTCCGGCGGCATCCGGATGTCGATCACCGCCAGGTCCGGTTCCGTCTCGTCCACCGCGGCCAGCAGCGCCGGCGCGTCGGCCGCCTTGGCGACGACCTGATGACCGGCGTCGGCGAGCAGACCGGCCAGCCCTTCCCGGAACAGCGCGGAGTCCTCGCCGATCACGATGCGCACGGCAGCACCGCCTCGAGCACCGTGCCACGCCCCCGCGGGCTGGTAACGGTCAGGCCGCCGCCGGCCGCGGCCACCCGGTCGGTGAGCCCGGCCAGCCCCGACCCGGGCAGTACGGTGGCGCCGCCGCATCCGTCGTCCTCCACCCGGATCCGCACTGTCGCCTCCTCCCGGGCCACCCGCACCGCCACCTCGCCGGCGCCGGCGTGTCTGGCCGCGTTGGTCAGCGCCTCGCAGGCCACGTAGTAGGCGGTGGTGGCCAGGTCGTCCGGCAGCGTGTCCGGATCAAGGTGCAGCCGCACGGTGAGCGGCAGCGACCGGGTCATCCCGGACAGCGCGGCGTGCAACCCGTCGTCCAGGCTGGCCGGTCGCAGACCGTGCGCGATCTGCCGCAACTCGGCGACCGCGGTGCCCAGCTCGGCGACCGACTCGTCGATCAGCCCCGCTACGTCGGTGGTGCCGTCGGCCAGGTGCCGCTGGCCCAGCCGCAGTCGCATGCCCAGCGCCACCAGCCGCTGCTGCGCGCCGTCGTGCAGATCCCGTTCCAGGCGGCGGCGTTCGGCGTAGGAGACGGACAACAGCCGGGCCCGGCTGGACTCCACCTCGCGCAGCGCGCCGGACAACTCGATCCGCAGCCGGACCACCTCGACCAGCAGCGCGGCGGCGGTCGCCACCTCGCGCAGCAGCTCGCGGGAGCCGCGCCCGGTGAGGATG
>DASSAL010000096.1:0-26528 GCA_035685405.1 Actinoplanes sp. | reverse complement strand
CGCAGCCCCGCCCGACCGTCCCTTCGCCGGCCCGCCCGACCAGCCCGGCCCGGCCCACCACACCGGCACGCTCCGCCGGTGAGTCCAGCCCGGCCGCGGAACCCATCCCGGCACGGCCGACACCCGAGCCGGCGCGCGCCGGCGCGGACCTGACCGCCACCCGCCCGGCTACGGAATCCTCCTCGGCCCGGCCGGCTGCGGCGTCAACTCCGGCTCCCGCCGCCGCGGAACGGACTGAAACCCGTCCGATTGCGCGGCCGGTTCCGGTTCGGCCGACACCCGAGCCCGCGCATCCGGCCGCAGAACCGGCAGCGCCCGGCCGGTCCGGTCGTCCCGCCGGGCAAACGCCTGCTGCTCGCCCGGTTGCGGGGTCGCCCGTTGGTCGGGTCGGGGAGGCGCCGGCTGCTCGTCCTGCCGGGCAGGCGCCCGCTGCCCGCCCGGCCACCGAGTCGCCCGCTGGTCGGCTCGAGGAGGCGGATGCTGCTCGTTCCGCCGGGCAGGCGCCGGCGGCTCGATCGTCAGCGGAGGCACCCGCAGGTCGGCCGGCGCAGGAATCGGCCACGGAGGCACCCGCAGGTCGGCTGGCGCAGGGATCGGCCACGGAGGCACCGACGGTTCGGCCGGTGACGCGGGCACTCGCAGGCCGGCCGGCAGAGGCGCCGCCCACGCAGGCGCCTTCGGCTCGACCTGCAGAGGCACCCGGCGCCGCGGCTGTTCCTGCCGCTGGGGCTGTTCCTGCCGCCGCGGCCGTTCCGACCGGCCCGGCGACCTCGGACCGTCTGACTGCACCGGAGCAAGGCCGTCCGGGAGCTGGCGCGGCCCCCGCTCGCCCGGACACCGGTGCCGCTACCAGCCGCACCCCCCGGCTGTCCGCTCCCGAACCGACGACAACGAACCGGACAGCCACAACACTCAAGACCGACACCCACATCGCGGAGCAGCGCTCCACGGCCACGAAGTCGCATCCAGCCGCCACGCCGGATTCCACTCCGAAGGCGGACGCGCCAGCGGAGGCCGACGCGGCCGCCAAGCCGGATCCCACTCCGAAAGCGGACGCGCCAGCGAAGGCTGACGCACCGGAAGTGACGCACGCAGCCGCAAACGTCGACGCAGCTCCTGAGCCGGCGGTAAGCGACAAGCGGAACGCGGCCGAGGTGGGGGAACAGCGCGACGCGACGGGGCAGCGGAACGCTGGCCAGAAGCAGGACGCAGGCGAGGCTTCCAACGCAGGCGCGCAGCGGAACGCGGGCGAGAAGCGAGACGAAGCCCCGAAGCCGGCCGAGGACATGCGGCTGTCCGGCTACCAGGCCGAGGCCGCCAAGCTCCTGGCCGGCATGTCACCAGCCCGCCGCAAGCGGCGCACCGACAAGGAGTCCACCAAGAAGACCAAGCCGTCCGAGGGCTGACACACCCACCACCGAGGGCCGTTCCCGCCAAGGGGCGGCCCTTCGTGCTGCGAACACCCGAAGGCCTCCCGCGCTGCCGACGCGGGAGGCCCTTTACCGGGGGGAACGGAGTAACCGAAGGGGGGCTTCGTCCGTTAAGCACAGTTTAGTCCTACAAGGCGCGATCTGGGAAGTCCCTGCCGGAAACCGGACATAACAACACCGCGCGGCCCGGACGGGTAGCTCTGCGGGACCCGTCCGCACACGATCGACCTGCGCGTAGGCTGATCGAGTGGCGGATCTTCTGGTGTGGATCGATTGCGAGATGACCGGTCTCGACCTCGGCAAGGACAAGCTGATCGAGGTGGCCGCGCTGGTGACCGATCCGGAGCTCAATATTCTCGGCGAGGGTGTCGACCTGGTCATCCACGCCGATGACGCGGCGCTGGACGCGATGCCGGAGATCGTCCGCGACATGCACGCGAAGTCGGGCCTGACCGACGAGGTACGCCGTTCCACCATCTCCATGGCCGAGGCGGAGGAGATCGTCATGGCGTACGTCAAGGAGTTCGTTCCGACCCCGCGCACCGCACCGTTGTGCGGCAATTCGATCGCCACCGACCGCGGTTTCCTGGCTCGCGACATGCCGGCGCTCGACTCGTACCTGCACTACCGGATGATCGACGTGTCCTCGATCAAGGAGTTGTGCCGGCGCTGGTACCCCCGCGTGTACTTCGGGCAACCCGCCAAAGGGCTGGCGCACCGGGCGCTGGCCGACATCCGGGAGAGCATCCGTGAGCTGGAGTACTACCGCCGTACGGTGTTCGTCCCGCAGCCCGGCCCCGACGTCGATCAAGCCAAGGCCATCGCCGCCGACCTCTGACCGGCCGCGCCGAACCGCGCCGCGCCGGAACCCGCTCGACGACGCCGCCGGCAATGTGGCTATGATTGTCCGGCGCCACGGGAAGCGATTCCGCGTACGGCGGCAATGGTGGTCGTAGCTCAGCTGGTAGAGCACCGGGTTGTGGTCCCGGGGGTCGCGGGTTCGAGTCCCGTCGATCACCCCATCTGGCAAACGGCTAGCACCAGGCCCGGTCACCTGACCGGGCCTGACTGTTTTCAGCCGACCGTCTCCAACCCGCTGTCCGTGCACACCTGGGTCATGTCGGCGCCGGCCACGCTCACCGCGGCCACCAGGTCGGGCTCCTGGTCCGTACCGCGGGCCGCCATCGCCGCCCGGTATGCCTCAGCCAGCCGCTCCGCCGCGTCCGCGAGGGGTGCATCCGCCGCGCCGGCGGTGGTGGCGATGCCGTCGACCACCCCGGGGTTCATCAGCGTTGCGTCCCGCACCGCCGCGACCAGCGCATGGCACGCCGCCGCACCGGGCACGTCCTCGGTCGCCGAGGGGTCCGCCGGGATCGGCCGGGACGCCGTGGCAGCCGGCGTCTGCGGCGCGTCCCGGGAACAGCCACCGGCCAGCAGCACGAGGATCAGGCAGGGAGTCGCGACGCGCAGCACGTCCCCAAGCGTAGAAGGCGAATGGGGACGAAAGCGGCTAGATCGCGCTGCCTCGCTTGTACTGCTCCCAGCTCATGTTCCAGTCGGTCCAGCCGTTGCCGTTCACGAGCTTGTCCTCGGTGCCCTTGACCGTGATCGGGTCACCCATCAGCGTGCGGTCGAACAGCCACTTGCCCATCGCCATCGACACGTTGACGCAGCCGTGCGAAACGTTCCGGCGCCCCTGCACACCCTCCGACCAGGGCGCCGCGTGGATGAACTGCCCGCTCCAGGTGATCCGCTGCGCGTACTCGATCTTGGTGCGGTAGCCCTCTTCCGGGCCCAGCTCCTCCAGGGTGTCGAAGACGGTGTGCCGCTTCTTCTCGATCACCACCATGGTGCCGCTGGACGACGGCGTCTTGGGCTTGCCCAGGCTCACCGGGATCGACTTGATCGTCTTGCCGTCCTGCTGGACCGTCATCCGCTTGGTCCGGTTGTCCACCGTCATCACGAACGAGCGGCCGATCTTCAGATCCACGGTCAGGTTGGACCGGCCGTACCAGCCGCCGCCCATCGGCACGCCGGCCAGGTCGACCGAGTAGAAGACCGTGGTGTACGGCTTCCAGAAGGTCTTCGGCCGGTACCGCACCTCGGTCGGGCTGGCCCAGTGCCAGATGCCCTCCTGCGCCGGGTTCGCTTTGACGTGCATGCGGCGCTGCACGTCATCGCGGTACTTCTCCGGGACGGCCCGGCCGAACCTGATGATCAGCGGCATCCCGACGCCCACGGTTTGCCCGTCGCCCAGGAAGCTGGACACGCGCACCAGCTTCGACGGCTTCTTCATCACCGTGAACGTGCTGCTCGCCGTACCGATCTTGTCGCCGTCGGCGGTGCCGTTCACCGTCACCGTGTACTTCTCGCCCCAGGCCAGCGCCTTCTTCGGCCGCCAGACGGTGTTGTCCTTGTCCAGCGTGCCGTCGACCTTCTCGCCGTCGGCGTCTTCGACGGTGACGGTGGTGTTGCCCGGGTCCTCGGAGGAGTACTTGACCTCCGTGAACGCTTCCACGCCGGTGGCGTCGGCCTCGGGGGAGGTGATCGCGACGGTGCTCTGCGGCGGTGCCGGCGACGCGGACGGGGCACTGCCGCCGTCACCCTGCGTACCGTCGCGCCAGGTCGCGTCCCGATCCCCGCTGCACCCGGCGGAGAGCAGGACAGCGCCCGCCGCCAGCGCGGCGGCGATCTGCCGCCAGCGGCCCCGGCCCGCGCGTGTTCCGCTCATCGTCGTGATCTCCTCACCAGCGGGTTCGTCCGGCGCCCATCCTCCGTCATGAATGCCCCGTCGACCAATCCCGGATTCGTGCCGGGTGGGCCACACCACGATCGGTCGACCGTACGAAGGCGGTGGAATCACCCCAATTCGGCAGGTACTGGCAGCGCACTGCCCCTCTTGAACTGGTCCCAGCTCAAGTCCCACGGCGTCCAGCCATTGCCATAGTCGAGCTTGTCCTCGGTGCCCTGGACGGTCACCGGATCGCCGATCAGCGTCTTGCCGAACAGCCACCGCGCGTTCGACGGCGACAGGTTGACACAGCCGTGCGACACGTTGCGCCGGCCCTGCGCGCGGACCGACCACGGCGCCGAGTGGACGTACTGCCCACTCCAGGTCAGGCGTTGCGCGTACCGGATCTCGGTGACGTACCCCTCAGCGCCGTCGGTGTCGGTGGTGTCGAAGACGGTCTGCACCTTCTTCTCCATCACCACCATCGTGCCGCTGGACGACGGCGTACTCCGTTTGCCGAGGCTGACCGCCATGGTCCGGAGCGTCCGGCCGTTCTCGAGCACGGTCATCTTCTTGGTCTTGTTGTCGATCTTCATCTCGAAGCTGCGCCCGATCATGGCCGACGCCGAGCGGTCGCGATCCCCGTACCGCCCGCCGCCGGTCGGCACGCCCTCCAGCGCGAGCCGCACGGTCAGGCGCGTGCCCGGCTTCCAGTACTCCGGCGCGCGGTAATAGGCCTGGGTGCCACTCGAGGTCCACGACCAGGTGCCGGGCTGCGGCGGGTCGGTCTTGACGAACATCCGCCGCTGTACGGCGGCACGGTCCTTCTGTTTGACGCCCGGGCTGAACTCGGCCACCACCGGCATGGCCACCCCGTACGTGTGGTCGTCGAACAGGTACAGCCCGGTGCCGGTCTTGCGGCCGGGCTTACCCATGGTGGTAAAGGAGGTGGTCGCCGTCCTGGTCGTGCCGCCGGCGTCCGCGGCGACGACCGTGGCCTCGTACCGCTGCCTGGTCTTGAGCGGCTTGGCCGGCACGAAGGCCGAGCCGTCCGCACGCATCTCGCCCGGCACCGCCTTGCCGTTGCCATCGCGCAGCGTGACGCTGCGTACCGTGCCGCCGGCCACCTTGACGCCGATCTCCGCACTGACCGGCACACCGGTCTTGCCGCTGGCCGGGGTGACACTGATCGCTAGGGCGGTGGTGCTCTCCTGCTGCGCCACCTCCTCCTGGGCCACCTCCTCCTGGGCCACCTCCGACGGCGTCACGGCCACGGCCGGCGCCGGCGAGCTGCCCGCCCCGGCAGGCTTGTCGTCGGCACTGCACGCCGCCAGAGCCAGCGGTGCCAGCACCGCCGACGCCACGATCGCCACCAGGCGCCTGCTGCCCATCCGTGATCCCCGTTCGTGATGTCCCGCGGGGGTCATCCTGCCGTACGGACGCAATGTGCGGCGTCCGCCCTGTGGATAACTTCGGCAGCGTGTCCCTGGACGGCCCTCGGTTGGGAGGGGATTCGGGCCGCGTGCTATGGTTTCCGACGTTGTCAGCGAGCGCCGCTAGCTCAACTGGCAGAGCAGCGGACTCTTAATCCGCGGGTTGTAGGTTCGAGTCCTACGCGGCGTACCACACCTGAGCAGGCCGGATAGCCACAGCGCTATGCGGCCTGATCTGTTCTTAGCCTGACTGACAGCAATCGCGACAGCAACGGCACCAAGACTCATCGTCCGGCTCCGGTCCCGTGCCCAGCGCCGCGTCCATGTGCCCGGCCGCCTCCTGTTGCATGGCCGGGATGACATGACCGTAGGTGTTCATGGTGACGGCGATCTGCGAGTGGCCGAGGATGTCCATCACCATCCGGGGCGACACGCCCCGGGACAGCAGCAGCGTCGCGCACGTGTGACGCAAGTCGTGGAACCGGATCGACCGCACACCAGCTCCCGCGATCAGCCGGGCGAAGGCCGTGTTGAGGTTGCGTGGCTCGACGTGCCGCCCGCCCGCCGTGGTGAACACCAGGCCAGTGTCCGTCCAAGCCTCCCCGGCCGCGGCCCGATCGGCACGTTGCCGCTCGCGGTGCTGGCGCAGCGCTTCGGCCACCACCGCCGGCATGGTCAGTACCCGCCGGGATCGACGCGACTTCGGCGGCCCGTACACCACACCCTGGCCACGCACCTGCTGCCCGGCCCGACCCGGCGTCCCATCGCGCACCGGAGGCAACCAGACCGCGCCCGCCTGGTCCAGGTCGTACGTCCGGTGGGGCGCTCCACCTGGACCAGGCGGGCGCGGCCCGGCCGAGCGAAGCTTGCGCGACGGGATGCCGGCACCCGCAGGAGCTGCCCGTTCTTGATCAACGCGAGGGCGAGTGGGGGGCCGATCTTGGAATTTCCGGTCCGAGCAACCTCCGCAGACCGACAAGCACCAACGCGCGGACCAGGGCATACAGCCAAATAGTCAGGTGTCGATCACTGTCCGTCCGACTTCGGGACGAAGATCTCGCGAGTTCATACGGCACGTCATCCTTGGGGACCACGTGGGGACCACACGCTACAGGCGACACCGCACCGGCCACCCTTCTCCCAACCTTGTCGATCTAGGCATACATGCGTTGACCAGCGGAAACCGCGAGGGCAACGTTCTGGGGATAAGAGGCACGGTTCCCATGACCCGCGTCGATTCAAAGGCAGCGCCGCGCAGGCCCGCGCCGGGCCGATAATCGGAGCCGGTCCTGTAGAATGGATGAGGTGCCTGCGTCTCGCGCTATCTGGGAAATCATGCAGTTGCGTGTCGAGCAGCGCCCGCATTACGCGCCCGACGGTGCCGGAAGAACCACGAGGTGCATATCGGCGCCAAGCCAGAGCCAGTCCAACGATGGGGTTGGGCCGGCCTGCGTACTTACGATCACTGGCAATTTGCCTTCTTCAAGCATTTCTGCGACCAGTTCGCGTTCGTGACGTGACACCTCGTCTTCTATCAGGAGATTGACTATCTGGTGCCGCGGTAGAACGGTTCGCAGTAGCCGGATGGCACCGGTTGTCATGACTTCTTGAGTACAGAACAGTACGATTTCATGTTCTGCGGCCAATGCCGCCAGCCGGGATGGGTCAATAACAGCGTCAGACGAGAAGTCGACAAGAATTAGCATCAATACTCTCCTACACACTGACGTCGCGGTTTCGCCTGCAGTCGAGCAACGTCCCACTGAAGCCCCGCCTGACTGATTTGATCAACCGCCTGACGACTGCCGCTGGGGTCGATCCGGACTTGCTTGTGGTGGCTTCAGCCGGTCAACCGACTCCCATGCGCTCGCACAGGCCGCGCAGCTCCGCACCACCGGCTTCCCGTCGTGATCGCTCCAGCAGGGCCCGCGTGGTCTCCCGCGCATGCGGCGAGGTGTGGACGTGCTGGGGGGCGATCCGCTCGGCGGTCAGCAGATACCGGACGGCTTCCCGGTCCTTGCCACGCAGCCGGGCGTAGGCCCGGCCGACATCGGCGTAGTAGAACACCTGCCGGCAGCCAGCCGCGATCGTGGCGGGATTCGTGCTGCGGGCGATGTCCACCGCGCGGGCCGGGTCTCCCCCGTCGACCTCGATGCCGATGCGCCAGATGTTGACGTTGGTGGGGCCGAAGAACAGCGACATCGTCTCGGTCTCTCCGGTCCGGTCGGCCAGCTCGACCGCCTCGCCGGACCAGGCCCGGCTGTCGTCGAGCCGCTTCAGCGCCCGGCTGGCGTAGGCGCAGACCAGCAGCAGCAAGCCCAGCGTCTCCCTGCCGCCGTGCATCGCCAGGTGCGGTCGCAGGTCGTCGGCCGCCGTGCCGGCCACGGCCAGACTCCGCTGAAACGAACCACAGGCCAACGCGGCACTGGCCCGCGCGTACGCCGCATACCCCAGCAGCACCGGATCCTCGGTGGCCTCGGCAGCATCGCGGCACCGCTCGGCGGTCAGCCAGGCCTCCGCCGGATGGCCGAGGTTCCGCACGATCCCTGAGGCCATGACGGTGGTATCGCAGAGCAGCCGCAGGGCCGCCTGCCGATCCGGACCGGTTGACGCGGCGTGCAGATCCCGCAGCAGATCCGGCACCAACCGCCCCGCTCCGGCGTAATCGCAGGCCTGCCTGAGCGTATCGACCAACGCGACCGTGCGGGCCAGCTCGGCCGCCGGTGGCGCCGACCGGGAACTCCGCTCCGACAGGTCGATATCCACCAGCGCCTGACGGATCCCGTACACCGCCACCTGCGCCGCCACCGCCGCCCGGTCGGCGGCCGGCACCGGCGTGCCCACCAGATCAGCCGGCGAGCACTCCAGCGCCGCGGCGATGTCCGCCAACATGAACCGGTTATCGGCCGCCTGCCGGCCCCGCTCGATTCTGCTCCAGCTGGCGTGCGAAATGCCCGACCTGCTGGCCGCATACCGCACACTCCAACCGCGTAGCAGTCGACGCGCCTGAATCCGCTCCCCGATGGTCAGCTCCGAGTTGGGGAGAGCAGTCATGACCCATCCTCCGGGCAGGGAGTCCGTATCGACGCCCTGACCGTATCCCCGCTCGCACAGCAGGTGGTACAACCCTGTACCACCAGATCTCCTCCGGAGCCGACGCATGGGCGCTGCGGCGACAGCAACCCTGACAGCAACCGTGCCGAGCAAGAGCCCACTACCCCGACTGCCATCACCTTGCCGGTCAGGCCGCCGTCCATTCCAACGGCAGCCTGGCGGGGCCGACCGTTCGAGGTGGGCCCTGACCCCTCTTTCTGGCCCCAACGTCAGGCGTCGAACAGATAACTGAGCTTGTCGGCGGTGGCGCGCTGGCTCTCCCTGGTGACCTCGACGTAGACGAGTTTGGTGATCGTGGGCGAGCTGTGCCCGAGGATGCCCTGGATCTTGGTGATCTCGACGCCCTGCTCGTAGAGCAGCGTGGCGCCGGAGTGTCGCAGGTCATGGAACCGGATGCGTCGGACGCGTCCGCCCGGTCCAGCAGGCCGACGAAATGGCGCTAGCTCAGCTGGCGGTTCCCAGTGTTGGCACTGCGACGGTCTGCAATAGACTTCCAGTATGGCAGGCAGTGATCCGGCAGGAGCCAGCGCCAAAGAACACTTTGATGCGTTCAAGGAATTTGCCGAGCATCATCCCGAATTTGCAAAGGACATAATCGGTCGATTGCTTGATCAAGTTCGTGAGCTAGCCAAGCGCACCAAGAATGTGTTCCTCGGTATGGTGGTGACCGCTGTCGCGTTTGAACTTCTGAACAGAAAGCTCCTAGGTGAGGCATCCGCTTTCGGGTTCAAGGTAGCCAAGCTTGATTTCCTGAGGTACTTCGCACCCATCGTCATGTCATTCTTGCTGTTTCAAATTATCAACATCGCTCGGGATGGCCTCTTCATTCAGAACACGACCAGAGCCCTCACTAGGCTTGCGTATCCCGCGCTCAGCCGATCGTTGATTCTGGACATGACTGTGCCGGTGACCGGACTTCTCTCGAGCGCGAATGCGTCGGTCGAACTGATTGGAGCCCGAGCGGTTAGAAAGCGAGACATCATCGATAACTTCGAGTTGGTCTTGTTCACGTTGGTCATGCCTCTGTCTTTCGCCGTTTACTCGATTGTCCAACTCTTCCGACAGGGCGATTCGCCTTTCATCGCCGCTATAGCCACACTGTCGGTCACGGTTCTGGTTCTCGCGGCTGCCGTGTGGGCATTGAAGGCTTTGGTAGAAGAACCGGATTTCAAGGACGTCGTATGATCTGGGATCGGTTCCAGGATGACCAAGGTCGGCCAGTCCCATAGTCGAGATATGCCGAGCAGGTTGCGCGAGCCGGCCAGTCGACGAATTGGTCGATCATCCCGGCGACAGCCGAGTGGGGCTGCCGAGGGGCTCCGACCCTACGGGACCCAACCGGATGCGAACCGCGCACGGTCAGCACGTAGGCGCTGTATCCGCGACGGTGGGCATGGTCGCCGGCGGTACTCCCGGCGAGGTTTCAGCGCGTAGGAGCCGATCAGCCGGTCTCCGGCGGTCTTGTCGACCGGCAGGCTCTCCCCGGTCACGACGCTCTCGTCCACGGTGGACACGCCGTCGGTGACCACACCGTCGACCGGTACCTTCGCGTCCGGCCGGACCCGTACCACGTCACCGACGACCACCTCGGCCAGCGGCACCTCTGTCTCGCCGATGCCGGCTACCAGGCGGCCTGCCGCTATGCACGCCCAGACGTTGATCATCGGTGGTGGCCAGGCCGCCGTGGCAACGTACCCGCGGCTCCGCCGTCCTCGGCTGGGTCGGCCCGGACGCCGAGTTCATCGCCGGCCGGATCACCTCCGCCGCCGTGCCGGCCGGCCCGCAGCGGCAATCGCCTGACCGGCCGGTCCGCGTACGATTGCCGGGTCATGAGCGAGGCATGTCAGAGATGGTGATCCGGGTGCTCGGGCCGGTCGAGGTCCAGTCACCCGGTCGTCCCTCGATGGCACCCGCCCCATCCGTCCGCGCGGTGCTCGCGCGGCTGGCGATCACGCCGGGCCGGGTGGTCTCCGCGGACGCCCTGACCGACGCCCTCTGGGGCGAGCAACTGCCGGCCGACGCCGCCAACGCCCTGCAGAGCCGGGTGTCGAAGCTGCGGCGCGCCCTCACCAAGGCCGGGCTGGACGGCGAGGTGATCGCCACCCGCGCCCCCGGCTACCTGCTCGCGCTGCCGCCCGAGGCGGTGGACGCGCACCGCTTCGACGCCGCCGTCGCTTCCGCGCGTGCGGCCGCGGCCGCCGGCGATCGGGCCGCCGCCCTGGCCCGGTACGACCAGGCGTTGCAGCTCTGGCGCGGACCCGCCCTGGCCGACGTGGCGGAGACCGAGTGGACCCGCAGCGAGCGCACCCGCCTCGAGGAAGCCCGGTTCGCCGCGGTGGAGGACCGGCTGGAGCTGCTGGTGGACACCGGCCGCCACACCGAGGTGGTGGGTGAGCTGGAGGCGCTGATCGCCGATCACCCGCTGCGGGAGCGCCTGCACCGGCTGCTGATGCTGGCGCTCTACCGCGCCGGGCGGCAGGCCGACGCGCTGGCCGTGTCGCAGCGGCTGCGGGGACGGCTCGCCGACGAACTCGGCATCGACCCCTCACCGGACCTGCAGGCTCTCACCGAGGCCATCCTGCGCCAGCAGGTACCGGCCGGCGAACCCCCGGCCCGGGCCGCGGTCCCGCCCCCGGCGCCCGAGCGTCCGGCCGGGGCCGGGCCGGTGGTCGCCGTGCCGCCGCGCCGCACCTCGATCGTCGGCCGCGACGCCGACCTGCGCACCACGCTCGACCAGCTCCGCGCCACCCGGCTCGTCACGCTCACCGGCCCGGGCGGCGTCGGCAAGACCACCCTGGCCCTGGAAACGGCCCGCCAGGCCGACGCGACGATCGCCGACACGGTGCACATCATCCGGCTCGCCGCGCTGGACCCGGACGCCGACGTGGCCGAGGCGCTCGCCACCCAGCTCGGCGTGCAGAGCCCCGGAGGCGGGCCGCAGGCCACCGCCGCGGTCGCCGAGCACCTGCGGGACCGGCGGGCCCTGCTGATCGTGGACAACTGCGAGCACGTGATCGATGCCGCCGCCACCGCCGTCGACCAGGTGCTGCAGGCCACCGCCGACGTGCGGGTGCTGGCCACCAGCCGGGAGGCGCTCGCGGTGGCCGGCGAGACGCAGATCGCCGTCGGCCCGCTCGCCGTACCGGACGAGTCGGCCGGCCCCGAGGACATCGCCGCCGCGCCCGCCGTCCGCTTGTTCCTGGACCGCGCCCGCAGCGTACGACCCGGCCTGGACCTGGACCGCGACGCCGCGCGGGCGGTCGCCGCCATCTGCCGGCAGCTCGACGGCATGCCGCTGGCCATCGAGCTGGCCGCGGCGCGGGCCAAGGCGCTGCCACCGGCCGAGATCGCCGACCGGCTGCGGGACCGGTTCGCGTTGCTCACCGCCGGGCCGCGCAGCAGCGAGGCCCGGCACCGGACGCTGCGCGCCACCATCGACTGGAGTCACGACCTGCTGCCGGAGGCGGAGCGGCGGCTGCTGCGCCGGCTGGCCGTGTTCCGTGGCGGATGGACGCTGGAGGCGGCCGAGCAGGTGTGCGGCTTCGGCGACACCGGACCCGCCGACATCGCCGACCTGCTGTTCCGGCTGGTCGACCGCTCGCTGGTCAATGCCGACCCGAGCACCGGACGGTTCCGGTTGCTGGTCACCATCCGCGCGTACGCGTGGGCGAAACTGCACGACGCCGGCGAGGTGACCGACTGCCAGCGGCGGCATCTGGCGCACTACACCGCCGTGGCCGAGCAGAACGGCCCGCTGGCGCGCTTCACCGGGCCGGCCTGGGACCGGATCGCCGAGGAGCAGGACAACCTGCGCGCCGCCATCGACTTCTGCATCGAGCAGGCCGACGAGTCGCCGGAGCCCGGCCTGCGCCTGGCCGCGGCGCTGGTGATGTTCTGGAACTACGGGCCGCGGTACGAGGGCGTACGTGCGATCACCGCCCTGCTGGAGCGTCCTGGTGCGTCCGACGTCGCCCGTGCCCGGGTCCTGCAAGGTCTCGCCCTGCTGCACGTGTACTACCCGACCGCCGAGTCCCGCGCGGCGGGCCGGGAGAGCCTGGCGCTGTTCGAGGCCCTCGGCGACCGCTACAACGCCGCCCTGTCCCGGCTGGTCGTGGCGTTCGAGGGCCAGTACGGCGGCGCTCCCGACGAGTACCGCGCACTGGCCCGGCGCAGCCGCGACGACCTCGGCGACACCGACCGCGGCTGGTGGCAGGCCATGACGTACCACGTCGAAGGGCTCATCGACCTGCGGTCCAGTGAGTTCGAGGCGTCGGCGCGGCTGTTCCGACGCAGCCTGGACCTGTTTCGTGGCGCCGGTGACCGGATGATGAGCAGCGCGGTCGAGGCGCATCTGGGCGTCGCGTTGCGGCAGACCGGCCGGCACCGCGAAGCCCTGGACGCCCTGCAGCGGGCGGTGCGGGAATGCCGGGAGCGCGGCTCGCTGCACGGGCTCGCGTTCGCGCTCGTGCACCTCGCACACACCCGGCTGGACCTCGGGCTGACCGAGGGCGTGCCGGCCGAGCTGGCCGAGGCGGACGACGTGTCCCGGCGGGTCCGTAACCCGCGCAACCCGGCGTGGGCGGCGTGGGGCCGGGCCCGGCTGGCGCTGGCCCGGGGCGACGCCACCGCGGCGGCCGACGACTGCCGGCAGGCGCTGGACCGGCTCGAGGACCGCGAGTTCCCGTGGGCACGGGCCCAGTTGTGGGCGACGTACGCCGAGGCCGCTCAGGCCGCCGGGCAGCTCGGCGAGGCGGAACGGGCGCGCGCCGTGGTCACGTCGGCCATCACCTGACCGGTGGTTCGTCCGGTACGGAGAAGCCGGCCCGATCCCGGACGGCGCGCAGCACGGCGGCGTCCACGTCACCGGTGACGGACAACCGTCCCCGCACCGGCTCGACCTGAACGACCACCACGCCCGGCACGTCGCGGATGTGCCGGCTGAGCAGGCGCACGCAGCGCCGGCACAGGTTTACCGGCACCGGAACCATCACCTCGTCAGCCATGGCCCGAGCCTCGCGCGGTCCGCTGGCCGCCCGCTGTCGGCCGGCTGTCCGCCGCGCCGTCCGGTGTGGCCAGGCGGCGGCCAGCCGGCGGACAGCGGCGGCCGCGACGCTCGGCGTGTCACTGAACCACCGGAGACGCAGGAGGACCGTCGTGCTTCCCCATTTCTTCCCCGAGTACCAGCTGGCGCGCCACGTGGACCTGCTGCGTGACGCCGAGGCGTACCGCTCCACGACCGCACTACGCCGTAACGGCCGGCTCCGCCGGCGTACGGCCCGCCGGCGTACGGCCTGACCGCCATCGAAACAGAGGAGGAGTGATGAGCATCAGCACTGCGCCGCAGCGCGCCGACCGGGCGCCGGCCACCTTCGCCGTCCAGGCGCGCGACATCGTCAAGATCTATGGCCGGGGCGACACCGCCGTCCGCGCCCTCGACGGCGCGAGCCTGGCCATCCCGGCCGGGCAGTTCACCGCCGTCATGGGCGCGTCCGGCTCCGGCAAGTCCACCCTCATGCACATTCTGGCCGGATTGGACAATGCCGACGCCGGGCAGGTCCTGATCGGCGACACCGACCTGAGCCGGTTGACCGAGCGGCGGCGCACGCTGCTGCGCCGCGACCGGATCGGGTTCGTGTTCCAGAACTTCAACCTGGTGCCCACCCTCACCGCGGCGGAGAACATCCACCTGCCGCTCACGCTCGCCGGCCGCCGCCCGGACACCGCCTGGGTGGACCGCCTGGTCACCACCCTCGGCCTCACCGAGCGGCTGCACCACCGGCCGGCACAGCTCTCCGGCGGCCCGCAGCAGCGCGTGGCCGTGGCCCGGGCCCTGGTGACCCGGCCGGAGACCGTGTTCGCCGACGAACCCACCGGAAACCTGGACTCCCGGGCCGGCGAGGCGCTGCTCGATTTCCTGCGCCGGGCCGCCCACGACTTCGGGCAGACGATCGTGATGGTCACCCACGACCCGCACGCCGCCTCGTACGCCGATCAGGTCGTCTTCCTCGCCGACGGCCGCGTCGTCGACGACCTCGCCGCCCCCACCGTGGCCGGCGTCCTGTCCCGCATGGCCGGCCTCGACGCGGCCGCGACCGGAACGGAGCACTGACCATGTGGCGCCTCATCCTCCGGAACACCCTCGCGCGCCGGGCCCGCCTGGCGTTCACCATGCTCGCCGTCGTCCTCGGTGTCACGTTCGTCAGCGGCACGCTGATCCTCACCGACACGTCCCGGCAGGTGCTGGACGACCAGTTCCGCACCGCCACGGCCGGCATCGATCTCACCGTCCGCGACGCCGCGGCCTTCGACTCCGCCATGGGCGTCGAAGTGGAACGCGACCCGTTGCCGTCGCGGACCGTCGACCGGGTGCGCGCCGTACCCGGCGTGGCCGCCGCCGAAGCCGTGGTCCGCGGTTCGGGCCTGATCAGCGCCGGCGGCACCGCGATCGTCCCGGCCGGATCGTCGCTGCTGCTGTCCTGGACCGAACCCCCCGCCGGCGCCTTCGTCCTGCGCGCCGGCCGCGCACCCACCGCCGACGGCGAGGTGGTCGTGGACGCCGCCACTGCCCAGACGTACGGCCTCACGGTCGGCGAACCCGTCACCGTCCGAACCGAGCGCGAGCTGGCCGGCCGGGTGGTCGGCATCGCCGGCTTCGGCACCCGGCCCGGCCTGCCGGACAGCACCGCTGCGCTGGTCAGCCTGCCCACCGCCCAGCGGATGCTGGACCTCGGCGGCGGCGTGACCGAACTCGCGGTGACCGCTGCCGACGGTGTGGACACCGGCGCCCTGCAGCGGCGCCTCGCCACCACCCTGGGCGCCGGGTACGAGGTGACCACCAGCCGCGATGTCGCCGCCGCCGCCTCGGCCGCCGCGCAGAACCAACTCGGATACCTGCGGATGATGCTGCTGGCGCTGGCCGCCGCCGGACTGCTGGTCGGCGCCTTCCTGATCGCCAACACCTTCTCCATCGTGGTCACCCAGCGCACCCACGAACTGGCCGTGCTGCGGGCCACCGGTGCCACCGGACGCCAGATCCTCGGGTCCGTGCTCGGCGAGGCGCTGCTCATCGGCCTGGCCGCGGCGGCGCTCGGTGTGGGCGTGGGCATCGGCGCCGCCGCCGGGCTGCGCGACCTGGCCGGCGCGTTCGGCATCGCGTTGCCGGACGGCGCGATGGTGGTCACCGGCCGTACCGTGCTGCTCTCGCTCACCGTCGGTGTGCTCGTCACCGTGCTCGCCGCCGTGGGGCCAGCCCGCCGCGCCGCACGGGTGGCGCCAGTGGAGGCAATGCGGCAGTCGTCGGCCGGCGAGCCGATCAGCGCCGCCCGTACCGTCGGCGGTTTGATCACGGCGGTGGCCGGCATTGCCGGTGTGGTCGCGGCGGCGCTCGGCATGGGCAGCATGGTGCTGCTGGCCGTGGCGGCGGTCGCGCTGGTCACGGGGCTGACGCTGGCCGGGCCGGCGCTGGCGCCCACCGTGGTGCGACTGCTGGGCCGGCCGCTGCACGCGGCCGGCATGCCGGGCCGGCTGGCCCGCGAGTCGGCGGCCCGCGCGCCGCGGCGAACCGCGGCCACCGCACTGGCGCTCGCCTTCGGCCTGGCGCTGGTCAGCTTCACCGCCGTACTCGCCACGTCGGTGCGGGACTCGGTGCAGCGCACCTACACCGAGACGATCAGCGCCGACTTCGTCATCGAGAGCGCCCGCAACGAGATGCTCGGCGGCCTGCCGATGACCGTCCATCACCACGTCGCCCAGCTGCCGGAGGTCGCCGTCGCGGCCCGCCTGCGGTACGGGCACTGGAAGGACGGCCAGGCCACCGCCGCGCTCACCGCCGTCGACCCGGACACCGTTTCCCAGGTCACGTCGCTGACCATGACCGCCGGCCGGCTCGACGCGCTGCGGTCCGGCGGCGTCGTGGTCGCCGAGCAGGTCGCCGCCGAGCGGGGTCTGGCCGTCGGGGACCCGCTGCCGATGACGTTCTCCCGTACCGGTCCGCAACGCTTGCCGATCGTCGGCCTGCTGCGCGACCGCGACGCGCAGGCACTGCAGACCGACTACCTGATCTCTCTCGACACGTACGCCGAGCACTACGCCGAGGACATGGACGCCAGCGTCTTCGCCAAGCTGGCCGACGGCGTGTCAACGGAGGCCGGGCGGCAGGCGCTCGCGACGGCGCTGGCCGACAGCCCGACCGCGCAGGTCCGCGACCAGGCCGCCGCGGTCGCCGGCCGGACCCGCACGGTTGACCAGGTGCTCGGCCTGGTCACGGCGTTGCTGCTGCTCACCATCGCGATCGCGTTGCTCGGCATCACGAACACGCTGGCGCTGTCGGTGTTCGAGCGGACCCGCGAGATCGGGCTGCTGCGAGCCGTCGGCATGACCCGCACGCAACTGCGCACGATGATCCGCGCCGAAGCCGTGCTGCTCGCGGCCTTCGCCGCCGCGGTCGGGATCAGCCTGGGCGTGGCGCTCGGCGCCGGCGCGGTGACGCTGCTCGGGAAAACCGCGGAGGCAGCCGTGGTCGTCCCGGCCGGCCGGCTGGCCCTGATCGTCGCGGTCACGCTCGGCGCCGGACTGATCGCCGGTTTTCTCCCGGCCCGCCGGGCGGCCCGCCTCGACGTGCTGACCGCGATCGCCAACTCGTAACCATCCGGCGGGGTGCCGGCGTCCGAGCCGGCACCCCGCGTGGTGCGTCCGCGAAGAAGCTGGCCGAGCCCGGGGAGTGGCTGAAGCGGATCGCCGCCGACTGGCACGAGTTGGGCGACAGACGTGCCGTCCTGCTGGTGCAACTCGCGCCCAGCCAGCAGCGCGACGACGCGCGCCTCGCGCATTTCTCGACCTGGTGCCGGATACGCTGATCGGCCCGCCCCGGAGTCTGCATGCCCCAGGGGACATCCTCGAGGTGAAGCGGCCCGACGGGACTTACCAGGTTCGGCTGTCCGCCGTTACGGTGTGCCGATCCGACCGGCGGCACCACCGCGAACGACAAATGTGAAGGGGCCATTGCCGATCATGGGCGACCATCGGTCCGAGGACGCCGCGGGTTTCGCCGGCCTGGCGCTCCTGCCTGCGTTGCTGCAGGCGCTGACCAGTTTGGGTTACGAAGAGCCGACCCCGATCCAGCGCGAGGCCATCCCGCCGCTGCTCGACGGCCATGATCTGCTCGGCCAGGCGGCGACCGGCACCGGGAAGACGGCGGCCTTCGCGCTGCCGGTGTTGCAGGGCCTGGCCGGCAGCGCACGCGGCGCCGGACCCGCGGCGCTGGTGCTGGTGCCCACCCGTGAGCTCGCCGAACAGGTCTCGCAAGCCGTCCACCGGTACGGCCGCGACCTCGGCGTACGCGTGCTGCCGGTGTACGGCGGACAGCCCATCGGCCGGCAGTTGCAGGCGCTGCAGCGGGGGGTCGACGTGGTCGTCGGAACGCCCGGGCGGGTGCTGGACCACATCAACCGGGCGACGCTGCAGCTCGGCACGGTGCGCACCGTCGTCCTCGACGAGGCGGACGAGATGCTCGACATGGGATTCGCCGAGGACATCGATGCGATCCTCGCCGAGACGCCCGACGACCGGCAGACGGTACTGTTCTCCGCGACGATGCCGCCCCGGATTGACGCCATCGCCCGTCGGCACTTACGTGATCCAGTCCGAATCCAGATGGGCCGGGAGGCTTCCGCGCCGGGCGAGCTGCCGCTGGTGCGGCAGAGCGCGTACGTCGTCGCGCGAGCCCACAAGCCGGCCGCGCTGGCGCGGGTCCTCGACGTGGAGACGCCATCGGCGGCGATCATCTTCTGCCGCACCCGCGAAGAGGTCGACCAGGTGACGGAAATCTTGAACGGGCGCGGGTACCGCGCCGAGGCGCTGCACGGCGGCATGAGTCAGGACCAGCGCGACCGGGTGATGGGACGCCTGCGCGGCGGCAGCACAGAACTCCTGGTGGCCACCGACGTGGCAGCCCGCGGCCTCGACATCGAGCAGCTGACCCACGTCGTCAACTACAACGTTCCGTCGGCGCCCGAGTCCTACGTCCACCGCATCGGGCGGGTGGGCCGAGCGGGGCGTGAGGGCGCGGCGGTCACCCTTGCTGAGCCGAGGGAACACCGGATGCTCAAGGCCATCGAGCGGCTGACCGGCCAGCGCATCACCATCGAGAAGGTCCCGACGGTGACCGACCTGCGGGCGCGGCGCATGGAGCTCACCCGGGCCGCGCTACAGGCCAGCCTGGAGACCGACGATCTGGAACGCTTCCGGGTGGTGATCGGCACGCTCGGCGACGAGTACGGCATCGAGACCGTGGCGTTGGCCGCGGTGAAGCTGGCACACGAGGCAGCCGGGGGTGACGTGGACGAGCCGGAGATCCCCTCGGTCGCCCGGGATGCACGCGCGGGTCGAGATCGCGACGGCCGGCGGACCGACGACCGGCGCGACCGCCCGGCGACCGCCCGTCCACCCGATGCGGGGGTGACCCGGCTGTTCGTCGGCCTCGGCCGCCGGGCCGGGATGCGTCCGCAGGACCTGGTCGGCGCGATCACCGGCGAGGCGGGCCTGACCAGCCGCGACATCGGAGCGATCCAGATCACCGATCGTTTCTCCCTGGTCGAGGTGCCCGAGTCGACCGCCGACCGGGTCATTGCCGCCCTCCAGCGCAGCACCATCAGGGGCCGCAGGCCGACCGTCCGCCGGGAGCGTGGGCGCTAGGGTGACGTCGCGGGTGGCCGCTCAGGGCCTCGGGACGTTCCGGATGTTGCTGCGCGCCATCTCCACCATCCGGCCCACGCCGCCGTCGAGGACGGTGCGCATGGAGGCCAGGGCGAAGCCGCGGACCTGTTCGGCGGTGATCTTCGGCGGGATGGAAAGCGTGTTCGGGTCGGTGCGTACGTCGACCAGCGCCGGCCCGTCCGCCTGCAGCACCCGGGTCAGGGCCGGACGGACGTCACCGGGCTCCTCGGCCACCACCGATGCAAGGCCGCAGGCCGCCGCGATCGCCGCGTAGTCGGTGATGCCGTGGTCGGTCTGGAAGTACGGATAACCGGCCACCATCATCTCCAGCCGGATCATGCCCAGGGAACCGTTGTTGAACACGACCACCTTCACCGGCAGCTCCTGCTCCCGGGCCGTCAACAGCTCGCCGAGCAACATCGACAGCCCGCCGTCGCCGGACATGGAGATGACCTGGCGGCCCGGGAAGGCGGCCTGCGCGCCCAGCGCCTGCGGCAGCGCGTTGGCCATCGACCCGTGGCGGAAGGAGCCGATGACCCTTCGTCCGGCGGTCGGGGTGAGGTAGCGCGCGGCCCAGACGTTGCACATGCCGGTGTCGACGGTGAAGATCGCGTCGTCGTCGGCGAGGTCGTCGAGCTGCGCCGCGACGTACTCCGGATGGATCGGCTTCATCGAGCCGACCTTGCTGGTGTACGCGCCCACGACGTCCTCCAGCGCGGCCGCGTGCCGGTGCAGCATCCGGGCGAGGAATCCGCCGTCCGAGCGCTTGGTCAGCAGTGGCAGCACGGCGCGGATCGTGGCACCGACGTCGGCGGCGATCCCCAGCTCCAGCGGCGTACGCCGGCCCAGACGCGAGGGGTCGCGGTCGACCTGGACGGTGTTGCGTTGCGGCAGAAAGGTGTCGTACGGGAAGTCGGTGCCGAGCAGGAGCACCAGGTCGGCCTCATGCATCGCCTGGTAGCACGCGCCGTAGCCGAGCAGGCCGCTCATCCCGACGTCGTAGGGGTTGTCGTACTGGATCCACTCCTTGCCGCCCAGCGAGTGGCCCACCGGGGCCTGGACGGCATCGGCCAGGTCGAGCACCTCCTGACGGGCCTCGCGCACCCCGGCGCCGGCGAAGAGCATCACCTTCTCGGCGCGGTCGAGGAGCTCGGCGAGCCGCTGCACCTGCTCGGTCGCCGGCATCTCGACCGGCTTGGCGTACGTGAGGGTGAACGGGGCGGAGGAGTTGGCCGCCGACCGGGCACCGATGTCCCCGGGCAGCGCGAGCACGGACACGCCGCCGAGCCCCACGGCGGTCTGCATGGCGATCCGGAGTACGCGCGGCAGCTGGTCGGCGCCGTTGACCATTTCGCAGAAGTGGCTGCAGTCGACGAAGACCCGGTCCGGGTGGGTCTCCTGGAAGTATCCGGTGCCGATCTCGCTGGACGGGATGTGGGAAGCCAGGGCCAGCACCGGCGCGGCACTCCGGTGGGCGTCGTACAGACCCTGGAGGAGGTGGGTGTTGCCGGGCCCGCAGCTGCCCGCACAGACCGCCAGCCGGCCGGTCACCTGCGCTTCCCCGGAAGCGGCGAAGGCGGCGGCTTCCTCGTTGTGAACGTGGATCCATGCGAAGTCGCGGTGCCGCCGGATCGCCTCGGTGATCGGGTTGAGGCTGTCCCCGACGATGCCGTAGATGTGGCGCACGCCGGCGGCGTACAGCTCATCGATGATCTGCTCGGCGACAGTGGTCATGGTCCTGCGTCCGTCAGATGTTCGACTCGTCCGGGGCGGTCTCGGCGGCCGGTGGTGGGTCGGCTTCGCCGGTGGTGGGTACCGGGCTGGACAGCCCGAGGGTGTAGGCGGTCATCGACAGCGACCCGTAGGTGTAGCCGTCGACGAGGACGTCGGCGCGCTCCTGGGCGGTGCCGGCGAGGCCGGCCAGATAGAGGGCCGGGATGAAGTGATCCGGCGTGGGCACGGCGGTGCGGTAGTCGGGGTGGGCGTCCAGGGTGGCGAACTCGGTGGGGTCGGTGAGCATGCGTTCCTTGGCGTCCTGGTCGAACCGCTGCGCCCAGTCGAAGCCGTGGTCGGTGAGCTTCCAGTTCATCCCGCGCAGGTTGTGCACGACGTTGCCGCTGGCCACCATCAGCACGCCGCGGTCACGCAGCGGCGCCAGCTTGCGGCCGAGTTCCAGGTGGTGATCGAAGCCCTTGCTGGCGTTGATCGACAGCTGCACCACCGGGATCGACGCGTCGGGGAAGGCGTGCACCAGCACCGACCAGGTGCCGTGGTCGATGCCCCAGCTGTCGACGTCGGCGCCGACCCAGGTCGGGTGCACCACGTCGCTCACCTCGTCGGCCAGCTCGGGCAGCCCGGGCGCCGGGTACTGGACCTCGAACAGCGCCCGGGGAAAGCCGAAGAAGTCGTGGATGGTCCGCGGCCGGGGCATCGCGGTCACCGCGGTGGCGTTGATGTACCAGTGCGCGCTGATCACCAGGATGGCGCGCGGCCGCGGCACCGCCTGCCCGAACGCCCGCCACGCCGCGGTGTAGCGGTTGACCTCGAGGGCGTTCATCGGATTGCCGTGCCCGAAGAACGCCGCCGGCATCAACGTTCCGTCCGGAGTTGCGGCCTGCGACATTGCGCCTCCTGGAGCCACGGTGAGGGCCATCCTAGCCCTCGACCGCGTTCCGGTGGGCGCGCTGTGGCGCGGCGGCTGACGCCGCCGCGCCGTCGGTGCGGTTAGCTTGTCCGGCAGGTGACCGTGGGCCAGGTCCAGTTGCCGTTGGCCATGATCGTTACCCCGAAGGTGTTGCCGCTGCCGTTCGGCCTGGCGGTGACGGTGCTGCCCGAGCTGCTGACCGAGGCGTTCCAGCTGTTCTGCAGCCACTGGCCGCCGTTCAGGTTGAGCGTGACGACCCAGTTGTTGGTGCCGCTGACCGCCACGTTGAGGTTGAACCGGTCGCCGAACTGCTGGCCGGCCGAGAGCGTCGCGGTGCAGTTGCTGCCGCCCGGGTTGGGTGGGCTGGTGGTCGGGACGGGGCCCGGGGTGCCGCCGCTGCCCTCCCGGACGGTGATGTCGGAGCTGCCGCTGCTCTGGTAGCCCTCGGTCGCCATGATCTGGTAGCTGTGGTTGCTTCCCAGGTTCAGGCCGGCGCGGGCCCAGGCGTCGAAGTGGTTGGCGACCGTGATGGTGCCGCTGCTGCGCTTCTGCTGCCGGACGCTCCAGAACTGGTAGAACGTCGCGGTGCCGTCGATCGACGGCTGGTTGACCCGTTGGCTGCGCAGGATGTCGTAGGTGCCGCCGTCGGTGGTCACCGTGCCGAACCGCTGGGCGCCGCTGCTCGGGTTGTAGCTGCCGAAGTTCTCCACGACGTAGTACTCGATGAGCGGGTTCCGCGTCCATCCGTACAGGGCGAGGTAGGTGTTTTGGTTGCCCGGGTTGTAGGTGCCCGAGTAGCTGACCGTCCGTCGGGTGCCGGTCGCCCAGCCCTTGCCGCCGACCCAGTTGTTGGTGCTGTTGCCCCAACGGCTGGAGTAGCGGCCGTTCTCGCGCAGCGTGATGCTGGCGTCGCCGCTGTCCTTCCAGAACGAGAAGTAGTAGCCGTTGTGCGTGCCGGTGGTGTTCGAGCTGACGGTCCGGTCTGCCTCGGCGAACGCGCTGGGGGCGGCGACCACCGTGCCGCCGACGGCCAGCACTGCGGCGCACGTGGCGCCGACGAGCAGCCGCATGCGGCTGCGCCTCCTCGGTGGGATGGAGGTGTCGTTCATGCTTGCTTCCTCCTCGTGACGGCTGGCGGGAGGCCAGCGGCTCGGTACGGGCCGGCCGGCTGCCGGTGGACGGGTGACGGCAGCCGGACATGCGGCGGCGTACCTCGGTGGGGTGGCCGGTCGTGGGTGCACGACCGGAGGAGCGGGTCGACGGTCATCGAGTGCCGTCGATGGTGACGGTATTAACGCGTCCGGCGGCTTGTCAACAACTTCCAGAAACCTTCCGGAAATACAGATGGAACAGCAGCCTGCCCCATCAGGACATCTACCCGACCAAATGGCCAGCGGAACGGCGGCCTTGCCGGTAAGGCATTCCCGAAAGTTCCGGAGTCCGTCGCGAATCCGCTGGTCACCGTTCGGACGGGTCGGGCAGGATCGCTGCATGATCGCTTCAGGGGGAATCCGGATCAGGCACCGCGGGCGTGAGCCGCGCGTGCATGCCAGCGCCTACGTCGCTCCCACCGCCACCCTGGTGGGCGATGTCGTGGTGGGGCCGCGGGCCCGGGTGATGTACGGGGCGGTGCTCGACGCCGAGGGGTCCCGCATCGAGGTCGCCGAAGCCGCGGTGATCTGCGAGAACGCTGTTCTCCGGGCGTCCGCGGCCGCGGCCGGCACGGAGCAGCCCGTGCTCCTGGGTGACCACGTCTTCGTCGGACCGCACGCAACGCTGCTCGGCTGCCGGGTCGATCGCTGCGCCTACCTGGCCACGGCCGCCACCGTGCTGCAGACGGCACACGTGGGTGCCGGCGCGGTGGTCGCGGTCGGTGCGCTGGTCCATGCCCGGGCCGTGGTGCCGGACGAGTTCCTGGTTCCCCCGCACACCTTGGCCGTCGGCGATCCGCTGCGAGTCCTGGCCCCCGGCAGCGACGAGGTGCCGGACGCGATCCGGGGCGTCGACTTCGCCGGCGTGGCGTTCGGCGTCGATGCCGGATGGACGGATCGGATCCGGCGGTACGAGCGCATCGCCGACGTGCGTGTCCAGGAGTTCGGCGCGCACGCCGACGACGAGCTGGTGGATTAGGACCGGCGGGCGACTCGCCGGATGACGGCGTACGTGATCACAGCGCCCGCCACCCACGGGGCCGCCACGATGATCGGATCGAGCGGCTGGTGCACCCGGTCGGTCCGGCGCTCCCGGAGGCGGGAGGAGAGCCCGCGATGGGACACCTCGCTCAGCACGCCGGTCTCGGTGATCGGGTTGTCCGGCCGGCGGCTCAGGAACGACCCGAGCGTGCTCTCCAGGGTGTCCACCCGGTCGGCCGCCAGCAGCAGCAGCCAGTGGGCGGCGCGGCCCTCGCTGTACTTGGCGTACGAGTACTTGCGGATCAGCCCGGAAACGCCGCGCGGGGGGCACGACGTACCGAAGACCGGGGTGAGGAACGCGTGCTCGATCGACCGCTCGCGCGGCCAGCGCTCCGGCTGCCGCTCCGGGAACTCCCAGTGCGCGCCGCTGAGGTCGGGGTCGAACTGCTCCTGCGGCACCGACGGCCGATCCTTCGGATCCAGGTCGGCTCCCCAGCCGGGGATCCGGGCGCGAAGTTCGTCGCTCGACTCGGCGAGTTTCGGCTTCTCCGGCGTGTACGCCATGGTGGTCCTCCCTACGCCGCGTTCGGGACGATGATCGGTTTGATGCAGCCGTCGAGCTTCGCCGAGAAGATGTGGTACCCCTCGGCGATGTGCTCCAGCGGGATCCGGTGCGTCACGATGTCGCTGGGCTTGAGGTAGCCGTTGCGGACGTGCTCGAACAGCCGCGGCCACTGGCGCTTCACCGGGCACTGGTTCATCCGCAGGGTGAGGCCCTTGTTCATGGCGTCACCGAACTTGACCGCACTGAACATCGGCCCGTAAGCGCCCATCACCGAGACGGTGCCGCCCTTGCGGACCGAGTCGATGGCCCAGTTCAGCGCCACCGGCGAGCCGCCCTGCAGTTTGAGCTTGGTCGCCGTCACGTGCTGCAGCAGGTTGCCGTCGGCCTCGGCGCCGACCGCGTCGATCGCCACGTCCGCGCCGAGGTGGTCGGTGATCTTCTTCATGTGGACGACGATGTCGTCGTACTGGGTGAAGTTGATGGTTTCGGCGTGCGCGAAGCTCACCGCCTTCTCCAGCCGGTAGTCGAGATGGTCGATGACGATCACCCGGCCGGCGCCCATCAGCCAGGCCGACTTCGCGGCGTACAGGCCCACCGGGCCGGCGCCGAACACCACCACCACGTCGCCCTCGACGATGTCGCCGAGCTGCGCCCCGAAGTATCCGGTGGCCAGCGCGTCGGTCAGCAGCACGGCGTCGTCCTCGTCCATCCAGTCCGGGATCAGGCTCGGCCCGACGTCGGCGAACGGCACCCGAACGAACTCGGCCTGGCCGCCGTCGTAGCCGCCGCAGGTGTGCGAGTAGCCGTAGATGCCGCCGACCGCGGTGGCGTTCGGGTTGACGTTGTGGCAGTTGGAGTACAGGCCGCGGGCACAGAAGAAGCAGCTGCCACAGAAGATGTTGAACGGCACCATCACCCGGTCGCCCGGCTGCAGCCGCTGCACCGACGACCCGACCTCGTCCACCACGCCGATGAACTCGTGCCCGAAGGTCATGCCGACCCGGGTGTCCGGCATCATCCCGTGGTAAAGGTGCAGGTCAGAGCCGCAGATGGCGGCACGGGTCACCCGGACGATGGCATCGTTAGGGTGCTCGATCGACGGGCGGTCCTTCTCCTCGACCCGCACCCGGTACGGCCCGCGATAGACCATTGCTTGCACGGAGAACCCCTCGCATCTGCCGGACGTGTGAGTGCTTTCGGGCTACCCGGGGAGGCCGCCGACAAACCGGAAGTCGTACCCCCGTGTCATCCTGCGTCCCATGGTCGTCGAGTTCGAAGCCGAGCTGTGGATCTGGGATGCCCGCCGGGCGGACAGCTGGACGTTCGTGAGCCTGCCCGGGGACGCCTCGGACGAGATCAGCGACCTGGCCGCCGAAGGGCTGGGCCGTGGATTCGGATCGGTCCGGGTGCGCGCGACCATCGGCGGCAGCTCCTGGACCACCTCGATCTTTCCGGACAGCGCGCGCAAGGCCTACGTGCTGCCGATCAAGCGGGCGGTCCGGAAGGCAGAGGGCGTCGAGGCGGGCGAGGTGGTCCGGGTGACAGTTGAGCTTCTCGACATGGGAGAACGGCCGATCTAGAGGTCGTGCCACGGGCGCGTGGCCGGGATCGCCTCGAGGGGTACGGCGGGCCGGGACGGCTTCGCGGCCCGCCGCGGCGGTGGATCGGCCCAAGGCGAGCGAGCGCGCGAGGGGAGGTTCCCGGTCGGTTCCGCCCTCGACGGCGCCGGCCGGGCCGGCTTGCCGCGGTGGGGCGGGCGCCACACC
>DASSAL010000095.1:0-6221 GCA_035685405.1 Actinoplanes sp. | reverse complement strand
CGAGCTGGCCGACTTCGGTGTGGTCGGCGACCTGTTCAAGATCGTTCCGCAGGCCAACGAGGAGATCCGCAAGCGCAAGTGAGCTGAGCCGGCCGGTTCGGTTAGCGGGTCTTCCAGGCCGTGGCCCGCCGGGCGCGCTCGACCGCGCCCGGCAGGGCCGCGATCAGGTCGTCCACGTCCGCCTCGGTGGAGGTGTGGCCCAGCGTGAAGCGCAGCGACGAGCGGGCCCGGTCGTCGTCCGCGCCCATCGCGAGCAGCACGTGTGACGGCTGGGCCACGCCGGCCGAACACGCCGAACCGGTCGAGCAGGCGATGCCCTGGGCGTCCAGCAGCAGCAACAGCGCGTCGCCCTCACAACCGGGAAACGAGAAGTGCGCGTTGCCCGGCAGCCGGTGCACCGGGTCGCCGTTGTAGATCGCGTCCGGCACCACCTCGCGGACCCGCTCGATCAGGCCGTCGCGCAGCGCGCTCACCCGGGCCGCGTACTCCTGCTGGCTCTTCACCGCCGCCTCCACCGCCACCGAGAAGGCCACCACGCCAGCGGTGTCCAGGGTGCCGGACCGGACGTCGCGTTCCTGCCCACCACCGTGCAGCAGCGGCGTCGCGACCATGTCCCGGCCCAGCAGCAGCGCGCCCACCCCCACCGGACCGCCCAGCTTGTGGCCGGTCAGGGTGAGGGCCGCCACGCCGCTGGCCGCGAAGTCCACCGGCACCTGGCCGATCGCCTGCACCGCATCGGTGTGGAACGGGACGCCCGCGGCGGCCGCGACCGCCGCCAGCTCGGTGATCGGCTGCACCGTGCCGACCTCGTTGTTGGCCCACTGCACGCTGATCACCGCGACGTCGTCCAGCGGCATCGCGGACAGCGCCGACGGATCCACCCGGCCGGCCGCGTCCACCGGCAGCCAGGTGACCTGCGCGCCCTCGTGGGCGCCGAGCCACTCGGCGGAGTCGAGCACGGCGTGGTGCTCGACCGCGGACGCCACCACCCGGTTCACCGACGGCGAGCGCCGGGCCCAGTAGAAGCCCTTCGTCGCCAGGTTGTCGCTCTCCGTGCCGCCGCTGGTGAACACCACCTCGGACGGGCGGGCGCCGAGCACCGCCGCGACGCGCTCGCGGGACTCCTCGACCAGCCGGCGCGCGGACCGGCCGGCGGCGTGCAGGGACGACGGGTTGCCGACGTGCCGGGCCGCAGCGACGTACGCGTCGAGCGCCTCGGGGAGCATCGGTGTGGTCGCCGCATGATCCAGGTAGGCCATCAGCTCCAAAGCTTATGCCTACCGCGCGGCGACCGGCTCTGCCGTCACCACCACGTTGTCGCGATAATGGCCGGTCCGGGCGTCGAACGGCCCACCACATGTGATGAGCGTCAACCGCACCTGCCCGTCCCGGGCGAAGTACCGGTTCAACGGGATCTTCGTCTTGGCGTACCGCTCCCGGGCCACCACCCGGAACTCGCGGGCGGTCTCGTTCCGGTCGTACAGGGTGATCCGGTCACCGTCCTCGAGGCTGCCCAGCCGGAAGAAGGCGCCCTTGCCCTGGGTGGCGCTGTCCACGTGGCCGGCGATCACGATCGATCCGGCGGTGGCCTGGAAACCCGGGCCGAACTTGTACCAACCGACCCGGTCGACGCTCGGCGGCACCGCGAAGTCTCCGGTCCCGCGGTCGATCCCGACCGCCGACACGGTGGCCCGCAAGCGCAACTCCGGAATGTCCAACCGGGCCGGCTCGACGTCGGTCCCGGCGCTGGGCAGGGCGCCCTTGCGCACCGCGACCGACGGCCCGGCCGGCGCGGGCGGAGCCGAGGAGGCGATCGCGGTCACCGTGGGGCCGCCGAACGACGGCTCCGGCTGCGACCGGCAGGCCGCCACCGCGAAGGCGGCGAGCAGGGTCATGCCGGTGAGGATGAGGAGCAGGGCGCGCCGAAGCGGCGCGCCCTGCGTGACGATGCTCAACGGGTGGCCGATCTCACCGCGTGGTCAGCCGACGGGCGCCGACCGCCAGGAACAGCAGACCGATCGCGCCCACCGCGTACCACGGCGCGGTCATGCCGCGGTCGGCCAGGCCGCCGCTGCCGCTGGGCACGCCGCCCGGCGAGGAGTGCAGGCCGTCGATGGTCTGCGCGACCACGTCCAGGGTGTCGGTCTCTGCGGAGCCGACCGCGTACACGATGGTCGCGGTGCCCTCCCGCAGGTTCAGGTCGGTCGGGCCGAGCACGACGTCGTCGGTGCCGGCCAGCACCACGTCGGCGGAGACCGAACCGGCCGGCAGGTCGGCCTTGGCCTCGTTCGGGTTGGTCAGGTCCTGGAACACCGGCTCGCCGCCGGCCCGGACGTCCACCGCCGGCGCGGCCGCGGTGTGCCGGACGATCAGCCGGGCCTGGCCGGCATCGAGCTTCGAGACGTCGTTCGGGAACGGGGTCAGCGTCGGCTCGCCCTGCGCGCTGAGGTGCGCGACCAGGCTGATGTTGGCGTCACCCGGCACGGCCGCGTCGTCGACGGTCAGGATCGCCTGGCCGACCTCCTCGCCGGGCCGGGTCAGCGCGATGTCGTAGTCGCCCTCCTCGAGCGACAGCGGGCCGGCCACGTCACCGGGCTGGAAGTTCTCCAGGGTGCGCTCGCCGTTGACGTACACGTCCACCGGCTGACCGGGGATGCCGTGCACCACGGACACTTGGGAGGTCGCCGCGAACGCCGGCGAGGCGGACAGGACGGTCAGGCCGCCGGCGGCGACCAGCGACAGGGCGCCGGCCGCGGCAAGGCGGCGGAACGGGATGGTGTTCATGGGTGCTCCGTTTCGAGTTCGGCTTCGAGTTCGGCTCGGACAACCGGGAATATCGATCGCATCCCCGGGCATGGATGCAGCCGGACGAAAAAAGATTCGGTGCATCCATCGGCGGGGTCGCCGGCGAATGACTGACGATGACGGGCGGAGGGAGGTCGATGAATCCCGATCACGAGCTCGCCGAGAACTTCCGCGGCGGCGACGAACACGCCTTGCGCATGGCCTACGACCGGTACGGCGGCGCGGTGCTCCACCTGGCCCTGCGAACGCTGGGCAACCGTGCCGATGCCGAGGACGTGACACAGGCCACGTTCGTGGCGGCGTGGCAGGGCCGGGAGACGTTCGACCCGGACCGCGGGGGCATGCTGGGATGGCTGCTGGGCATCGCCCGGCGCAAGGCGGTGGACCGGCTGCGGTCCGCCGCCCGCGAGGCGCGCGTGGCCGAGACCATCCGGGCCCTGCCCGAGCCGGCGGCGACCGTGGAAACACCGGAACGGGTGCTCGACCGGCTGGTCGTCGCCGACGAACTGGCGCGGCTTCCCGCGGAGCAACGACGCACACTGGAACTGGCCTTCTACGACGATCTGACGCATCCGCAGATCTCTGCGGTCACCGGGCTGCCGCTGGGCACGGTGAAAAGTCACATCCGTCGTGGCATGGCGAACCTACGGCAACGATGGGAGGTGGACGGTGCCGCATCTGGATCCCGACCGGCTGGTCGATCTCGCACTCTTTGACAGTTCGGCTGACCCTGAGGAGTCCGTCCATCTCGACGAGTGCACGGGCTGCCAGGCCGAGATCAGCGCCCTGCAGCAGGTGTCCGAGATCGGTAAGGAGACCGAGGAGGTACGGGACTTGCCGGCGCCGCCGGAGTCGGTCTGGGCCGGCATCGCGGCCGCCACCGGGGTCACCGGACAGCCGGCCGTACCCGCCGACGACGTGGTCCGCCCGCTGCGTCCTTCGGCCAACGGCCGACGCCGACGCCGGCCGCCGCGCTGGTTGCCGCCGTTCATGCTGGCCACCGCCGCCGCGGTGCTGGCCGTGGTGGGCACGCTGACGGTGGTCCAGCTGACCACCGGCCGGCCACCGGCCGCCGAGGTGACCGCGCGGGCGACGCTGAACCCGCTGACCGCGTCCAGCGCCCGCGGCGACGCCGAGGTGCTCGGCGGCGACCGATTGCGGGTCGGCGCCTCAGGTCTGCCGCTGACCACCGGCTACTACGAGGTGTGGCTGCTGAACCCGGACGACACCACGAAGATGCAGTCGCTCGGCAGCCTGCCGGCGAACGCCGAGGCGGAACTGCCCATCCCGCCGGGTACCGACCTGCGGACCTACCGGCTGGTGGACGTGTCGGTCGAGCCGCACGACGGCAACTCCGCACACAGCGGCGACAGTCTCCTGCGGGGCACGCTCACCAACTGAGTGGCTACGCTGGTCGGCATGCGTGTTCTTGCCGCCATGTCCGGCGGGGTCGACTCCGCGGTGGCGGCCGCGCGCGCGGCCGACGCCGGGCATGACGTCACCGGCGTGCACCTGGCCCTGGCCCGCAACCCGCAGACGTACCGCACCGGGGCCCGGGGATGCTGCACGCTGGAGGATGCCCGGGACGCCCGGCGCGCGGCCGACGTGATCGGCATCCCGTTCTATGTCTGGGACATGGCCGAGCAGTTCCACGACGACGTGGTGGACGACTTCGTCGCCGAGTACGCGGCCGGCCGCACCCCGAACCCGTGCCTGCGCTGCAACGAGAAGATCAAGTTCGCCGCGGTGCTGGACCGGGCGGTGGCACTGGGCTTCGACGCCGTGGTGACCGGGCACCATGCCCGGCTCGACGCCGACGGCCGGTTGCGGCGCAGCGTGGATCCGGCCAAGGACCAGTCGTACGTGCTGGCCGTGCTGACCCGGGCCCAGCTGGACCGGGCGGTGTTCCCGCTCGGCGACTCCACCAAGGCGCAGGTGCGCGCCGAGGCGGCCGAGCGTGGCCTGGCGGTGGCCGAGAAGCCGGACTCGCACGACATCTGCTTCATCGCCGACGGGAACACCCGTGGCTTCCTGGCGGCCCGGCTGGGCGAGTCGCCGGGGGCCATCGTGGACGCCCGCACCGGGGCCACGGTGGGCACCCACCAGGGGGCGTACGCGTACACCATCGGTCAGCGCAAGGGCCTCGACCTGACGGTGCCCGCCGCGGACGGCCGCCCGCGGTACGTGCTGTCGATCACCCCGAAGACCAACACGGTCACCGTCGGCTCGCGCGAGGATCTGGAGGTCGACACGGTGACCGCGGTCCGGCCGATCTGGCACGGCGACCGCACGCCGGTGGAGTGCGACATCCAGGTGCGCGCGCACGGCGAGGTGGTCCCGGGCGTGGTCACCGTGCACGACGACGGCCTGGCCGCGTCGCTGCGCGCGCCCGTTCGCGGGGTCGCCCCGGGGCAGGCGATCGTCGCCTACCGGCCGGACCCGGCCGGCGACATCGTGCTCGGCTCGGCCACGATCTCCGGGTCGGAACGGTCCCGTGCCTGACTTCCCGTGGCCGTGCGGCTCGGCCCCCATCTCCCGGTCCGGGTGGTCCCGTGCCTGACTTCTCCTGGCCGTCCGGCTCGGCCACCGGGGTCGGCTCGCTGCCCGGGACCGACGTCGCCGAGGCGCAGCGGCTGATCTTCGGCGAGCTGCCCGACCTGCCCCACCTGGCGGAGTTGCCGGAGCGCGGCCCCGGCGCCGACATGATCGGCCGCAGCGCCGGCTTCCTGGTCGACCTGCCGGTGCAGCTGTACGCCGGTCGCTGGCAGATCGCCCCGCGCCCGGGCCAAGACCTGCGTCGCACGGCCGACCTGCTGGAACGCGACCTGGACCAGCTGACCGAGCAGGGCGACCGGTACGCCGGCCCGATCAAGGTGCAGGCGGCCGGCCCGTGGACCCTGGCCGCCACCGTGGACCTGCCGATCGGCGGCCGGCTGCTGCGCGACGCGGGCGCGGTGCGCGATCTCACCGACTCGCTCGCCGAGGGCCTGCGCCGGCACGTGGCGGACGTGCAGAAGCGCCTGCCCCACGCGACCGTGCTGCTGCAACTGGACGAGCCGGCCCTGCCCGCAGTGATCGCCGGACGGGTGCCCACGGAGAGCGGGCTGAGCGCGTACCGGCCGATCGCCGGTCCCGACGCGGCCACCGCGTTGCGCACCGTGATCGGCGCCGTCGATGCGCCGGTGGTCGTGCACTGTTGCGCCGCGGACGTGCCGGTGCCGGTGCTGCGCGACGCCGGGGCCGCCGCCATCTCGCTCGACCTGTCGCTGATCAGCGATCTGGACGCCCTGGGGGAGGCGCTCGAGGCCGGGGTGGGGCTGTTCGCCGGCGCGGCACCCACCCGGCCGCCGTCGTCCGGCCGCGGCCCGGACGCCAGGGAGGTCGCCGAGCGGGTGCGCACGCTGTGGCAGCGGCTC
>DASSAL010000094.1:0-5046 GCA_035685405.1 Actinoplanes sp. | reverse complement strand
GCCGGAAAGGTGGCCAGCCGCGCGTCCAACGCGGCGAGCACGTCGAGGACCCTGGCCCGGTCTGAGTCGTTGAACCCAGCCCCGAGCCTCAGTTGTGCGGCGACCGTCGCCGGCCCGGCCGGCTCACCGGGCACATGAGGTGCAGTCATCGCAGTTCCTTTCCCTTCACCGGGAGCCGAACGGCGGCGCCCGGGCGAGCACCGGACCGGCCGGTGCGCGGCCGCGGCGTCCCCGGCGCACGGTCCGGGCGGTCCCCGCACCGCACCGCGCTCCCGCGCGATCGGATCGGACTCCATCGCGACGCCGATGCGGCGCCGATGAGTCCATGCTGTCCGCGGCGGGTTCCTGGGCGGCAGACCGGAGAACGGCAGATCCGTCCGGGATTGGTTGCGCTGCGCCGGCAATGCCCCCACCCCTGCGCGGTCCCGGCATTGCCGCGCCGGGCAGCGCCTCCGGCGGTGCTGTCCCTGGCGGACGCGCTGCCGCGCGGGCAGCACGCCCGGTGGCCGTCCCTGGCGGGCGCTGCGGTGGTTGCCGCCGGCAGGCAACGACGCCCCGGCATCGTTGCCGGGTCAGGGCGGTCGCCCCACCGGGACACGGGGGTAACCCCGACAAGGACCGGCGACGCGACCCGCCGTTTCACCGAAGGAGGGAACATGACAACCACCGCCCTGTACGTTGGCATCGCCGTGCTGTGGATAGGTGCGGGTGTGGGTGCGGCCGTGTTCCTCGGCCGGCGAGGGCACCGCAGTTGGGCCTGGTACGTCATCGGGGCGATCCTGGGCCTGATGTTCGTGCCCATCGCGGCGGAACGCGCCCGGCGCGGCACCCACCACCTCACCACCGTGCGAGCGGCCGGCGAACCGGAGGCCGGTGACGGGCGGATGACCGTCCTGGTCGGGGTGGACGCCTCCGCGGAAGCGCGCCGCGCGCTGGCCGACGTCGTGCACGTGTTCGGAACCGTGCGTCCCCGGCTGGTGCTGGTGTCGGTGATGGACCACGACACGGTCGAGTCCGGCGATCGTGACCAGATCGCCGGGACCCGCCGGATGCTGGAGGCGCACGCCGACCGGCTGTCGGCACACCTGCCGCGTCCCGCTGTCGAGATGGCCTCGGGACCGCCGGCCGCGGCGCTGATCGAGGTGGCCGAACGTTGCGACGCCGATGTCATCGTGGTGGGCCGCCGCGGGGCCGGGCTGTCCAAGCGGGTCCTCGGCAGCGTCGCCGACCATCTGGTGCACCGCTCGTCACGTCCGGTCATGCTGGGCGGTAGCGGACGTGCGTGACCGTCGCGGCAGGCCCGGCCGTGGTCGTGTCCGCTGGGCAGGTGCCGCATGATCACCATCGTCGCGCTACTGCTGATGGCCGGCCTGACGGCCGCGGTGCCCGCGTTGACGCGGCGGTGGGGCCGCGACGCAGGATATCCGCTCGCCGCCGGGTACCTGGTGACCGGCGCCGTGGTGGCCACCCAGGTGCCGTACGTCGCCGACGGCGCGGCGGTGACGGTCGCCTGGCGGTGGCTGCCGTCGCTGGACGCGAGTTTCGCCCTGCGTCTTGACGGGCTGGCGATGGTCTTCGCCCTGCTGGTGCTCGGGGTCGGCGCGCTGATCATGGGGTACTGTCCCCGCTACCTCGACGAGGGCCCCCGGCACACCCGCACGTACCTGCTGCTGACGTTGTTCGCCACCGGCATGCTCGGCCTGGTCATGGCGGCGGACCTGCTGGTGCTGCTGGTCTTCTGGGAGCTGACCACGGTCTGCTCCTTCTTCCTCATCGGCGGTTCGGGGCGGGCGGCGGCGCGGCCGGCGACGAGAGCGCTGGCCGTGACCGCCGGCGGCGGACTGGCCCTGCTGGCGGCCGTCGTGCTGATGACGGCGGCGGCGGGCACGTCGGACCTGGCGGTGATCCTGAGCAACCCTGACCTGGTCACGGACTCCCCGGCGGCGTGGGCGGTGGGGGCGCTGGTCGCCATCGCCGCGTTCACCAAGTCCGCCCAGTTCCCGTTCCATTTCTGGCTGCCCGGCGCGATGGCCGCGATCACCCCGGTCAGCGCGTACCTGCACGCCGCCACGATGGTCAAGGCGGGCATCTACCTGCTGATGCGCTTCACCCCGCTGTTCGCCGGGGAGCCGGTGTGGACGGTGACGCTGGTCGGCGTCGGCCTGGTCACCGCCGTGCTCGGCGCGTTCCTGGCGCTGCGCCAGCACGACCTCAAGGCCCTGCTGGCCTACTCCACCGTCAGCCAGCGCGGCCTGCTCGTCGCGGCCGTCGGCGTCGGCACCGCGGGCGCCCTGACCGCCGCAATCCTGCACACCGTCGCGCATGCGCTGTTCAAGGCCACGCTGTTCATGCTGGTCGGCATCATCGACCGGGAGGCCGGCAGCCGCGACATCCGGCAGCTGTCCGGGCTGCGCCACGTCATGCCGGTCACCGCCACCCTGACCGCGCTGGCCGCCATGTCCATGGCCGGCTTGCCGCCGCTGGTCGGGTTCGTGAGCAAGGAGGAACTGTTCGAGGCGTTCCTCGACCTGCCCACCCTGGGCTGGCTCGCCGGGGCCGTCGCCGTCACCGCATCGGTGCTCACCGTCGCGTACTCCGCTCGCATCGTCTACGGCGCCTTCGCCGGCCCGAACAGCCAACCCGGCCTGTACGAGCCGACGCCCGCGTTCCTGGCTCCGGCGGCGACGGCGGCCGTGCTCGGCACCGCGCTCGGGCCGGCGGTGGCAGCGCTGAACCCGCTGGTGATCAGCGCCGCGGCCGACACCCGCACCGGTGGCGAACCGCCCCAGCTCTACTTCTGGCACGGCCTCACCCCGGCGTTGTGGATGTCCGTGGCCGCGGTCGTGGCGGGCACGCTGCTCTTCCTCGGCCGTGAGCGGACGGAACGGCTGGTGCAGAGCGCACCGCTGCCGCCGCCCGGCAGCGCGCTGTACGACCAGGGGTACGACGGGCTGCTGCGTCTCGGCGCCCGGGTCGGCCGTCCGGCCCGCACGGACGCGCCGGCCGCGTACCTGTGGCGCCCGATCCTGGCCCTGGTCGTGCTCGGTGGGATCGGCATCATGGTGGTGGACACCGTCCCGCCGGCCGCGGCATCGGCCCGGCCGGGCGACTGGGCGGTGACGGCGCTGCTGGCGGCGGCGCTGGCCACCACGGTGGCGACCCGCTCGGTGCTGGCGCTCGTCGCCCTGCTGGGCATCACCGGCCTGGTGGTTGCGGTCTGGTTCGTGCTGGCCGGCGCCCCCGACGTCGCACTCACCCTGGTGCTCGTGGAGGTGCTGACCGCGGTCGTGGCGATGCTCGTGCTGCGCCGGCTCCCGGAGGCTTCGCTGCGCCGGCGGCGGACGGTGCACAGCGCCACGGCCGCAGTCCTGGCCGTCGCGGCCGGGACGGTGGCCGGTCTCGGCACCTGGTTCCTGACCGGGCGCCGGGAGCTGTCCCGTGCCGGGGAGTACTTCCTGCGCTCGGCGGAGCCGGAAACCGGAGGCACGAACGTGGTGAACACCATCCTGGTCGACTTCCGGGGGCTGGACACCCTCGGTGAGGCCACCGTCCTGGCCGCCGTCGCGCTCGGGCTCCTCGCGCTCACCGGTGGCCGGGCGGCCCGCATCGGGCAGGCGCCAGGGCGCCGCGTGCCCGCCGGGGACGGCGCCGGGCGCGACGTGGTGCTGGGTGTGGCGCACCGGCTGCTGGCCCCGGTGATGCTGGTCGTCTCCGCGTACCTGTTCCTGCGCGGTCACGACGAGCCGGGCGGTGGCTTCATCGCCGCCCTGGTGGCGGGCATCGCCGTCGCGCTGGCCCACCTCGCGCACCCCACCGGCGGCGGGGCCGCGTGGCGGCCCGCCGTGCGCCCGCTGCTGACCGCCGGGCTCCTGCTCAGTCTGGGTGTCGGGCTGGCCGCGCCGGCGGCCGGGGAGCCCTTCCTGACCCCGCTGCGCCTGCCGCTGCCCGGCGACGGCTACCTGTCCACGGCGCTCGTGTTCGACCTGGGCATCTATCTCATGGTGCTGGCCCTGGTCGTGGCCGCCGTCAGCCGGCTGGGCGTCGGCACCAACCGCGTCGAGGAGGCGTACCGATGACCATCGCTGTCGCCGTCGGGCTGCTGACGGCCGCCGGTGTCTATCTCGTCCTGCGGCGCGATCTGCTGCGCGTGGTGGTGGGGTTCGTGTTGCTGGGCCACGCGGTGAACCTGCTGCTGCTGTCCGCCGGTGGCCTGGCCCGGCGGGAGCCGCCGCTGGGCGCCGCCCCGGACCCCGCGGGCACGGCCGATCCGCTGCCGCAGGCATTTGTTCTGACCGCCATCGTCATCACCTTCGGGATCACGGTCCACCTGCTCGGCCTGGTCGGCGCCGACGGGGGTCGCGAGACCGGAGCGGACGGCACCCGGGACCACGGGCGCGCCGCCGAGGCGACCGGTTCACGCACCGGACCGGTCCCCGTTGGCGAGGCCGGCGGGCGGCACCCCGCACCGGAAGGCGACGTGGCCGGCGCCACCGGCGGTCAGGCCGCCGCACCGGACGGCACCGTCGCCGAGGTGCGCCGATGACCGCGCTGCTCATCCTGCCGGTGGCCCTGCCCATGGTGGTGGCCGGACTGCTGCTGGCGCTGCCGCACCGGGCGCTGCTGCACCGCACCGCCGGCATCGCCACGGCGGCCACGTCGGCGGCCACCGGCCTGGCCCTGCTCACACAGACCAGCGACGGGCAGGTGCTGGTGCAGCACGTCGGAGGGTGGCCGGCCGGCACCGCGATCAGCCTGGCGGCCGACACCTTCTCCGCGCTCATGCTGACCGTCACCGCGCTGGTGACCGCGGCCTGCCTGGTGTTCGCCTCGGCCGCCGGCGACGACCGGCACACCTGGTTCGTCCCCCTGGCTCTGCTGATGTCGGCCGGGGCGCACGGGGCGTTCCTGGCCGCCGACCTCTTCAACCTGTTCGTCCTGGTGGAGGTCATGCTCGTGCCGTCGTACGCGCTGCTGGCCTGGACCGGTGGCCGGCGGCGGATCCGCGCGGCACGGGTCTATCTCACGGTCAACCTGATGGCCTCGACG
>DASSAL010000093.1:0-24401 GCA_035685405.1 Actinoplanes sp. | reverse complement strand
GCCGGAAAGGTGGCCAGCCGCGCGTCCAACGCGGCGAGCACGTCGAGGACCCTGGCCCGGTCTGAGTCGTTGAACCCAGCCCCGAGCCTCAGTTGTGCGGCGACCGTCGCCGGCCCGGCCGGCTCACCGGGCACATGAGGTTCAGTCATCGCTGTTCCCGGCGACGGAGTTCGCCACGCAGTGCCTGGCCGGGCCGGGTGCCGCCGCCCGCTCGTGCGGGGGCTGGGCGTCGGCCCGGTACGCGTGGCCGGTGGCGAGCGACCGGCTCGTCGGGCCAATGCAGCAGGCGGGCACCGAGAACAGCCGCTTCGAGGGTGAGGCGGTACCCCGGGTCGGTGGGGTGGTAGCCGGTCAACTCACGGATGCGGGCGAGCCGGTAGGTAACGGTGCGCGCCCCGACCTGCAGCTGCCGGGCGGCGGCGGTGGCCGATCCGGTCGCGAAGTACGCCGCGAGCGTGTCGACCAGCGGCCGGGCTCCGCCGCGGGCCTCCTGCAACGGACCCAGCACCGTGGCGACCAGGTCACTGATCGCCGGCCGGTCGCGGAACAGCACCTGGAACACCAGCAGGTCGGCGGCCTTGAGAACGGGCGCGTCGAGGCCCAGGCGCTCGGCGGTGTGCAGCACGTCGCGCGCCTCGCCGTATGACCGGGCCACGCCCAGCGGCCCGGCGTACGGGCGGCCGATGCCGATCCGGCACCTCGGCTCGACGCCGCGCACCGCGTCGACGACCGCCTGTACCGCGGTGTCGCCCGCCGGGACCACGCACACCAGCCGGCCCTCCTTCGTGGTGATCAGCACGGGCCCGTCGTCGCGGGCACGCAGGCGCCGGTCGATTTCCCGGCCCGGGTCGTCGCCGTCGTTGAAGGGTGCCGCTGAGCGGGCGACGAGCACGGCGTGCCGCGCGGCCAACTGCAGGCCGAGGCGTGCGGCCCGCTCGGGCAGCTCGGTGGGGTCGCTGCCGCCGTGCAGCAGGTCGTCGACGAGTTCGCGGCGCATGGCCGCCTCGTGGCGAATGGCGGTGCGCTGCGCGTTCTGGTAGCCGTCGGCGAGGGCGACGATGGCGTCGTTGGCGGCGCGCAGGACGGCGGTGACGCGGTCGTCCTCGTCACCGGCTCGCTTGGGCAGGTGCCGCCAGGACAGCCAGGTGGCGCTGAGGTGCAGGTCGACGACCGCGGCGAGAGAGATATTGCGTTCCGCCGCGGTGATGCCGGCCGCCCGCCGGTACCCGAGTTCGTGCCGGGCGAGCCGCCGGCCACTGACGGCGACCTCGGCAAGGGTCTCGAGGTAGCCGTCGAGCAGGTCGCCGTCTGTGCCGGCGGCGTCGGCGACCGCCCGCCGGACCAGGCGGGCGACGTCCAGGGCTGGCGGCTCGGACCGGTGCGCGAGTTGGGTCATGTCGTGTCCCGTCTGTGCGTTGCTCGTGAGGCCGGTCGATCCCCGGGCACTTAGCGGAATCGCTGCGGCGGCATCACGGTCCGTGACAGAAGCCGGACCGGTTGAGGACCGCGCTCCCCGGTACGGGATCCGACGACTTCGGGCGTGGGCGAAGAACAGGGCCACCGTCGGCGGCGGGCCGATCAGGTCGGTCCAGCCTCCGGCCTGTCCACGTTGAGCAGGTTCACCACATCCCGTACGCCCGGTGTCACCCGCACCCGGTGCAGCATCGCGCTCCGCACGTCCTCGCTCGGCACGATGCCGTCGAGGATGGCCACGCCGTTCTGCACCAGGACGTCCAGCCTCCCGGCTCGTACGTCGGGATCCTCGAGGAGGGCACGGACCACCAGTTGGGCGACAACCTCGTCACGGGTCGGCCGACCGCCCAGGGGCCGCTGCGTCCGGTGATCGTCGGGGTAGGGCCATGGTCCGCTCATCGAGATCACCACACGCCGGCGGTGGCGACGTGCGGGGCGGCCTCGTCGATGTTCAACACCTGCATCAGGTCGCTCCTTCCGAGGTACCGCACCCACAGTGGGACGCAGATGTGGCGATGCCCGGGCGGAGACATGACGGTTGGATGACAACTTCGCCATTCGGTGCCGCCGTCCGAGGCCCGATGTGGCCCTCCCCCGGGCACGGCGCTCGATCGCCGAGCGGGCGAGCGAGGTCGGCGGCACCGCACGGTACGACCGGGCCGGCCCCGGCACGAAGCTACACGTCAGCCTCCCACTGGAGGTGACATGAGCAGAATCGTGGTCGTCGACGACCATCCGGTGTTCCGCAAGGGACTGGCGGCACTGCTGCGCGCGGAGGGCCACGATGTCGTGGCCGAGGCCTCCGACGGGCAGGAGGCGATCGTACTCGTCGATGACCATCGGTCCGATGTGGTTCTCATGGATCTCGCCATGCCCGTCCGCGACGGATTCGACGCGACCGCCGCCATCACCGCACGCCACCCGTCGACCAAGGTCGTCGTGATCACCCTGTTCGACGACGAGGTGTCCGTGGTGCGGGCCCTGCAAGCCGGAGCGTCGGGCTACGTCTCCAAGCAGGCCGACGCCGACCAGATCACCGGAGCCGTGGACGCCGCCGTGCGGGGCGCCATGTGGCTGGGCGCCGGAGTGGCCCGGCCGGCGTTGTCGCCGCAGGCTGCCGCCGCGCTACCCGGCCTGACCCCGCGCGAGCTCGTCATCGCCGACCTGGTCAGCAGGGGGCTGAGTAACCCGATGATCGCCCACCAGCTCTGCCTGTCGACCAAGACGGTCGCGAACTATGTCAGCACGGTGGTCCTCAAACTCGGCGCTGCCGACCGCGACGACGCGGCGCGGAAGATCCGGGCCGCACGATCGGCCCCACCACGCCCCGCAACGTGACCCTGCCCGGGCGTGGGACGGTTGTCGTACGGCACCTCGAGGCACTCGCCGCTGTCTTGCTGCGCGAACGGCCACCCGCGATCGGCCGGTCATCCGGTTGCCGGCGGTCCGGAAAAGTCCATCCTGGCAGGTGGGTGCAGCGGATTGTGCGTTGGAGGGAAGATGGTTGCTCGTGACCGGGTCGTCGCCGTGACCGGTGCCACCGGACGCCAGGGTGGTGCGGTCGCCCGGCACCTGTTGTCCGCCGGGTGGCGGGTCCGGGCGGTGACCCGCAAACCGGACCAACCCGCAGCCCGCGCCCTGGCCGCGCGTGGCGCCGACGTGGTCCGCGCCGACATGCTGAACCATGGCGACCTGGTGCACGCGTTCCGCGGCGTGTACGGGGTGTACAGCGTGCAGAACTTCATGCCCGGCGGCACGGACGCCGAGATCCGGCAGGGCCGGAACGTCGCGGACGCGGCCCAGGCGACGGGCGTCGAGCACGTCGTTTACGGCTCCGCGGGAACGGGGGCGACCGACACCGGAATCGGGTCCTGGGACTCCAAGCTCGCCGTGCAGGCGCACCTCCGGGCGCTGGGCCTGCCGCTCACCGTGCTGCGGCCGATGGCGTTCATGGAGCTGATGACCGACCGGGGCTTTTTCCCGGCGGTCTCCACATGGTCACTCATGCCGAAACTCATGGGCCAGGACCGGCCGGTCGGGTGGATCTGCGTGGATGACCTGGGTGCGATCGCCGCTCGCGCCTTCGCCGAACCGGACCGGTTCATCGGCGCTGATCTCAGTCTCGTCGCCGATGTCCAGTCGATCGCACAATGCCGGCGGATCTGGTCCGGCGTGCACGGACGGCCGCCACGACGCTTTCCCATGCCGGTCTGGATGTTCCAGCGCTTTGTCGGCAGCGATTTGACCACCATGTGGCGGTGGCTTCGCACAGCCCGGTTCGACATCGATCCCACGCCGACCCGCGCCCTGCTACCGACCGCACTGACGGTCCGGGAGTGGCTGGTCTCGGGGCGCGCCCATTAGCAACCGAGTCGATACGACTCAGAACCGAGCAGCGACCCGGCGGACGAGGTGGTCCACCCGGGTCGCTGCCGCACCGCTTCGTTGGGTAGCTACTTCTTGACGACGTGGAAGCCGGCCTCTGGTTTGACGAAGCCGTAGAGCACGCCGGCCGCTTCGAGTGTGCTGAACAGTGGCAGCAACAGCACGGTGCTGACGTACCAGAACTGGCGTTTCCACCAGCGGCGCTCGCCGGCCTCGTCCAGGTTGACCCGCAGACCCATGACGTAGAGGACGACGTAGGTGCCGTACGCCAGGTTGGCGACGGCGCGGACGGACTCGGGCACCGCCGTGCCATAGAACAGGTGGGTGATCGTGTAGAGGAAGCCGAGCGGCGCCAGCGCCCAGATGATCGTGTTGATGCCGAGCGGCAGCCGCCAGCGCAGCGGCACCGGGGCATGCCGGCTGACCTTCATCAGGCCGAGGAACCAGCGTCGGCGCTGCTTGACGAAGTCCATCGCCGACTGGGTCGACTGCTCCTCCAGGTAACCGTCGCACCACCGCGCGCGCCGGCCGTTGTGCATCTGCACGAGGGCCCAGAAGGCGTCCTCGGTGATGGAGCCCTCGGGACCGAAGTCGAAGCCGACTTCCTTGGCCACCGAGTTGCGCACCACGATGTAGGAGCCGTGCATGCCGAAGATGGTCCGGCCGAGCTTGTGCTGAAAGTGGAATCGGGCCAGGTCGTCACCGGTGCGGACCATGTCGGCGAGGGTCAGGATGGGGTGCCGTTTCCAGTCTCGGTGGTAGAGGATGCAGCCCTGCCCGATACGGAGCGTGCCGGCCGCCTCCTCCTCGCGGATCATCTGGGCGATCCCCTCGATGCCCGAGCGCGTCGGTTGGGTCTCCTCGTCCAGATGCACGATCCACCCGTCGTCGGGCAGCGGTGAGTGGTCGAGGACGTACTGCAGGGCGCGGGCCTTGAAGAGCGAGCCGTTGGGCGTCTGGTAATCGGTGGGTACGACGACGTACCGGATGTCCGGGCCCTCCGGCAGACCGACGGCCTGGCCGTCGACGACCACCTCGATGATGTATGGGAACAGCGGCCGCGCCGCCATCTCCCGCTGGCAGCGCTCGATGGTGCTGCGCAGGGCCGATACGTTCGTGCCACGGCTGACGATCCGCCACGAAACCTGGGTGTCGATCCGCATCACGGCCGAGTTGTCCTGGTGCCGGTACCACAGGTTGCCGGCGAGGCCGAGGCCGCCGGGCAGGATCGGCAGGACCCAGAGCAGGCACAGCGCGGCGTACGACCACTGCCACCAGCCGTGGGGCATGAATCCCGGGTTCGGGAACAAGACGTGTTGCAGCGCGTAAAGCCCCGCGACGGCCCCCACAATCCAGAGGACCACGACGAACCGGCGGGGCGGGAAGGCGCCGCGGCTGCGGGAGGTCTCTGGCCTGCGGGCCGGGGTCTGCATCGGCTCCGGCGATCGTCGCGGCCGCGGGATGTGCACTGTCGGCACCGTGAGAATCGCCGAGCCGGAGCCGCCGGAGCGCAGTACGGGTCCACCGAGGGCCAGCGCCGGCGGATGCATCCCCATCAACTGCAGGTAGCTCTCCATGAGGTCCTCCTCAACGCGGTGACAGAAGGCGAGTTGCCCGGCATGGCGAGCCCCGCAGGAGGTAACGGTAAGTAATGAAAAGTCCGCAATGGAAGCTTTGCGTAACGACCTTGTCCGTTCAGCCACTCGAAACGGCGCTAAGGGACGGGACAAAATCTCCCTTACTCACAGGAAGCGGACACAATCTAGCTCGTCGCATAAGGGGCTGCTACTCTACGTAATGAGCATTGTCATCGCGGACGGTAGTCGACCAGCCGTCGCCGCAGCGCCGTCACCACGGACCCTCGCGCCTCTCTCGCCGGGTCCGTGGCGCAACCCCATCTCCGGGGGTGAATCCGCCCAGGGCCGACCACGACATCGCCGCAACACTCCCAACGGCGAACCGCCGAGGTCGCAAGCTCTCCCCCGGCTCCCGCGCCAGGAACGTGGACGATCCTCCGGCGGCCGTTCAGCCCGGCCGGGCAAGGCTGGGCATCGCCCCGGATGGCCCTTACCGTTACGTCATGGGCGTGCGGGCCGGAGGTGGGACCATGGCCACGGAGGAGCGGGTCGAGCGGCTGCCGAAGCCGGTGTATGAGGCGGAACTGTTCCGGCTGCAGGGCGAGCTGGTCAAGCTGCAGGAATGGGTACGTACCGAAGGCGTCCGTCTCGCGGTCGTCTTCGAGGGCCGCGACGCGGCCGGTAAGGGAAGCACGATCAAGCGCGTCAGTGAGTTCCTCAACCCGCGCCTTGCCCGGATCGTCGCGCTGCCGGCGCCGACCGAACGGGAGCGCACCCAGTGGTACTTCCAGCGGTATATCGAACACTTCCCGGCCGCAGGGGAGATCGTTTTGTTCGATCGAAGCTGGTACAACCGGGCCGGCGTCGAGCGGGTGATGGGCTTCTGCAGCAAGGCGGAGTACATGCGCTTCTTGCACCAGTGCCCGATTTTCGAACGGCTGCTGGTCGAGGACGGGATCCTGCTCCGCAAGTACTGGTTCTCGGTCAGCGACAAGGAGCAGGAGGTGCGATTCCGCTCTCGATTGCGAGACCCGATGAGGCGGTGGAAGTTGTCGCCGATGGACCTGGAGTCGATCACCCGCTGGGAGGAGTATTCCCGAGCCAAGGATGAGATGTTCCTGTACACCGACATTCCCGAGGCGCCGTGGTACGTGGTGGAGAGCGAGGACAAGCGCCGCGCACGGATCAACATGATCGCTCACCTGCTCTCCTCGGTGCCCTACCGTGAGGTGCAGCGGGTGCCGCTGGAACTGCCGCCCCGGCCGCCGTCCACCGGATACCAGCGCGTTCCGCGTGAGATGCAGACGCTCGTGCCCGACCACGCGCAGCATCTGATCGCACAGCCGAAGCGAAAGCCGTCCGCAAAGCAGTCCGGCAAGCCGGCCGGAAAGTCAGAAGGCAAGCGATCGGGCCGGGCCGGGCAGGCTGCGAAGGTGTAACACCGGCATCGGAGACCCACATGCGTCTCCTCCAGGAACTGGGCGGCGCCGCGGCCACATCGGGCCACGCCTTGACCGGACCGACGCGTGCTGAGGGTGGGTCGGTGTCGTTGCGCGAGGGGCGTAGCCTGGCGCGGTGATGTCGACGAGCCGCCGTACCCTGCTGCGGGCCGGCCTGGTCGCTGGCACTGCCGGCCTGGTGGCCGGCTGCGACAGCGGCGACCCCCGCCCGGCTGTCCGTCACCATGGGAGTGCCTCACCCGAGAGCGCCGGCGGCGTGGTGACACCAGATGGCTTCGTGTCACCGGACGGCGCCGAGGTGCGCGCCGCCGAGGCCGGCCGCAACCCGGGCCCGGTACGAAGTTTCCGGCTGACCGCCACCGCCGGGCAGGTCGACCTCGGTGGTCTCGCGGTGGACACCTGGAGCTATGACGGCCGGATCCCGGGTCCGCCGATCCGGGTCACCGCCGGCGAGGTCGTCCGCGCCACCCTCGTCAACCAGCTACCGGCCGAAACAACCCTGCACTGGCACGGCATCGCGCTGCGCAACAACGCGGACGGCGTGCCGCACCTGACCCAGCCACCGGTGGCGCCCGGTGATGAGTTCACCTACGAGTTCACCGCCGCCCATCCGGGTACCTACTGGTTCCACCCGCACGCCGGCGCCCAGCTCGACCGCGGGCTCTACGCGGCGCTGCTCGTGGATGATCCACAGGAGACACTCGGCTACGACGAGGAATGGACGGTGGTGCTCGACGACTGGCTCGACGGCATCACCACCACGCCCGACGAGGTGCTGGCCGAACTGCAGGACGGCGCCGCCCACGGTAGTGGCCGGCATGGCGGGACGGGCCGCAGCAGCAAGGTGCTCAAGGGTCCGGGCGGAGATGTGGCGCACCCGCACTTCCTGCTCAACGGACGGCTGCCGGCCAACCCCGAGACCTTCCAGGCCCGGCCGGGCAGCCGGCTCCGGTTGCGGCTGGTCAACGCCGGCGGTGACACGGCGTTCCGGGTGGCACTGGGCGGGCACCGGATGACCGTCACGCACACCGACGGGTTCCCGGTCCAGCCGGTCGAGACCGACGCGCTGCTGCTGGGCATGGGCGAGCGATACGACGTCCTGGTCCATCTGGACGACGGGGTGTTCCCGCTCGTGGCGCTGGCCGAGGGTAAGAAGGGAGCGGCGTTCGGGCTGGTCCGCACCGGCGCCGGCACCGCTGCCGGCCCGAAGGCCCGCCCCGCCGAGCTGAACGGTCACCTGCTCGGCTACGACGAGCTGGCGCCGACCGAACCGGTCCGGCTTGACAAACGCAAACCAGATCAGGTGATCCGGATGGAGATGACCGGCGGCGTGACCCGCTACAGCTGGGGTTTCAACGGGCGCCCGCTGAGCCACGACAAGTTGACCGAGCGGCTGATCGCTATCCACGCGGGCGAACGGATCCGGCTCGACTTGATCAACTCCACCCACATGTGGCATCCGGTGCATCTCCACGGCCACACGTTCGCGGTGGGATCGTCGTCCGGCCCCCGCAAGGACACCGTCAACGTCCTCATCGAGGACTCGTTGTCGGTGCTGTTCGAGGCGGACAACCCCGGCCTGTGGGTGCTGCACTGCCACAACATCTACCATGCCGAGTCCGGCATGACGGCGGCTTTCGGTTACCGGCGGTAGGCCCGCGGTCAGGCGGGTACGAGCTTGTAGACGCCGTTGTAGAGCGACAGGATCCACAGCTCGCCGTTGGGGTCCTCACCGAACGAGGTCAGGTAGTTGGGTAGCTTCAGGTCGAGCTTGACCACTCCCTTGGTTCCGCCCTTCCCCATGGCCCACATCGGACGGTAGAAGTTCATGAACACGTACGCACCGGCCAGGTCCGTGATCGCCGTACCCCGGTAGACGTATCCGCCGATGACCGCCGCGCCGCCGTTGTGCTTGTACTGGTGGACGGGTTTCAGGGCGTTGTTCGGCACCTTGAACTTCCGGCTGTAGTTGATCTCGTATGAGCCTTCCCAGCGCGGCCATCCGAGATTGGCGCCGGCCTGATTGCGCCGGACCCGGTAGACCGTCTCGTAGGTGTCCTGGCCGACGCTGCCGATCCAGATGTCGCCGGTGGCATGGTCGATGGAGAACCGGAACGGGTTGCGCAGCCCCGACGCCCAGATCTCGTCGCGTACCTTGTCGCCGTCACCGACGAACGGGTTGTCCTTGGGTACCGTGTAGCCCTTACCGGACCGGTTCGGTGTGATCCGCAGCAGCTTGCCGAGCAGCTTGGTCGGGTCCTGCGCGTCCGCGCCACGGCTGCCGCCACCGTCGCCCATCGAGATCCACAGGTTGTTGTCGGTGTCGAAGGCCAGATGCCCGCTGTTATGGCCGAGCCCGGGCATCTTCACCTTGAGGATCTCCCGCACCGAGCCCGGTTCGGGCACCCCGTCCGCACCGACCGCGAACGACACGATCCGGGTGTAGTTGTCGTTGTCGCGGTAGCCCAGGATCAACCGGCCGTCCACCGGGTCGAAGGTCATGCCCAGCAGGCCACGCTCGGAGTCCTGGAGCCAGTCGACCACCTCGTCCGTCCAGTCCAGCACCGACTCCGGTTTCCGGCCGGTCAGCCGGTACACCTTGCCTTCCTGATCGGCCAGATACGGCACCGGGTCGCCCGGCCGCCAGGCGATCGACGTGAGCAGCTCGGGCCCATCGGCGACCTTGGTGGCGGTGAGCTTCAGCTTGGCCAGCTGCGCGGCGGGCGGCGGTGCAACAGGGCGCGGTATCGGCTTCGCCGAGCCTGTCGGCCTCTCGGCCGCCCCGCTCACCGACGGCGCCGGGCTGCCGGTCGGCTGCGCCCCCGCGGTACCGTCATCGCCAGTGCACGCCGACAGTAACAACGGTATGGCGACCGCAGCGCTGACCCATCGGTTGGCCATCATCCCGGTGTTCTACCACAACATAGATCACCATTGGTGCCCCAAGCGGCTCATCAACGGCGCCATTCAATTCTGTGCCGAGTCCCGGGCATGTCAGCGGTCGGGAGTACATCGTTCAGGCGTGACGGTGATCCGGGGCATGCCGGGCGCCGCGGCGCCGTCAGCGTGTGGTGAGCGTGATGGCGGCCAGATCGTATTCGCGCACGGCTTCTTCGAGTTCGGCGCGGGTCGGCGCGTGCCCGGGCCTGGTGAGCCCGGTCTGGCGTTGCGTGGCGCGCCACCCGACCCGCTGGCATGCGGTGTCCAGGGTGGCCGCGACCGAGGCGGGTTCCTCGTCGAGTTCGGCGCGCATCGCCCGGCGGCTGCCCGCGTGGGTCACCTCGATGTCGGCGCCACCGCGCAGGTTGGCACGCCACCGGTGCTGGGTCACCACCACGAGCCCGCCGCCGAGGTCCATGAAGCCGACCGGGATGTCGTACCGGCGGCGGGTCCGACGGCCAACGATGTGCAAGGCCAGCAGAGTGTTGTCCACGGCGCGGTGCAACGGCGACCGGAGCAGAGTGCGCACCAGCGGGTTCATCAGTGTGATGAGCCGCTGTGGCGGAATCCGGCGGCTCAGGGTTGTGGTCATCGCGCATCACCTTCCCACGTGCGTCGCGGACCTCGGGCAACAGTGCATCGGGGATTGCAGCGCGGCGGTGAAGACCGGGTCGACGACCCTCAACAGCCGGGTGTGCGGCGGCCGGCGTCCGACCGCCGGCTTCGCGCTGAAGGTGCGGCTCATGGGGACACCTCCCCTGACGGAAACACGCCATTCACGCCTCACTCGACGCTAGTGAGACCAACCTGGATAGAGCCGTTGGTCCTCCGACAGCGGCCGATGGTCAGGGACTGCGAGCAACACGGTCAAGGCCACGGCGAGGGCGACGTCGCGTGGCCGGACCACCGCGGTCCACCAGCGCCGGAGGGCGCCGGCCACCAGCAGCGCGGCGATCAACTTGATCCAACGCGGCCGCAGTACGGATCAAGGAGCACCCGGGACCGAAGTGGCTGTCATCGGCAGCAGGGATGGGCGGCGCGGCCGGACACGAGGGCGAGCTGCCGGTGTTCGCAGGCGTTCAGGCGATCGGCCTGCTCACCGGTGATGACGTCGCAGACCCAATCCCAGTGCAGCGCCACCCGGTCGCCGGGGGTGAGCCCGGGCAGCAGCGATCGACCGTCCACCGCCCAGCTGACCACTTCGTCGCGGTGGGAACCGTGGGCCAGCACACCGTCGCGCCAGAGCAGTGGTTGCGACCGGACGGTGGCGATCTCGCCACGCACCGCGACGACCGTGCCCGCGCGAATCCGGCACCGGTCGAGCACCGAGACCGCGGCCGGCTTCCCGGTACGCCGTAGGACCGTCGACCACGGATACACCTCGAACACGTGGAAGCTGTGGTGCGCGAGCGCCCGGCCGGCGGCATCGGTCCAGGTGCCGCCGTCCTGCCCGGCGAACCGGTCCCGGAGGAAGGCCACCAGATCCGGCGACGGCACCTGGTCGAGCAGCTCGTTACCGACCCAGTACGCCTCCACCACCGCCTCGTCGAGGGGATCGGCGAGGCCGGCCGCGCGTGCGATGAACTCGAGGTAGCTCCACGCGCCCTCGAAACGCCGGGCGCGCCGGGCGATCTCGTCCGGGGCGTCCCCGCGCAGCAGGGCGCCGGCGCCGTCCGGGCCGCAGTAGCCCAGCTGGTTCGGCGGGTACGCGTACCGGGCGAACAACAGCGTCCCGCGCACGCTCACGTCAGCAGATCCTGGGCAGCTGCTCGCCGATCGGCATGTTCACCACGCGGGTGCCGCCCAGCGCGGTGCGGGCCACCACCATGCCGGGGTGCTCGGCCACGCAGGCGCCGATCCGGCGGGCACCCGCGCCGTACGGGTGGGCTCGCATCGCCGCCAGCACCTCGTCGGCCTGTTCGGCCGGCACGAACGCCAGCAGCTTGCCTTCGTTGGCCACCTGCAGCGGGTCGAGGCCGAGCAGGCTGCACGCGTCGGACACCTCGGGCGGGACGGGCAGGTCACGCTCCACCAGGTCGATGCCGACCCGCGCGGTCCGGGCGATCTCGTTGAGCGAGGCGGCCACCCCGCCGCGGGTGGGATCGCGCAGCACGTGCAGGTCGGCGCCGGTGGCCAGCATGGCCGCGACCAGGCCGTGCAGCGGCGCGGTGTCGCTGGACACCGTGGTGCCGAACTCCAGGCCCTCGCGGCAGCTCATCACCGCCACCCCGTGCACCCCGATGTCGCCGCTGATCAGCACCGCGTCACCCGGTGCGGCGCGGTGCGGCGCGATGTCGACACCATCGGGGACGATCCCGACCCCCGAGGTGTTCACGTACACCCCGTCGCCGCTGCCGTTGTCCACCACCTTCGTGTCGCCGGTGACCAGCCGGACCCCGGCGGCCTGCGCCGCCGCGCCCATCGCCGCGGCGATCCGGCCGAGGTCCGCCATCGCGGTGCCCTCCTGCAGGATGAACGCGGCGGACAGGTCCAGCGGTGTCGCGCCCGCCATGGCCAGGTCGTTGACCGTGCCGTTGACCGCCAGGTCGCCGATCGAGCCGCCGGGGAAGAACATCGGCTTGACCACGAACGAGTCGGTGGAGAACGCGATCCGGGTGTCGCCCGCCGGCACCACCGCGCAGTCACCCAGTTCGGCCCGGCCCGGTTCGGCGGCGGCGCCGGCCGCGCCGTACCCCGGCAGGAACAGGTGCTCGACCAGCTCGCCGGACATCGCACCGCCGCCGCCGTGTCCCATCACGACGGTCGGGGTGTCGCGCAGCGGCACCGGGCAGGTCCAGTTCTCGAAGTCCAGCCCGGCGGTCATGAGATCTGCACCAGGTCCAGCCGGCGGTACGCGTAGTAGGCGGCGCAGGCGCCCTCGGACGACACCATGGTCGCGCCCAGCGGGTTGCGAGGGGTGCACTGCTTGCCGAACGCCGCGCACTCGTTCGGCTTCAGCAGACCCTGCAGCACCTCGCCGGAGCGGCACAGCGGCGACTCCTGGGTGTGCAGGCCGGCCACGTCGAACCGCAGCTCGGCGTCGAATTCCCGGTACCGCTCGGAGAGCCGCCAGCCGCTGCCCGGGATCATCCCGATGCCGCGCCAGGTCCGGTCGGTCACCTCGAACACGTCGCGCAGCATGGCCATCGCGGCGACGTTGCCCTCGGCGCGGACCGCCCGCGGGTACGCGTTCTCCAGCTCGTGCCGCCCGGATTCCAGCTGTACCAGCGCCCGGCGAATGCCTTCCAGGATGTCCAGCGGCTCGAATCCGGTGACCACGATCGGGACGCCGTACTTCTCGGCCAGCGGCGGGTACTCGGCGGTACCCATCACGCTGCAGACGTGCCCGGCCGCCAGGAATGCCTGGACCCGGCAGCGGGGCGACTCCATGATCGCGGCGATCGCCGGTGGCACCAGCACGTGTGACACCAGCAGCGAGAAGTTCGGCACGCCGAGCCGCCGGGCCTGGTAGACGGTCATCGCGTTGGCCGGCGCGGTGGTCTCGAAACCGATGCCGAAGAAGACCACCTGCCGGTCCGGGTTCTCCCGGGCCAGCTTGAGCGCGTCCAGCGGCGAATAGACCCCCCGTACGTCGCCGCCGGCGCTCTTGATGCCGAACAGGTCCTGGCTGCTGCCGGGCACCCGCAGCATGTCGCCGAACGAGCAGAAGATCACGCCCGGCTGCGCGGCGATGGCCAGCGCCTTGTCGATGATCTCGAGCGGGGTGACGCAGACCGGGCAGCCCGGTCCGTGGATCATCTCGACGCCGTCCGGCAGCAGCTGGTCGATGCCGTGCCGGATGATCGAGTGGGTCTGCCCGCCGCAGACCTCCATCATCGCCCAGGGCCGGGTGGTGACCGCGTGGATCTGGTCGACCAGCCGGCGGGCAAGGTCGGGATTGCTGAACTCGTCGAGATACTTCACCGGTCTGCTCCCGCCTGGTCGCCGAACTCCTCTTTCAGGATGCCGAGCCGCTCGAAGTTGGCCAGCGTCTCCTGCGCCGAGGCCTCGTCGAGGTGCTGGATGGCGAATCCGACGTGCACGATGACGTATTCGCCGACCGTGACGTCGGGGACGTACTCCAGGCACACGTCCTTGCGTACGCCGCCGAAGTCGACCTGCGCCATCGACGTGCCGTCGACTTCGGTGATGCTCAGGACGCGTCCGGGGACGGCCAGGCACATGTGCGTGCTCCTTTCTCGTGACGACTCAGCCGGACCCGCCGACCACGATCTGGCCGAGGGCGATGCCGCCGTCGTTGGGCGGCAGCAGGCGAGGGCGCAGCACGGTGAAGCCGCGTTCCCGCAGGGCCCGCCCGGCCGCCTCGATCAGCAGTGCGTTCTGGAAGACGCCGCCGCCGAGCGCGACCACGTCGAGGCCGGTCTGCGTCCGGCACCGCTCGGCCAGCGCGGTGATCAGCATCGTCACCGCGGCGTGGAACCGGGCGGCGACGACCGCCGGGTCCACACCGGCCAGCGTCTGTTCGGCGACCGCCCGGACCACCGGGCCGGGGTCGGCGACGATCGGGCCACCGGCCGGCTCGCGCAGGCCGAAGGCGTAACCGCCGCCGCCGTCCGCGTGCCGGGCCCGTCCCTCCATCACGATGGCCGCCTCGGCCTCGTACTCGGCCAGATGCCGGACACCGGCCAGCGACGAGACCGCGTCGAACAACCGGCCCATGCTGGACGTGGGCACGCAGCCGAACCCGGTGGCCAGCTGGTGGGCCAGCACGTTGCGTTCGGCCGGCGGGCAGGCCGCCACCGCCGGCAGCTCCGGGTGCCAGGCAAGGCCGGCCGCGCGCAGGTGCGACAACGCCATCCGGTACGGCCGGAGCACGCTCGCGTCCCCGCCGGCCAGTGGCACGTAGCCGAGATGCGCCGCCCGCCGGTACGACTTGTAGTCGGCGATCAGCACCTCGCCGCCCCACACCGCGCCGTCGTCGCCGTAGCCGGTGCCGTCGAAGGCCACCCCGATCACCTGCTCGTCGATACCGATGCCGTGTTCGGCCATCACCGCGGCGATGTGGGCGTGGTGGTGCTGGACCAGGCGGACCGGCCGGCCGGCCGCCTGACTGCGGGCCCACTCGCCGGAGCGGTATCCGGGATGCCGGTCGGCCACCAGCACCTCGGGCCGCACGCCGGTGAGCTCGGACAGGTGCTTCTGGGTACGGGTGAGCGCGTCCAGGGTGCTGATGTCGTCCATGTCGCCGACGTGCTGGCTGACCCAGGCGTACCGGCCGCTGCCGAGCCCGCAGGTGTTCTTCAGGTCGGCTCCGGCGGCGAGCACGGGCGGAACGTCGAACGGCAGCGCCAGCGGCAGCGGCGCGTACCCGCGGGACCGGCGGATCGGCAGTTCGGCCCCGGCAACGTGCCGGCTCACCGAGTCGTCGCACGGCACCCGGATGCCGCGGTCGTGGCGCAGCCAGGCGTCGGCCAGCGCGCTCAGGCGGCTCAGAGCCTCGGCATCGTCGGTGACGATCGGCTCGCCGGACAGGTTGCCAGAGGTCATCACCAGTGCGTCCGGCCCGGGCGGGTCACCGGCCAGCCCGAACAGCAGCACGTGCAGCGGGGTGTAGGGCAGCATCAGGCCCAGGTCGGGATTGTCCGGCGCGACCGCGTCGGCCACCCCGTCGCCGGTGCTCCGGGCCAGCAGGACGATCGGCCGCCGGATGCCGGTGAGCAGCTCCGCGTCGCCCGGGGTCAGCGTGACCAGCCGTCGCGCGGCGTCCAGGTCGGCGACCATCACGGCGAACGGCTTGCCGCCCCGGCGCTTGCGGCGGCGCAGCTCGGCGACCGCACCGGCGTGGCGGGCGTCGCAGGCGAGGTGGTACCCGCCGAGCCCCTTGACTGCAACGATCTTCCCGGCCGCCAGCAGCTCCCGGGCGGCGCGCAGCGCGTCCTCGCCGTGCGCCGTCGCACCGTCGCTGGTGCGCAGGTCGAGCCGAGGTCCGCAGTCCGGGCACGCGATCGGCTGGGCGTGGAACCGGCGGTCGGCCGGGTTCTCGTACTCGGTCCGGCAGGCGGGGCACATGGCGAAGCCGGCCATGGTGGTGGCGTCCCGGTCGTACGGCAGCCGGGTGATGATGGTGAACCGCGGGCCGCAGTTGGTGCAGGTGATGAACGGGTGCCGGTACCGCCGGTCGGCCGGGTCGCGCAGCTCACGCAGGCAGTCGGCGCAGATCGCGACGTCCGGCGAAGCCAGCGTCCGGGCCGGGCCGTCGCCGCCGGACGCGTCGATGGTGAACCCGGTGCCACCCTCGACCGGCAGATCGGTCGCCCGTACCGAGGTGACCATGGCCAGCGGCGGCGCGTCCGCGCGGAGCCGGCGGCCGTACTCGGCGACCGCGTCCGGGTCGCCCTCGACCTCGACCACGACCCCGTCGACGGTGTTGCCGACCGATCCGGCGAGGGCCAGCTCGGCGGCCGTCACGTAGGCGAAGGGGCGGAACCCGACGCCCTGCACCAGGCCGGACACCGTGTACCGGCGCCGGATCCGGTCGGTGTCCTCCGGCGCGTCGCGGGGCCGGCCGATCAGTTCCAGGCCGCCCATCGCCTCCTCGGCCCGGGCGGTGTCGATGACCTCCAGCGCGAATCCCATATGGATCAGCACCCAGTCGCCGGCGACCGGCGGCGCGTCCAGCATGCCGATGTTCACCCGGCGCTCGGCACCGACCACGTCGACCAGGGCCAGCTGGCCGGCGTAGCCGGGCACGATCTGCACCACCCGGCCGGGGATGCCCAGGCACATGGTCAGGACCTCCCGCTGTCGGCGGGTGTGGCGTCGGTGATCCGGGCGACGAGGGCGCGGACCGCGGCCACCGCCTCCGGGACGGCGGCGGCCACCGGCGCGCTCAGCCCGATGCCCTCGGCCACGTCGGCGATCCGGCAGCCGACCAGGTACGTCGCCGGCAGGGTGCCGCCGAGGCGTGTCACCCCGGACAGCATCGCCACCGGGGTCATCCCGTGCGCGTCGAACTCGCCGCTGCCGAGGTCGTCCGTGCAGACCTCGAGTACCACCACATCGCCCGTGCCGCCGCCGGCCGGCAGCGCGTCCACCAGCACCAGCGCGTCGTACGGGTCGAGCAGGTCGTACGCGAGGTGCATGCCGCGGATGCCGTAATCGATCACCCGGACCCCGGCCGGCAGGACGTGCTGCTCCGCCAGCCGGCGGACGACCTCCGGGCCGAAGCCGTCGTCACCGAGGAACAGGTTGCCGATTCCCGCCACCAGCACGCGCGCCGCCACGTCAGGCCTGGTCCTCTCCGCGCGGCGTGCCCGCCTCGTGCGCCGGGCCGACCCGGTCGTCGTCGAGATCGGTCGCCGTGACCTGCTCGGCGGGCTGCTCGTCGGCCGGGCTGCCGGTGGCGCCGCCGGGCGTGGCCTCCGGGTCCGGCACCGGACGGGTGTCGTCCGTGACCGGACCGGTGGCACCGCCGACCCGGGCGCCGTCCCGGTGGGAGCCGCCGGGGTCATCCTCGCCCGCGCTCTCGCGCCGGCCCTCGTAGGGCGGCACGGCGCTGCCGCTGGTGTCGATGCCGTCGGGTTCGTTCGGGTCGGTCATGATGTCTCCCGCGGTGGGTCAGCCTCCGGATTGAAGGTTGGGTGCGCCCGGATCCTGCGGTGCCTCCGGCTTCACGCTGGTGTCGGACTCGGCGTCGGCGACGCCGGCCGGTCGGTCGGCCGGACCGCCGGACGGCTGGTCCGACCCGGTGTCACGCGAGCCCATCGGGCCGCGTTCCTCCTGGGGTTCCTCCTGCAGGTGCTGGCCTGGCGTCTCGCTCACGGCGGTCGCCTCCTCCGGCTCACATGGTGCGGATCTTCAGGTAGCGGCGGATGTCCGGCATGGACCGGACCACCACGACGGCGGCGAACACCGCGACGGCCGTGGTCACGGCGGTGGTGATGAATCCGACGATCTTCACGAACGGTTCTCCTCCCGGGCTCTGCCTTCAGTCTGGTCAAGGGTGGCGGCGGGGCTGCGGACGGCCGGCCGATCGCCCGCGGGCAGCGGCTCCAGCTCGTCCGGCGCGAAGTAGAAGTAGCGGCCGTACCAGTCGTGCAGGTCGGCGGCCGGGTCGTCGAGCAGGACCACGGCCACGTGCACGTCGCCGTCGACGTCGGTGACGACCGCGGCTACCCGGGCGACCTGGTCGGCGAAGAACAGGTCCTGGGCGTCGGCACGCCGGGACGGATGCACGCGGACCAGGCTGCCCTTGGCGATCCGCACGCCGGCGATGATCACCGAGTCGGTGCCCGGATGGACCGCGGCGTCGGCGGCCGGATCCCACCAGGGCCGGTCGCCGGTGTCGAAGGTCGGCGGCTCGGCGCCGCGGACGTCGCGCCGGCCGCCGTGCAGGCGCGTCAGGTCGTCCGGTGACATGGCGTCACACCGGTCCACAATGGCCTGTGCCCGGGGGTCGGTGGCGCGCGCCTCGGCCTTTTCGGCGTCGGTCATGGTCATCACCCGCAAGGTCAGGATCTCGTCGATCTCGGTGAGGTCGAACAGCTGGCCCGGGCTCTGGTCGGCCACCTCCGGGTGGTCGTACAGGATGATCGGCGCGCCGAGCACGACGCCGGTGCTGCCGGGCGGTCCGCCGAGCACCGGCCAGCAACGGTGCTGCCGGCAGCGTGCGGCGGCCGCGGCCGCGGCACGCTGCGGATCCAGCAGCGACACGAACGCCGCGCCGGATGCCTGCAGCACCAGGTGGGCTCCGATCAGCGAACGACGGACGGCCGCGTCCTTGTCCGTCACCGCGCCGGGATGCTCGTTGGCGACCGCCACCGTCAACCGGACCAGGCCGTCGTCCGCGTCCGCCATGGTGCGCACCCGCGCGGTCAGCGGCCACCGGCGCCGCACGATCCGGCCGGCCGGCGCCCCGCCCGGCCCGGCGACGGGCTCGGCGTCCTCGCCGCCGGGCACCTCGACCGGGAACTCGGCGGTGCCGGTCAGCGGCAGGTCCGGCAGGGTGATCTCCCGCTCCACCGCCTCGTCCCAGCTCAGCAGCGTGGTCCCGGCCACGGGCAGGGCGTCCACCGGCCGGTACGAGCCGTCCGGTTCCCGCCGCTGCACCTCGCGGGCCTGCAACTGCAGGAAGCGCAGCCGGACCGTGACGTGGCCGCCGCGGTCACCGGGGCTGAGCAGGCACTGCATGGCCATGTCCGGCGGCTCGCCGTACGCCTGCGCCGTGGCCGCCGGCGGTCCGAGCACGCCGAACTGCCACCGGGACCGGTTCTTCGCCGCGCTGGCCCGGTACGGGTAGAGCAGATACCCCTCATAGAGCACCGCGTCGGCGACCGCGCGCACCGCGTCGATGCTCATGGCCCGGTCCCGTCCGCGGCGGCGAGCAGCTTCTGCACCGTCTCGTCCCAGCTGACCAGTCCCTGCCGGGCCCGGTAGCCGGCCAGCGCGTTGAGCACCTCCGAGCCGACCCGCACCCAGCCGGTGTTCGGGTAGTACGACTCGATCATGTCCCGCCAGACCGCGACCGGCATGGCGTAGCGGGCCTCGCTCGACCACGGTACGTGTTCCACCCCGAAACCGGTGCTGCCGCGGGTGAACACGGTTCCGGAGAACAGCAGGGTGAGCGGTACGTGACCGGCGTTCAGCGCGTGCAGATAGCGGGCGCCGATCACCTCGAGGTCGTACGTGCAGGGCAGCGCGAGATCGACCTCGGTGCGGCCGGCGAACCCCTGCACGGTGGCCTGGCACTGCATCCACTGGAACGGCTTGAGGGTTTGCGCCCACCGCCCCCGCTCACCGAACAGCCCGAGCAGCCCCTCCTGCTCGGCCGCCTCGTACGGGCGGCGCTGCGGCTCGATGCGCACCTGGCAGCGCAGCACGATGGCGTGGACCCGCTGGCCGGTGGTCTCCTCGATGCGCAGCCGGGCGGTCAGTTGCGGGGACACGGCGTACGGCTCGGCCACCACGTCGAGCACGGCGAACCGGTAGTTGCTCACGGGGCACCGGCCGGAGGGGCGGGCCGGCTGCGCGCCCGTACCCGGGCGAAGAACTGGTCCATGGCGTCGTGTGCCTCGCGTCCGCCGTCGAAGCCGCGCCATTGGGCGCGCAGCCGTCCGACGAGTTCGTAACACGCGTCGATGGGCACCAGGTAGCACTGGCTGTCCGTCATCGTGCCCGGCCGGGCCGGCCGGCGGGCGAGGACCGCCTCCACGTCGGGGCGCAGCACCGCCAACTCCGGGGTGCGCGCGACGATCCGGTCCCAGGCGGCCAGCGGCAGCTCGGACTCGGTTGCGCCGGCCGGGCCGGGATAGAGCGCCACCATCCGGTCCTGCACCGAGTTGCGGAACAGGAAGGCCAGCCCGACCGGGATTTGCAGCTCGTCCCACGCCCGCTCGTCGAGGGCGGAACCGGGGAAGGACAGGTAGCGGTCCGGCACGGCCCGGTAGTGCAGCGCTGCCTGCTCGTCGGTGAACAGCAGATAGCAGGGCCGGCACGCGCACATCAGCGCCCGGCTCTGCAGGTCGACCACGTGCGGGTGGTCGTCCCCGATGGCGGCCGAGCACATGTCGCAGTGCTCGGCGGCCGCGGCCGGCCGGCTGCGGGCGATCCGCCGCAGCGCGGACAACGGCGCACCGGACCGGGGAGCAGTCATGTCGCCACCTTCGCGGCGCTGCCGACCCGGGTGAACAGGGCGGACACCGGGATCACCGCCGCGGCGGCCGGTGCGTCGTCGACCTCGACGGCGGTCACCTCCGGCGCCGCGGCCTCGATCGCCGCCTCGATCGCCGACCGGTGCGCCACCGACGACGACCCACAGCCGCCCGGCATCCGCAGCCGGGCCACCCCATCCGCGGTGACCTCCAGCAGGTCCACGTCGTGGCCGGCGAGCGCCCGCTCGATCCGGGTCTGCGTGTCGTACGGATGCAGGCCGTGTACCAGCAGCAGGCCGGACACCAGGTCGTCGGCGGCGACCGCGTCGAGCGCCTCGTCGGTCAGCGCGCCGTGCTCGTGCAGCAGGTCGAGCAGCCGTTCCAGCCCGGCGCCGTAGAGGTCGGCGACCAGGCGCACCAGCTCCTCGGCCCGGTGGCGGGCGGCCGGGCCGGCGGACGCGCTGGCGGCGATGAGCGATTCGATGCGTTCCCCGGCCGCCTGCCAATCCTGTTCCGGCACCGGTCACTCGCCTCCGGCGGACTGCGTCGGCGAGTGCAGGAGCTCCAGCTTCTTGCCGCCACCGAGGTACATGTGCACGCCGCAGGGCAGGCACGGATCGAAGCTGCGCACCGTACGCATGATGTCGATGCCCTTGAAGTGCTCGCGGTCGTTCTCCTCGAAGATCGGCTGACCCTGCACCGCGTCCTCGTACGGCCCTGGGGTGCCGTAGCTGTCGCGCGGGTTGGCGTTCCACGGCGTCGGCGGGTACGGGTGATAGTTCGCGATCTTGCCGTCGCGGATCACCATGTGGTGCGAGAGGACGCCGCGAACCGCTTCGGTGAAGCCGCAGCCGATGCCCTCGTCCGGCACCTCGAACTGCTCCCACGTCTTGGTCCGCCCGGCCCGGATCTCCACCAGCGCCTTCTCCGCGAAGTGCAGCGCGCAGGCGGCCGCGTACGCCTGGAAGTAGGTGCGCGCCCGGTTGCGTTCGATGGTGTTGCTCCAGCGCGGGATCTTCCACTCCAGGTCGACCGGGCCCTTGAGCGCGGTCTTCGGCAGGTTGATCCGCACCGAACTGCCGGTGGCCTGCACGTAGCCGATGTCGACCAGGCCGGCCAGCGCGGTGGACCACAGCCGGGCCAGCGGGCCGCCGCCGGTGTCCAGTGCGAGGTAGTCCTTGCCGTCGTACCAGCGCGGCGACATCACCCAGCTGTACTTGTCGTCCAGGTCGCGTTTCTGCGGCCGCGGGTTGGTGTGCTGGTTCCACGGGTGCCGGCGGTCGACCGGATTACCCAGCGGGTCGTGCGTCACGAACATCTCCTGGTCCTCCCAGTCGTCGTAGTACGACGAGCCGAGCAGGATCCGGATGCCCAGGTTGATCTTCACGAGGTCGGTGGTGATCAGCTTGCCGTCCACGACGATGCCCGGGGTGACGTACATCTTGCGGCCCCAGTCGGTCATGTCGGCGTAGGAGAAGTTGCAGTGCTCTGGGTCCTGGAACGAACCCCAGCAGCCGAGCAGGATGCGCCGGTTGCCGACCTGCTCGTAGCCGGGCAGCGCCTGGTAGAAGAAGTCGAACAGGTCGTCGTGCATCGGCACGACCTTCTTCATGAACTCCACGTAGCGCATCAGCCGGCTGAGGTAGTCGGTCATCAGCTGGATGGTCGCGACCGTGCCGACCCCGCCCGGGTACAGCGTGGAGGGGTGCACGTGGCGGCCCTCCATCAGGCAGAACATCTCCCGGGTCATGCGGCTGACCTGCAACGCCTCGCGGTAGAACTCGCCGGTGAACGGGTTCAGCGAGCGCATGATGTCGCCGACGGTGCGGTAGCCGTGCTGCCCGGCGTGCGGCGCCTCGGTGCGGTTCGCCATCTCCAGCACGCCCGGGTTGGTCTCCGCGACCATCTTCTCGCAGTAGTCCACCCCGACCAGGTTCTCCTGGAAGATGTTGTGGTCGAACATGTACTCGGCCGCCTCGCCGAGGTTGACGATCCACTCACCCAGGTGCGGTGGCTTCACGCCGTACGCCATGTTCTGCGCGTAGCAGGAGCAGGTGGCGTGGTTGTCGCCGCAGATGCCGCAGATCCGGCTGGTGATGAAGTGCGCGTCGCGCGGATCCTTGCCCTTCATGAAGATGGAGTAGCCGCGGAAGATCGAGCTGGTGCTCTTGCACTCGGCCACGATCCGCTGCGTGAAGTCGATCTTGGTGTAGATGCCCAAGCTGCCGACGATGCGGGTGATCGGGTCCCACGCCATCTCCACGAGATCGGTCATTCCGGCTTCTCCTTCCGATCACCAGGTGCGAGCGGCGCCGGTGGTCAGCTTGCGGCCAGGCTTGCGCCACCTGGGCTCCCGGTCGAGGGTGTGCGTGGTGATGCTGCGCAGCCGGCGGATCGTCGGCCCGTACAGCCCGACCGCGCTGGTGGAGAAGCGGCCGCCGGGCGGCTCATCCATGAACGGCATGAACTTGTCCGGGAAACCGGGCATGGTGCAGCCGATGCAGATGCCACCGACGTTGGGGCAGCCGCCGATCCCGTTCATCCAGCCGCGTTTCGGCACGTTGCACTTGACCACCGGGCCCCAGCAGCCGAGCTTGACGATGCACTTCGGCGACCCGTACTCGGTGGCGAAGTCGGCCTGTTCGTAGTAGCCGGCGCGGTCGCAGCCCTCGTGCACCGTCTGCCCGAACAGCCAGGTCGGCCGCAACGCCTCGTCCAGCGGAATCATCGGCGCCTGGCCGGTGGCCATGTACAGCAGATAGGTCAACGTCTCGGAGAGGTTGTCCGGCTGGATCGGGCAGCCCGGCACGCAGACGATCGGGATGCCGGCCTTGGATTTCCACTCCCAGCCCAGGTAGTCGGGTACGCCCATGGCGCCGGTCGGGTTGCCGGCCATGGCGTGGATGCCCCCGTAGGTGGCGCACGTGCCCACGGCGACCACGGCGGTGGCCTTCGGCGCCAGCCGGTCCAGCCACTCGCTGGTGGTCATCGGCTGCCCGGTGGCCGGATCGTTGCCGAACCCGCACCAGTAGCCCTCGTCGTGCAGCTTCTCGTTGGGGATCGACCCTTCCACCACCAGGACGAAGGGTTCCAGCTCGCCGCGATCGGCCTTGAAGAACCATTCGAGGAAGTCGTCGGCGCCGCCGTTCGGGCCACACTCGAAGTCGATCAACGGCCAGTGCACGGCGATCTGCGGCAGCCCCGGCAGGGCGCCCAGCGCGATCTCCTCGATGCTCGGCTGGGTGGCCGCGGTCAGGGCGACCGAGTCACCGTCGCAACTGAGCCCGGCATTGATCCACAGGACATGGATGAGGGTGTCGGCTGCTTTCACTGCTTCAGCTGAGGGCATGGCGGACCGGCTTCCCTTGCAGCGCTTGAAGATCGACACTGGGTATCGGCGGTGTGACGCACGGATCAGAGTGCTCTTCGGCGTGCGACAATGTCAACCGATCTCCCCGGGCCGGAACGAGGGCTGATGCACGAATTGTCGATCGCCCAGAGCGTGGTGGCGGCGGTGTGTGAGCGGGCCGGCGAACGGCGGGTGCACAGTGTCCGGGTACGGGTCGGTGCGTTGACGGCGGTCGTGCCGGATGCCATGCAGTTCTGCTTCGGGCTGGCCGTCGAAGGTACCGTCGCGGACGGCGCCCGGCTGGACATCGAGCACCGGCCCGGCACCGTGCACTGCCGCGCGTGCGGCGCCGAGACCGACCTTCCGGATCTGCTGCTGCTGTGCCCGTGCGGCAGCGCCGACGTGGCCGTGACCGCCGGGCGCGAGCTGCAGATCGTCTCGATGGAGGTGGGCTGAGCCATGTGCGCAACCTGTGGATGCGGCCGGTCCGACGACCATCCGCACCCCCACGGTCACCCGCATCGCCACGGCCCGGTCACCGAGACGATCTCCCTTGAGGAGAAGGTGCTGGCCAAGAACGACGCGATCGCCGCGGAGGTACGCGACC
>DASSAL010000092.1:0-46275 GCA_035685405.1 Actinoplanes sp. | reverse complement strand
TGCCCTCGGCATAGCGGGTCCGGGAGTCGGCCCGGGTCAGGTGCTCGGAGATCTCCGGGCCGGGCAATCCCGGGTATGTCGTCATCCCGGCCGACACCACGTGGTTGAGCTCGACGAACGTGGTGCGACCGGCGGCGCGGGGCGGGCCGGCGGTGGCGTCCGACGGCCCGCCCCGGGTGCCCTTGTGCGGCTCGGCGAAGATCCGTATCCCGGACAGTTGGACCCGGTCGACCATGAGTAGGCCGCACGCGGCGACGAACAGCGCGGCGATCTCCGCCTCGGTCACGTCGCCGTGTGGCACGTCCACCCGGAACCGTTGCGCCTGCAGGCCGCCGCCGTTCCGGAAGGTGACGGCGGCGTCGAACTCGGCCCGGTGCTGCAGCACGGCACCAGGCTACCGGTTTCCGATGTGCCGGTGCAGAGCCGCCCGGCTGAGCGGGTGGTCAGCAGCGCTCCGCTTGGCTTCCACAACGGACGGTACCGGCGGCGGTAGCGGCCTGCACCTCTTGTCGGAGGTGTTGGCCTTGACCCGCTTGGGCAGGGTGCCGTCGGCGAGGTAGGCGGCGATCGCGCCGTCCACACAGGAGTTGCCGAACAGCGATCCGGAATGCGTGGTGCCGCCGACGCCCTCGATCAGCGCTGCCCGCGGGAACCGTCTGCGCACCTCGAGGCTGCCGGTGAACGGCGTGGCGGCGTCCAGCGTCTCGCTCACCAGCAGGACCGGCGGCGCCTTGGCGCCGTTGACCGCGACCGGCGTGCCCGGCTTCGCCCCCCAGGTCCGGCACGGCGCGTTGTACCACGCGTTGCCCCACGTCTCGAACGGCGCCTTGGCGTGCACCCGCCAGTTGTCCCGCTTCCACTTCGCCCAGGACGTCGGCCATGGGACGTCGGTGCACTGGACGGCGAGGTAGACGGCGTACCCGTTGTCGGCCCCCGGCGTCTGCGGGTTGCTCATCTCGTACAGCGCGCGCAGCGGCCTCGGGTCCTTGTGGTTGACCCAGGCGGAGAACGCCTCGGCCACCGCGGTCCAGCCGAACACGTAGTAGCCGGCCTGCAGGAACACGTCGGTCAGCTGGTTCGGCCCGAGCACGCCGGCGGCCGGCTTCGCGGCGAGCCGGGCCTGGGTGGCGTAGAAGAGCCGCTCCACCGCCGGGCCGGTCCGGCCCAGGCGGTAGACGTCGTGGTGTTTCGCCAGCCAGGCGAAGTAGATCTTGATGTTCCGGTCGAACGCGAGGTCCTGGTCGAGGTTGGCGTCGTACCAGACCCGGGCCGGGTTGACGTTGCCGTCCAGCACCATCCGGCGGACCCGCTCCGGGTGCAGGGTGGCGTAGACCTGGCCGAGGTAAGTCCCGTACGAGAAGCCGTAGAAGTTGATCTTGTGCTGGCCGAGCGCCTGCCGCAGGCGGTCCATGTCGCGCACGGTGTCCATGGTCTTGAGGTGATCGAGTAACGCGCCGCCGGCCCGGTCGCAGGCCTCGGCGTAGTCCGCGGTGCGGGCCAGCCAGACGCGCTCGATCGCCGCGGTGGCCGGGACGTACGGCGGCCGGTCCTCTCCGGCGTACGAGCTGTCGCAGGTCAGCGCGGGTTTGCTCGCACCCACGCCCCGGGGGTCGAAGCCGATCCAGTCGTACGAGCGGCCGACGCCGTCCGGCACGTAATCGGTGAGCACCGAGAGGGTCAGTCCGGCACCGCCCGGCCCGCCCGGGTTGACCAGCATGACGCCCTGGTAGTCGGCCGCGGTGTGCCGGATCCGGGAGACCGCCAGCTTGATCGTGACACCGGCCGGGTCGGCGTAGTCCAGCGGCACCTCCAGGAACCCGCACTGCGCCTGGCGCGCCGCGAGGGCCGGATCGGTGCACTTGCCCCAGGCGATCGCCGGGGCGTAGCCGGGACCTCCACGGTCGCCCGCGTACGCGGTGGCGACACCGCCGGCCAGCAGGCTGATCGCCGCGGCGACCGCCAGAACTCTTCTCATGCCCAGCCTTTCGTATAGTTTCGCCCCATATGCTGCGGTGTGCGCGGCGTGATGCCAGCCTCCACGCCGCGGCCGGCGGACAACGACCCGAGCGGTGGACGGTCCACTCCGACGCGCGGGGCGAAATTCCGGACGACGCAGTGACCGAACTGTCACGATTTCCGGATGGACGAGCAGACGTTCTGGGATCTGGTCGCAACCGTCGGCCAGGACCCGGGCGCCGACGCGTACGACCGGCTCGCCGACCACCTGTCCGACCACGGCGCGGCGGACATCCGCGACTTCGCCGACCACCTGGCCCGCGCGCTGTACGCCCTCGACACGCCGGCCCACTTCCGGGCCGCGGCGGAGGACTTCCTGCCCGCCCGGTGTGCCGCGGTGACCGCCGGGCCGGACGCGTACCGGCAGGTCCTGGCCTCGCCCGCGACCCTGGGCCGGTACGTCTTCCGGCACGGTGAGCGGCTGCTGCCGGTCGCCGAGCGGGCATACCGCACTTCCACCCGCTGCGCCTGGGATCACCACCCGCCGGTGGACATCAGAACCGGATCCAACGCCGACGCCTGGCGGCACTGCTGGCTGCACCCGCTGCTGGGCACCACCACCGGCACCGACCGGGTGCCGCAGGCGTACATGGCGGCGTTGCAGCACGTGGCGGTGGCCCTGGACACCGACCCGGCCTGGCGGGACTGGTGGCGGCGCTCCGGGCTGGCCGAGTGTGAGCTAGGCATCGTCGCCGAGAGCCGGCTCGACCACCTGCGCCCGAGCGCCGACATCCGGATGGTCGACGACAAGGTGCGGGCCAACTTCACCTGCGCCCTGCCGGCCGGTGCCGGCATCGGTTCCGCCGACCTGCTGGAACCGGCCGCCGCCGAGCTGACCGGCATGTTCGGGGTGATCCGGGAGGCGATCGGGCTGCCCCGGCTGCCCCCGGTCCCCGCACTCCCGCCGCTGCCCGAGGACACCCCGGCGGTCGAGGTGACCACCAAGCCGTTGCCGTTCGTGCCGCGCGACGACGTGGACCAGCAGGGTTATCTCACGCTGGCTCAGATCCAGGAGTTCTTCGGCTGACGCCGACCCGTTCGGGACGGTGGGCGCCGGGTCCGCGCGGTTTCGGCACGGCCGGTGCCACCACCACGGCGGTGCCGCCGAGACCGATGCCGGCGTACGTGATCGGGCGGACCGCCTTGACGGCATAACCGTACGCGACGCCGACGAGCAGCACGGCCGCGTAGCCGGCCGGCACCACGAAGGTCAGCGGGTGGCCGGCCGGCACGCCGAACAGCGCCGGCAGGTGTGTGAACGCCAGGTAGGCCAGCGCGCCCAGCAGAATTGTGGCGGCGGCGGGCGCGACCAGCCGCCGCCACACGCTCTCGCCGTCCGGCACCCGATTCAGGAACAACAGCGTGGCCAGGGCGGTGGCGACCAGAACCAGCAGGACGCCGAGCGCACCGGCGGTGGTGAGCCAGCCGAAGGTCTGCGCCACCGGATCCCAGCCGGCCGCGTACGCCACGCCGAGGACCGTCGCGACCACCAGACTCTGGATCAGGGCGGCCGGCACCGGACCGGCCAACCCGCCGGGGAGCACCCGCTCACCGGCGAGCGCGACCACATACCGCGTGGCCGTGTGATGCAGCGCGATCATCGCGGCCAGCAGACCGGTCAGCAGCAACACCCGGCCGAGCGTCACCGCCCACGGCGCCAACCGCGCCGCGGCCAGGTCGAAGAGCAGTTCCGGACCCGGGCCGGGACCGGCGATCGCCGCCGGGCCGGCGGCCACCCCGGTCGCCCAGGCCGACCCGGCGTAGAGCACGGCGAGCAGGACCACGGCCAGCAGGGTGGCCCGGGTGATCGATCGGCGCGGGCGGCCGGTGTCCCGGGCGTACACCGCCGTGGTCTCGAATCCGATGAACGCGAACGCCGCGAGCACCAGCAGGAGTCCCAGCGCCGACCGGTCGACCGGGTCGCCGGGGAGCAGGGCCGCCCAGGTGAACCCGGCCTGCGCCGGTTCCAGCAGGCCGGCCGCGGCGAATCCGGTGACCACTGCCGCCTCGGCGAGCACCACCGGAACGAGCGCGCCGGCCGCGATGTCCACGCGGAGCAAGCCACCCAGGCTGACCAGAAGCCAGCAACCGGCGGCCACTGCCCACCACGGCGCGGTCACCCCCAGCGAGCTGCTCAGCAACGGCGCCGCGGCCAGCCCGGCCACGCCGTACAGGCCGGCCTGGAGCGCGGTATACGACACCAGGGTGAGGGAGGCGGCGCCCACGCCGATCGGGCGGCCCAGACCCCGGGTGACGAACGCGTACAACGCACCGGCCGCCGGCGCCCGCCGGACCATCGCCGAGTACCCCACACCGAACAGCAGCAGGATCACGCCGACGGCCAGGAAGGCGAGCGGCTGGAACCGGCCCCCGCGGGCGTACCCGGCCGGTATGCCGAAGACCGCGACCGTGATCGGAGCGGCCGCGGCGAGGGCGAGGAACACCAGGGCCGAGGCGCCGATGCGGCCACCGGCGCGGGGAGACGTCGCGGGTGGGAGCACGCATCCATGGATACGTAGCCCTCGCCGGGTTGACAACGAGATGTGATTCTTGCCTAACCGATCGTGACAGGAATGGCATGAATCACGGTTCGACCAGGATCTTGCGGCCGATTCCGGCGCGGAACTGCTGCAGCGCCGCGGCGTACGAGTCCAGCGGGAACCGGTGGCTGATGAAAACCGCCGGGTCCAGCAGGCCCGCAGCCATCAGCTCACCGGCCCGGTCGAAACTGTGCAGCACGGCCATCGACCCGGTGACGGTGATCTCCCGCCGATAGATCTGGTACGGCTCGATCGTCACCCGGGCGTCGTAGTCGGCGACGCCGAACTGCAGGAACGTGCCGCCCCGGCCGACCCGCCGCAAGCCGTCCGCGATGGCCGCCTGCACGCCGGTGCAGTCGATCACCACGTCCCAGCCCCGCGGCGCGGACAGATCGTCCGCGCTGGTCACGGCGGCCGAACAGCCCAGACGCTCCGCCGTGACCAGCCGCTCCGGATTGAGATCCACCATCGCGACACTGGCCGCCCCCGCCCGCTTGGCCAGCTCCAGCATGATCAGGCCCATGGTGCCGGAGCCGTAGATCAGGAAGGTGTCGCCCATGGTCCGGGGCAACACGTCGAAGCCACGGATCGCGCAGGACAACGGCTCGATCAGGGCGGCGTCCCGAGCCGGCAGGTGTGGCGGCAGCTTGAACAGGTTGGCCATCGGGGCGGCCACGTACTCGGCCGCCGCGCCGCTGACCGTGACACCGATCGCGTTCCAGTTCTCGCACTGGTTGCCCCGGGCCCGCTTGCAGTAGTAGCAGTGGCCGCAGTACAACGAGGGGTCGACGGCGACCTGCTCACCGACCGCGTATCCGGTAACCGCCGAGCCGACCGCGACGATCTCGCCGGCGAACTCGTGGCCGGGCACGATCGGGAACGCGGGGGCGAACTCCCCGTCCATGATGTGCAGGTCGGTGCCGCAGATGCCGACCGCCGCCGGCTTGACGACGACCTCCGACGGACCAGGCGTCGGGTCGGGCACGTGCTCCACCGCCAGCGTGCCCGGCTTGACGACGACGGCGGCCTTCACGTGACGGCACCCATCCTCACCCCGCCAGCTTCCCGCACCTCGCCGGGCACCTCAAGCCGGAACGATCTCGGCGCACCGCTGGTCACGGGCCGGTCCAGGCGAACGCAACCGGCACGGGGCCGGGGCGGACGTGGCGGCGCCCACCCCGGCCGGTCCGGGCCGCCGCGACCCGTGGGTGCGGCGGGACGGCTGTGACCGGTGATGCCGGAGTCCACAGTAGGGGACGATCTTGGCTGACGATCCGGGAGGGACCGGAGTCACCGCCGCCACCGCTCACATCGGCCCGCCGTTCGCCGATGAGATGTCGCACCGAAGCATTTCCAGGAGGCGGGCAGGATCATGGGCGGGTTGATCGATCTGCGAGCCCGCGTGGCCGGCGCCGGCCGGCTGCTTCGCTTCGCCGGCCTGCTCGCGGCGCTGTCCACGGCGTGGTTCTCGGTCAACCTGGTGCGCCCGGTCGGGCCGCCCGCGCTGCTCTGGCTTGCCACTCCGGTCGGCGGGGTGGTGCTGACCACGATCTACTGGCGGACCTCGCGCAGTGCTGCGCTCCCGGCACCGACCCGCCGGTTCTGGAGGCATCTCAGCGCGGTCGCGGTGCTGGTCGGCGTGGGGAGCACCGCGCAGGCGGTGGACGTGCTGGCCAATCCGGGCGTCGGCGGCGCGTACACCAGCCGGGTGATGCTCGCCTTCAACGGCGCGGCGGTGCTGCTCATCGTTTATGCGCTGTACCGGCTGCCGCTGGGCCGGCAGACCGCCGGCGAGATGCTGCGGTTGGTGCTGGACGCGAGCACCGTGATGCTGGCGACCGCGGTCTTCATGTGGCACTTCCAGACCCGGTCGTTGCTCGACGGGCAGGACCGCGGCGCCCTCATCGCCTCGCTCGTGCTCACCGCCCTCACCTTGGTCGCGGTGTTCGCGGTGGCCAAGGTCATGCTGTCCGGCTACACCTTCATCGACGCCAAGGGCCTGCGGCTGCTGGCCATCGCGATGTTCGTCGGCGCCATGGCGCCTGTCCTGCAGCCGTTCATTGCGGCCATCGATCCCCGGCTCTACCCCACCATGGTCAGCATCCCGGTGGTGTTCTTCTTCGCCGCCTGGGCCGGCGAGCAGCAGCGAGTGGCCGCTGGCGCGCCCCGCCGCCGCGGCGCGCCGGAGGAACGTCACCGGTCGTTCAGCGTGCTGCCGTACGCCGCGGTCGCCGCGGTGGACGGCCTGCTGATCTACGTGACCTGGTTCCAGCACACCGACGAATCGGTGATCGTCGGCGTCGTCGTGCTGCTCACCGCCCTGGTGGTGCTGCGCCAGGTCACCGCGTTCCGGGACAACGGGCGGCTGCTGCACCGGCTCAACCACGGCGCCACCCACGACGCGCTCACCCAGCTGCCGAACCGGGTGTACTTCCAGTCCCGGCTGCACAAGGCGGTGAGCGCTCCGGGCGACCGGCCGGTCGCGGTCGCGCTGATCGACCTGGACGATTTCAAGGAGGTCAACGACACGCTCGGCCACGAGGTCGGTGACCAGCTGCTGATCGCGGTGGCGCAGCGGCTGAACGCCTGCGTCCGGGTCGAGGACACGGTGGCCCGCCTCGGCGGTGACGAGTTCGTGGTGGTGCTGGACGGCGCCGACCCGGCCGCCGCCGACCTGGCCGCCGAGCGGATGGTCGAAGCGCTCCGGCTGCCCGTCGTGGCGGACGGGCACGAGCTGCCGATCCACGCCAGCATCGGCATCGCCGACGGTCGGACCGGTGACGAGCCGAGCGTCCTGCTGCGGCACGCGGACATCGCCATGTACGCCGCCAAGAACCTGCCCGGCACGACGTTCCTGCACTACCGGCCGGAGATGGTGAGCGCCGGGACCGACTACGCCTATTCCGGCGCGGACCTGCGCGAGGCGATCGACAGCGACCGGTTGTTCCTGCTCTACCAGCCGATCGTGGCGCTGGACGACGGCCGGCTGGTGGGCGCCGAGGCGCTGGTCCGCTGGGCCCACCCGGCCCACGGCACGCTGACGCCGGACGCGTTCATCCCGCTCGCCGAGCGCACCGGCCTGATCGTGCCGCTGGGCCGGTGGGTGCTGCGGACCGCGGTCCGGCAGCTGGCCGAGTGGATCGCCGAATACGGCGACCGGGCCCCCGCCGTGCTCAACGTCAACGTCTCGGCGCGTGACCTGCGCGAACCGGGCTTCGCCGGCGGGATCCGGGCGCTGCTCGGCGAGTACGGCGTACCGGCCGACCGCCTGGTCCTGGAGATCACCGAGACGACGGCGCTGGAGCCCGGTGAGTCGCTGGCCAACCTGCACGAACTGCGCCGATACGGCGTCCGCGTCTCGCTGGACGACTTCGGCACCGGCCATTCCACCCTCACCCTGCTGCACGACTGCCCGATCGACGAGATCAAGCTGGACCGCTCGTTCACCCAGGCCGAGGTGGACGGCCGGGTCCCGGTCACCGCCGCGGTGATCCACCTGGCACAGGCGCTGGGCCTGCACGCGGTGGCCGAAGGGGTGGAGACCGCCGAGCAGGCCGAGCAGCTGCTCGCGCTCGGCTACGCCGCGGCACAGGGCTACTGGTTCGCCCACCCGATGCCCGCCGGGACGTTCGGCACGCTGCTGGCCACCGGCCGGTCGCTGGCGCCGGCACCGCCCGCCTGGGAGATGTCCGCCTAGCACGATTGCCGTCGGGCAACCAGGGGTATCTCGGAGGGTGAGGCGTACGCCCCGAAACAACCCTGGAGGTACACCATGGCGTTCGACGACAAGGTCGACAACAAGGCCGAAGAGGTCGGCGGCAAGGTCAAGGAAGGTATGGGCAAGGCCACCGACGACGAGAAGCTGGAGGCCGAGGGCAAGGCCGACCAGACCAGCTCCAAGTTCAAGCAGGCCGGCGAGAACATCAAGGACGCCTTCAAGAGCTGACTGAGCCGGACGCGCGAGGGACCGCGGCGATGCGCCGCGGTCCCTCGTCATGTCTGCCGCAGCGCCATCACGATCGCAGGTACGCCAGCACGGCCAGCACCCGCCGGTGCTGTTCGTCGTCTGGTGACAGGTCGAGCTTGGTGAAGATGTTGCGGACGTGTTTCTCCACCGCGCCCTCGGTGACGAAGATGCGCCGGGCGATCGCGGTGTTCGAGCGGCCCTCGGCCATCAATGCCAGCACCTCACGCTCGCGCGGGGTGAGGTTGCGCAGCGGGTCGTCGCGGCGGCGCCGGACCAGCAACTGGCCCACCACCTCGGGGTCGAGCACGGTGCCGCCGCCGGCCACCCGCGCCAGCGCGTCCAGGAAGTCGGCGACCTCCGAGACGCGGTCCTTGAGCAGGTAACCCACCGCGCCGGCCCGGTCGGCCAGCAGGTCGTCGGCGTAGGACACCTCGACGTACTGGGACAGCACCAGGATCGGCGTACCGGGCACCAGGCCGCGCGCCTGGACGGCGGCCCGCAGCCCTTCGTCGGTGTGTGACGGGGGCATCCGGACATCGACGATCGAGACGTCCGGTCGGTGCTCGCTGATCGCGGCGACCAGCCCTGGTCCGTCACCGACCGCGGCCACCACGGCATGCCCGTTCTCCTCGACCAGGCGGACCAGGCCCTCCCGCAGCAGCACCGCGTCGTCGGCGATCACCACCCGCATGGGCCCATCTTGTCATCGCTCTTGGTCAGAGCGGCACGGCGGCCCTCAGGGTCGTTCCGCGTCCGGCCGGGCTGTCGATGTCCAGCACCCCGCCGGCCGCGCGGACCCGGTCGTCCAGGCCGGCCAGGCCGTGGCCCTTGGCGGTGCTGGCACCACCGACACCGTCGTCGGACACCACGATCAGCAGCCCGCCGCCGGTCGGCTGGACGCTGACCTCTGCCTCGCTCGCCCGGCTGTGCTTGGCCACGTTGGTCAGCGCCTCGGCCACCACGAAGTACGCGGTCGACTCCACTGCCGGGTTCAGCCGCCCGATCGGCGGTGCATCCAGCTGGACCGGCACCGTGCAGCGCCCGGCCAGGGCGGTGAGCGCCGCCGGCAGCCCGCGGTCGACCAGGATCGGCGGCGCGATGCCACGGGACAGCGCGCGCAGCTCGTCCAGCGTCTCGCGGGTCTGGGCGAGCGCTTCGGTGACCGTGGCGCGGGCCGCCTCCGGGTCGGTGGCGAACTGCTGCTCGGCGCGACCCAGGTCGATGGCCAGCCGGACCAGGCGCTGCTGCGGGCCGTCGTGGATGTCACGTTCTAGCCGGCGCAGCGCGGTGGCCTCGGCGGAGACCGCGGCCGCTTTCTGTGCCTGGGCCACGTCCCGGGCCGCCTCCGCTTCGGCGACCTGTTCCCGGAGTTCGTTCACTCCGCTGAGCAGCCCCCGGGCGAACGACGCCTCGAGCAGTGCGGCACCGCGGACCACCGGGTACAGGGTGAGCGCGAAGAACGCGCCGATCGCCAGGTACAAGATGGTGCGGGTGATGGAGCCGTCGCCCAGGCCGAGCAACTCGGGCAGGTCCACGTTGTCCGGGCCGCGCGGGATGGACCAGTCCCAGAGCGGAAAGGTCAGGCCGCTGACCGCACCCACCCACCAGGTGAGCACGACGGCGAACGCGATGGTGCTGGGGATGAACCGGAACATCGCGTGCAGCAGGTCGAGCCACGACTGACCGTCGGTGAGCGGCGCCCGTACCTGTGCCCAGAAACCCGGTCCGGACGGCCGCTTGTAGTACGGGTGCGGCATCCGGCGGCCGATCACCGGCGCCATCCGCGCCCGTTCCACCGTGGCCAGGCCACGGACCAGCAGCATCACACCGACCAGGAGCGGTACGCCGATCCAGATCAACGACAGCCCGACACCGAGCCAGAACAGGGTCATGCTGAGGACGACGGCGATCAGGCCGAGCGGGAAGCCGACAAGGACGTACAGCGTGTCTCGGCCGAGCTGGCGCGCGATGCTGGGAGTCATGCCCTTGACGCTAGGCATCGGAAGCCTTCCCACCGATCCCGCTGACCGGCCAACCCGGGGTAGGGATAACCCGACCCCGGGACCGGCTCACATCGTCGGCCCGCGCCGGCCGGATGCCGTTCTTCTCCACCGTGCAAGCCAACGCGCCGGCAGCCGGAACCGCAACGTCTTTCGGTGACCTCACGCCGCCACCGCAGTCACTTCCGTCCCAATGCCGGAAAGGCCTCAGCGGGCTTCCGAAGTGTGCCGAACAGACTTGCGGACACTGCCGGTCACGGATGACCTCGCCGCACGCACCACTGAGGGGGGCTGCCGTGCCGACCGTACTCGTCACCGACGACGACGCCGACCACCGCGAGTTGATGCGGCTCGCGCTGCGCCGGTTCGGGCACGACGTCCTCGAAGCGTGTGACACCGGGTCCGCACAGCGGGCCCTGGACGCCGGTCGGGTCGACGCCTTGTTGCTCGACGTGCGGATGCCGGGCGAGTCCGGAATCGACTTCTGCCGGCGGCTGCGGTCCGCGCCGGCCACCGCGGCTCTGCCGATCATGTTCGTCACCGCGGACGTCAACGACCGCCGCATCCTCGACGCTCTCGATGCGGGCGCCGACGACTATCTGACCAAGCCGTTCCACCGCGCCGAGCTGGCCGCCCGCCTGGACAGCCTGTTGCTGCGCCGCACCACCACACCGGGCCGGGCGGCCGCCGCGGCGATGCTGTCTGCCCGCGGCGCGCTGCACCGCTCGATCAGCACCCAACTGGCCGACGACCGCCTGCTCATCGCCTGACCTGCTGCCGTCAGTAGTGGGCGATGATCCGACGGGCCGGGCCGTCCACGGTCAGCCGGCCGCCGTAGGGCAGCACCCATTGCGGAGCGGTATGTCCGAAGTCGACACCGAACACCGCCATCGCGGACGGATGGTAGTCGGCGAGCGCGCGCTGGACCGCGGCCCGCTGGTCGTCGCGGTACCGCTGCCGCTCCGCCGGTGGACGAGGGTGCTCCAGGCTGGTGGCCTTGGCGGTGGCCACCAGCACGGCCGGGAACTGTTGCAGCAGGCCGCGTTCCCCCATGTTGCGCAGCATCCGGAACACCTCGACGGCCGGCGGCATCTCCTCGGAGGTCTCCAGCAACAGGATGCACCCGGCGTAGTCGGCGTTCGGGCGGATCCACCGGCCGGCGGCCAGATTCCAGTGCAGGATCTCCAGGTTGCCGCCCCACGTCGGTGCGGTCACCCGGCGGTCCGGCTGGTGCCACACCCAGCCCGGACTCGGCATGTCCGCCACCGACCGGGTCAGCGCGGCCGGGTCGGCCCAGTCGATCTCCTCGTCGCTGAACCGGTCGACCGGGGTGACCTCCACGTCCCCCGTGGTGAACAGCGCCGCCCGCAGCGAGTCCGCGGAGATCGGCTGAAGTCCCGCACCCCGGCCCAGGTGCACCATGGTCGATCCGCCGTGGTACGCGGCGACGCCGTGCATCCACAGCCAGTTCAGCAGGTTGGTGTTGTCCGAGAAACCGAAGTACGGCTTGGGATCGGCCCGGAACGGCGCCGGGTCGAGGTGCGGCAGCACGGTGATCTGGTCGTCACCGCCGATGGTGGCCAGCACGGCCCGGATGGTGGGATCGGCGTACGCGGCCATCAGGTCGGCGGCCCGGTCGGCGGGTGCGGCACCGAGCCGGCGGGTGGTCGGGAACTCCACCGGTTCCAGCCCGATGTCGTCCCGCAACCGCTGCATGGCCTGCTCGTGCACCTGCGGGAACGCCCCGGGCGCGGCGAACGACGCGGACACGACGGCCACCCGGTCGCCCGGCTTGGCCTTGGGCGGTGTGGTCAGTGCTGGCATGCCCCGATTCAATCAGGACCGGGCCGGTGACATGATTGCCCCGTGGCCCCCACCTTCGTCTACGACGGCGACTGCTCGTTCTGCACCAGCTGCGCGCAGTTCATCGAGCGGCGCATCCCGTCGCGCGCCGCGGTGGTGCCGTGGCAGTTCGCCGATCTGCCGTCCCTGGGCCTGACCCAGGACCAGGCCGAGACCGCGGTGCAGTGGGTTGGTGCGGACGGCACGATCGCCTCCGGCCCGGACGCCATCGCGCTGCTGCTGCGCGACGCCGGCCGGCTGTGGCAGGTGCCCGGGCGGCTGTTGCAGGCCGGGCCCATCCGGCTGGCCGCCTGGCCGGCGTACCGGTGGGTGGCCGACCACCGGCACATGCTGCCTGGCGGCACCGCCGCCTGCGCGCTGCCACAGGCCGAGCGGGACAGGCTGTCCGGGAACCAGCCGTCCTGACCACCCGTCCCAGGAGGTATGTGGCGCAAGGTTCCCGCCTGGCTGGGCGGTCTCGCGTTGGTGCTCTCGCTCGGTGCGGCCGGTGCGCCGGCTGACCTGCCGCCGCTGCTTCGGGCCGGTGACGCCCGGCAGGTACAGCCGCCGGGCACCCCGACGGCGGCCCGCATCGCAGAGGCGGTCATCGGCCTCGGCCACCGGATGTCGGCCGCCACACCGGACGGGAACTGGGTCGCTTCCCCGCTGAGCGTCACGTACGCGTACGGCATGCTCCGGGCCGGCGCCGGCGGTCACACCGCGGCTGCCCTCGACGAGCTGTACGGGATGCGCGGCGAGGACCTGCACCGGACGCTGAACGCGATCAGCGCCGCGGTCGAGTCCGGTGACCTGGCCATTGCCAACGGGCTCTTCCTGCAGCACGGATTCGGTGTCGGAATACCGTTTCTGCGCACCCTGGCCACCCAGTACGGCACCGGCGTCCATCAGGTCGACTTCGGCACGGACAGGTCCGGCCGGGTGATCAACGGGTGGATCAGCGACCAGACCCACGGCCGCATCACCGAGCTCTTCCGCTGGGAGCCCGGCCTGGTGGCGGTGATCGCCAACGCGATCTATCTGGACGCGGACTGGGTCCGGCCGTTCGGCGGTGCGAACCCCACCATGCCGGCGCCGTTCACCACCCCCGCCGGACCGGTGACCGTGCCGATGATGCATCAGGTCACCGACCTGCCGTACGCGGAAGGTGACGGCTGGCAGGCGGTTGATCTGGCTTACCGGGACAGCGATCTGGTGATGCGGATCCTGCTGCCCGCGCCGGGGCGGGACCCGGCGCCGTTGTTGTTGCGCACCACGGACATCGGCGCGGCGATGCGGCCCGTCCCGATTGATCTGCGCCTACCGAAGTGGACGAGCCGGACACCGGTGGACCTGACCAAGATCGGGCCGAGGGAGCTGTACCAGGGCGCCGACCTGAGCGGCATCGCCCCGGGCGTGTGGATCAGCCGAGCCGTGCACGAGGCGTGGATCCGGGTGGACGAGAAAGGCACCGAGGCGGCCGCGGCGACCAGCATCAGCATCGCCGTGTCGGCGCCGCGGCCACCGGCCACCCGGCTGCTCGCCGACCGGCCGTTCGCCTACGCCATCGTGCACCGGCCGACCGGTGTGCCGCTGTTCATGGGCCGGGTCGCCGACCCGGGTCGATGAAGAACCACGTCGCCACGGCCCCGGCGGCCGGAGGTCTGCACGAACAGCAGCATCGGACGGTCCGGACCGCGACGGCGACGATGCCAGCATCGTCGCAGAATCAGTTCAGACGCGCCGTACCCATCACGTGCCCCCGTTTGTCAGCCACCCGGACCGCGCTGACGTTGCGGATCTGGATTGAGCTGGCACCGATCACCTTGGCGTTGCCGCTGGGTGTCGGTCCCCAGATCGCCGCCTGCTCGATCTGCCCGTTGGTGTTCTGCACCTGGCACACGAAGGGTCCCTCACCCTGCAGCCGCGACACATCCAGTGCCACCGAGACACCCCAGGTCTTGGGCGTGAGCACCGCCTCGCCGGTGAGCCCGCTGCCGGACGCCGGCTCGAACTGCGCGGTGACCAGCTCCGGACTGGGCAGCACCTGGGTCGGGGTCCGGCTGCGGTCGGCGGTGATCACGCCGAAGCCGATCGCCGCGGCGACCAGCACCACCGCCGCGGCAGCCAGCCAGCGCACCCGGGCCACCCGGCGTTCCCGGTTCCGCTCGGCCCGCATCTTCCTGAGCAACGTCTCGATCCGTTCCGGGCTGGGGCGGGTGCCGATGGCCAGCACTGGCGCGGCATCCGTGCCCCCGTTGGTCCGATGGGCCTCCGGGAGCCGCTGGAGCAGTTCCGGTACGGCGGCCAGCATATCCAGTTCGCCCCGGCAGTCGTCGCAGTCCCGCAGGTGCGCGTCGAGCCGGTCGGTGTCCGCCTCGTCCAGGCCGCCGAGCAGATAGCCGCCGAGCAGCCGGCGCAGTTCGTCGTGGTCGCCGTTGCTCACCGCAGCACTCCCATCTCCTCGAACGCGGTGCGCAGGGCGCGGACCGCGTAATAGGCACGGGATTTGACCGTTCCTTCCGGTACGGCAAGTTTGCGCGCCGCGTCCGCCACGCTCTGCCCCTCGTAGTACATGGCCCGGACGACCGCCTGATGTTCCGCCGACAATCGCTCCAGCGCCTCGGCGACCAGCCAGCCCTCCACCATCTGGTCCACGTTGTCGGCGGCCGGCACCGCGTTGACCGCGGCCTCGTCCGCGACCAGGTGCGGCCGGCGCTGCTCGGCCCGCCACGCGTTGGTGACCACGTTGCGGGCGATCGTCAGCAGGTACGACCGGGTCCGCCCGGGTTCGGTGTCCAGGTGATCGATGTGCTTCCAGGCCCGCAGCAGGGTCTCCTGGACCAGGTCCTCGGCCTTGTGCCGATCCCGGACGTAGCGCGAGATGAAGCTGAGCAGGACCGCGTAGTGCTCGGTGTAGAGCGCGGTCATCAGCTCCTCGTCGGGACTCACCCGTCTCTTCATCAGCGCGCCCCGGTTTCCTCTTCGGCGTCGACGGCCAGCTACCCCGTTGTACACCGTATGGGGCTGCGCGGTTCGACCGGGCGCGGTAGATACAAGGGGATGCCCGGTCCCCCCTCGCCGGGGACCGGGCATCGTCAGGGTCCTGCGACCCGCCTACGTGTGTCAGCCTGGCGGGATCAGCAGGCGCCGGGACCGCCGTACCGGAATGTCCGTTCGCTGAGCCGGTTGGCGCCGTAGACCGGAGCCTCCGCCTCCGGGCTGTTGGCCCGCACCGAGATGGACACCTCGGGGCCGTTGATCAGCGAGATGCTGCCCGCCCGGGCGGCGCTCAGATCGAACGCGTCCGCGCCGGTGCCCATGTCGGTGCACGGCTTGATGCTCGAGGCGGCCACCTCGCCGAACCACTGGATCAGGCCCGATTTGGTGTATCTGCCCTCCCACAGCTCACCGGGGAAGTAGCCGACCCACTCCGAGTCGTACGCGATCCACCACGCGCCGTTGTAGAACTGGATGCCGAACCGCTTCGGCACCCCGGTGGGGAGCGTGTCGCCCGGGACGACGGTCTTGCTGTACTGCTTGAAGCCGCAGCCGTTGTAGCAGGACTCCTTGCCGTCCACCCAGTGGTAGACGAACAGGTGCGGGTCCTCGTCGCCGTTCACGCCACGGTCGACGGTCCAGCCCACCTCGACGATCTGCTTGCCGTCCGCGGACTGCACCGCGATCTCGGCCAGCGAGTGGTAGTCCTCGGCGGCCAGGTACGGCCTGCCGATCACCAGGTTGGCGTACGTGCCGTCGGATTCCACATACTGGTACGCCGAGCTGTAGTGGTAGTTGACCTTGTTAGTCGTGGCAACCGGCTCGGCGAGCGCGCCGACCGCCGGCGGCCGCGGCGGCACCGTGGTGCGGCTCACGCCCAGGGTGCGCTTCCTCGAGGTGAAGCCCTTCGGGCTGTATTCCGGCCGGGCCCGGTGCGGGCCGGTCTTCTCGGCCTTGGCGATGTCCGCCCCGGTGGCGGCGAGCGAAGCGCTGGTGGCACCCGCCACGCCGGCGTCCACGGGCTCCGGCTTCTGACCCCAGGGAAGCACCTTCGGCGGTGTCGACGCGTCGGAGTCGGTGGGCGCTGCGACGGGGGCCGGCGGCGGAGCGGCAACTTCATCGGCGCCCGCGTTCAGGGTCCAAACACCAAGGGAGCCGACTACGGCTACGGCTAAGCCGGCGGCAATCGTTCCACGGCGTGGTTTCGACACGTGTCCGTCCTCGTTCGTCGGGGTGTCGGAGGCGGCGGGCGAGGGAAGCCTCCGGCACCGTTCTCGGCGGCGACGCTCACCATATAGCTTTCTCGATTCTCCAGTCGCGCTCTGAGCTGCTTTTCCGCCTTAACGGCTGAGCCTGTGGGCCGATCTGGTGATACCTAAAGGACGGTGGTCGACGGAGCGTGTCCAGGCGGTTGCACAACGCCGATGACGGGTGGGTGGGCGAAAGAGGCAAACTGCCGAGAGGTTCTTTCGGATCCGGCGCTGTCCGGTGCTCAGACCGCGCCGTTCGGACATGTCTGCTGTGCACCCAGAGGTCGCATTGCGCGAAAGGCTCTCAAGTCACCGAGCCGCGCGTCTCGGCGGCAAGGAGGCGATGCGCGAGGTTGCGGCCGGGAGCGGCCTGCCCGACCCGGCCGCGGCGGCAAGGAGGCGATGCGCGAGGTTGCGGCCGGGAGCGGCCTGCCCGACCCGGCCGCGGCGCCGCGGATCGTCCGCCGGCACACGGGCGCATCGCGGCACCCGTCCCCCGCGACCCGGCGCTGGACCGGCTCACCCCCGCGAGGCCGAGGCCCTGGCCCTGACGGGTCGTGGGCCGTCCAATGTGGAGATGTTGCCCTCGGTTCCGTCTCGTGAAACCACGGTGAAGGCGCACCTTGGCTCGGCGCAGGTGGTGCTATCACCCCTTCGCGGCCGGAGAATCACCAATATCGTCGTCGTCATGAAGCGATTCGGTGTTGGGCTGCTGTGGTTGGGGGGCCTCTTCTTCATCGTGCGTGCGCTGGCCGAGCCGTTCGTGATCACCATGAACGGCCCGGCCACCTACCGGCACGACTGGGGTGGTCCACACCTGGCCGGGGTGCTGCTGGTGCATTGCGGTCCCGGCGTGGTTGCGGCCGCCCTGATGGCGCGGCGGCTGATGCGGCGATCCTCGAAAACGACCGCCCCGGCCGATCGCCGCAGACCCGGGCGGACCAGGCCGGGGATCGGGCGCCGGGGTCAGCCGGCACGGGACGGGCCGAGTTGGCTGCGCAGATCGCGGGTGGACCTCGCGTACTGCCGCCGGCCGATGAACCGCCAGGCCAGCTTGGCCGGCATCGGGAGGTTGCGCATGATGTCGGCGGTCTCGTCCGCGGTGGCCTCCTCCAGCAGCGCACCGAGGAAGAGCAGCAGCTTGTCCTTCGGGGTCTCCGCGGCGAACCGCTCGTTGAGCCGGCCGTACTCGGCAGCGGTCAGGTGCTCCTCGATCAGCGGCAACAGGTGGGTCTCCTCATCGGTCAGGTGCTCCAGCAGCGCGGCGTGGTGCTCCGCCAACGCCACCGCGATCGCATCGCCGGTCGCCGGGTCGGCGGTCCGCTCCCACCCCGGCAGCCGTTCCGCGACCGCGGCCAGTCCGGCGGCCACCCGCTCGTGCTGCTGCTCCATCCGCAGCACCAGCTCGGCTTCCAGGTCGACGCGGGCCAACAGCAACGGCCAGATCAGCTCGTCCTCGGCGGTGTGATGGTGATGTAGGCCCAGTGCGTACCCGCGGTAGTGGTCGGCGACCCGGGCGGCACGGGCCAGATCGCCCGGCCGGACCGCGCGGACCAGGTGGGGCATCAGGGCGGCTTCCCGGCGGAAGACGCGGTGGACGACGAACATGTCATGGGTGTCCGGGCGCTGCCGGACCATCTGGTCAGTCATGCCTCGTACGGTCTGTCATGAGCTTTGCAGGGCACTTGGCGTGCACTTGGAACTCCGTAGAGTCGGATTCCGTGGTGCGCATCCGGGTGCTCGGCCCGATCGAGGTCGACGTGGGCGGCCGTCCGGTCGACCCGGGTGGCCCGCGCCAGCGTGCCGTGCTCGCCCTGCTGCTGGTCGGCCGGGGCGAGGTGGTCTCCGTCGACCGGATGATCGAGCAGCTGTGGCGGGGTGAACCCCCACCAAAGGCGATCGCGTCCCTGCAGGCGTACGTGTCGAACCTTCGCAAGCTGCTGGAACCCGACCGGCCGCAGCGCCGCCCGGCGACGCTGCTGGTCAGCCGGGCACCGGGGTACGCGTTGCGGCTGCCCGCCGAGTCGGTGGACGCCTGGCGGTTCGAGGAGCTGCTGCACCGGGCCCAGCAGGCGGCCGCCGACATTCCGTCCCAGGCGCTCGAGCTGGTCGGTGAGAGCCTCGGGCTGTGGCAGGGCCCGGCCTACGCGGAGGTGGCCGACGAGGAGTGGGCGGCGCCCGAAGCGGTCCGGCTCGCCGAACTCCGGGTGGTGGCCCGGGAGCTGGCGGTAGACCTCTCGGTCCGGCTGGGCCGGGCGGTGCAGGCGGTGCCGGAGGCCGAGCGGCTGACCCGGGACCATCCGCTGCGCGAGGAGGGCTGGCGGCTGCTGGCCCAGGCGCTGTGGGCGTCCGGACGGCAGGCCGACGCGCTGGCCGCGTTGCGCCGGGCCCGCCGCACGCTGGCCGACGAGCTGGGCCTGGATCCGGGCCCGGCGCTGGTCGAGCTGGAGGACGCGATCCTCAACCAGCGGGTCGAGCGGCTGCCGGCCGCGCCGAGTCCGGCACCGGCCACCGAACCGGCGGCCGACGGGCTGTTCGTCGGACGGGCACCGGAACTGCACCGGCTGCGCGAGCTGGCCGCGCGGGCCCGCAGCGGCGGCGGAATCGGCCTGGTCACCGGCGAGGCCGGGCTGGGCAAGTCGAGCCTGCTCGCCCGGATCCGCGACCAGCTGGTGACCGACGGCTGGACGGTGGTCGTCGGCCGCTGCCCGGAGGTGGACGGCGCGCCGTCCGCGTGGGCCTGGACCGAGGCGCTCGGCCAGCTCGCCGAGCGGCATCCGCCCGCCGACCGGGCGCCGGTGGCGCCGCTCGTCGACCCGGAGGCGGCCACGGCCGACGAACCGGCGGACGCCGCCTCCGGACGGTTCCGGCTGCACCGCGCGGTGGTCGGCTGGCTGCGCGCGGCAACCGCCCAGGCGCCGGTCGCCGTGCTGCTGGACGACCTGCACCGCGCCGACGGCGAGACCCTGGCCCTGCTGGAGAGCGTGGCCCGCGAGCTGGACGGTGCTCCGGTGCTGGTGCTGTGCGCATACCGGCCGGGCGACGGCGGCGAGCGGCTGGACGAGTCGCTTGCCCGGCTGGCCCGCCGCGAACCGGACCGCATCCCGCTGTCCGGGCTGGCGCCGGACGACGTCGAAGCGCTGGTGACCGCGGTGCACGGCGGTCCGGTGGCCCGCGACACGGTCGCCGCGCTGACCGATCGCACCGGTGGCAACCCGTTCTACCTGCGGGAGAGCGCCCGCCTGATGGAGAGCGAGGGTGCGCTGGTGGCGCTGGCCGAGGTGCCGGAAGGGGTGCGGGACGTGCTGCGGCGGCGGCTGGCCCGGCTCCCCCAGGCCGCGGTGTCGGTGCTCCGCCTGGCCGCGGTGGTGGGCCGCGAGGCCGACGTGGACGTGCTCGTGGCCGCGGCCGACACCGACGAGGAGGCGCTCTACGACGCGCTGGACACCGGGGTGGTCGCGGGACTGCTGGGTGAGCCCGCGCCCGGACGGGTCCGGTTCACCCACGCGCTGGTCCGCGACACGCTCTACGCCGACCTGACCCAGCTGCGCCGGTCCCGGATGCACGGCCGGGTGGCCGCGGTGCTCCGCGAGATCCGCCCGGACGACTTCGCGGCGCTGGCCCACCACTACTCGCGGACGGCCGGCGCCGACGACCTCGCCGTGTCGTACAGCGTCCGCGCCGCCGAGCAAGCCGAACGCCGGTATGCGCACGACTCCGCGGTCGCGTTGCTGGAGCGGGCCCGGGACGCGCTCGGCCGGTTGCCCGCCGACGAGGACCGGCGTAGCGATGTGCTGGGCCGGCTGCTGCGGGCGCACCTGCGGGCCGGTGCGCTCGGCGCCGCCCGGGTCACCCGGCAGCAGGCGCTGGACGCCGCCCGGGCGGCCGGCCGCGACGACCTGGTGGTGGCGGCCTTCACCGCGTGGACCGAGCCGACCCCGTGGCAGGCCCGCCGGTACGGCGAGGTGGACCAGCCGGTGGTGGCCACGCTGGAAGGGCTGCTGGTCCGCACCGACCTGAGCACCGAGACCCGGATCCGGCTGCTGGATGCGCTGGTCGCCGAACTGGCCGGTGAGGACGATCCGCGGATCCAAGCGGCCGCCGAGGAGGCGATCACGCTGGCCCGGGCCCTGGCCGATCCCCGGATGCTGGCGTTCGCGCTGGCCACCGGCATCAAGGCGACGCACGTGGACACGCTCACGGAACGCCGGTACGCGATGGCCGTGGAGCTGGAACCGCTGGCGGCCGGGCTCGGCATGCCGGCCTTCCACTGGCACGCCATCTACGCGATGGCGTCCACGGCGGCCGTGCAGGGTGACGTCGCGGCGGTGCGAGCGCGGCTGGCGGCCGCCAAGGAACTGGCTCAGCGATACCGGATGGCTGAAGCGGAAGCGATCCAGCTCTTCGGCACGGCCATGCTGGCGCACATCGACGGCCACCTGGACGAGGCCGAACGGATCTACCTCGAGGGCACCGACCGCCTCCGCCGGGCCGGTTCGGTGCACGCCGACGGCTTCCTGGCGGTGGCGATTGTCACATTGCGGCTGAGCCAGGGCCGGGTGGGTGAGATGGAGCCGCAGCTACGCGACCTGGCGGCTCACTATCCGGACGGGTACGACGCGCTGTCGCTGGCCTTGGTCGCCAACGGCAAGGCCGGGGAGGCGCGGGCCTTACGCCGTACGCGGGTGCCGGTACGCCCGGACTACTTCTTCACCGTGTTCTCCACCATCCGCGCCCTCGCGGTGGTCGCCCTCGGCCTCGAGGACGAGGCGTACGCCCTGATCGAGCGTCTTCTGCCGCTGCGGGACCAGTTGCCCGGGGCGCTCAGCATCACGCTGGTGATGCAGCCGATCGCCCTCACCCTGGCCCAGCTCTACCGGCTGACCGGCCAGGAGGGCGAAGCACAGGACCACTTCGCGCACGCCGAGAAGGTGGCGCGCCGGTGGGGCGCGGCGCACTGGGCGGAGATCGCCGCCGCCGCAAGTCGCTGACGGGGTAGCCGCCACCGCCACCGCAAGTCGCTGACAAGCCGGCGCCAAGCCGCCCGGCCGAGGCTGTGCGCGACGTTCCTGATCCCGTACTGGAGGACTGCTGTGTCTGCCCTGCTACGCCGCATCGGCGGCGCCACGGCCGCGCACCCCTGGCGCACCATCGCCGCGTGGCTGCTGATCGTGATCGCCGCCGCCGCACTGAACGCCGTGGCCGGCGGCGAACCCCGTGACAACTATCACGTTCCCGGTACGGCGTCGCAGGCCGGCACCGATTTCCTCCGCGAACGGGCGCCCGCCGCGGCCGGCGCCGACGCCCGCGTGGTGGTGCACGACCGCACCGGCGTGCCGGTCGACCCGGCCGTCCTGGCCGCCGTCGGCGACCGCATCGCCGTGCTGCCGGGTGTCTCCGGCGTGGCCCCGCCGCGGATGTCCGCGGACCGGGACACCGCCCTGCTCGCGGTCAGCTACCGCGTACCGGTCACCGACTTCCGCGGCACCGAAGGCGTGGACGCGCTGACCGCGGCCGCCGCGCCCGCTCGGGACGCCGGCCTGCAGGTCGAACTCGGTGGCTCGGTGCCGGAGAACTTCTCCGCGCCCAACGGTGTCGCCGAGGCGGTCGGCGTGGTGGCCGCGCTGGTGATCCTGGTGCTGGCGCTCGGATCGATCGTCGCCGCCGGGCTGCCGCTGCTGGTCGCGCTGATCGGCCTGGGCGTGGGTACGGCGGTGATCGGGCTGATGTCCGCGGTGACCGACATCAGCGGCACTGCCCCGACGGTCGCGTCGATGGTCGGCCTGGGCGTCGGCATCGACTACGCCCTGCTGCTGGTGGCCCGGCACGTCGAGGGCCTGCGAGCGGGCCGGTCGCCGCGCGCCGCGGCCGCCGAGGCCACCGCCACGGCCGGTCTGTCCGTGGTGATCGCCGGCCTGACCGTACTGGTGTCGTTGTTCGGCCTGAAGTTGTCCACGCTGCCGGTGTACTCGTCGTTCGGCTACGCCACGTTCGCCACCGTGGGCGCGGTGATGCTGGCCGCCATCACACTCGTGCCGGCGCTGTGTGCCGCAGCGGGATCCCGGATCATGCCGCGCCGCGCTCAGTCGGCCGGGGCAAGCGGCGTGCGGCGCCTGGCTACGTCGGCCGCCAGAAGCGGCCCGGCCACGTGGGCCGCCAGAAGCGGCCCGGCCACGTGGGCCGCTAGAAGCGGCCCGGCTACGTCGGCCGCCGGAAGCGGGGTGGCCCGGTGGGCGATCCGGGTGACCCGCCGGCCGGTGCTCGCCGCCGTGCTGGCCCTGGTCGCGTTGTCGGCCCTCGCCGCGCCGGCGCTGGCCATGCGCACCTGGCCGCAGGACGTCGGCAGCCAACCCGAATCGAACACCGTGCGGCGGGCGTACGACCTGGTTGCCGCGGAGTTCGGGCCGGGTGCCAACTTGACCATGATCGTGGCGGTGGACGTGGACCGGGCCGATCCGGCCGCGGTGGGCGCGGCCGTCCGCGGGCTTCCCGGCGTGGCCGGCGTGTCACCGGACGGACCCGTGATGGTGGTCGAACCCACCACCGCGCCGTCCGATGTGGATACTGCGGCGCTGGTCGGCCGGGTGCGCGCCGCAGTGCCCGACGGGGTGTACGTGACCGGCCCGGTGGCCACCTCGGCGGACATCTCGGAGCGGCTGGCGGACCGGCTCTGGGTGGTCATCGGTTTCGTGGTCGCGTTGTCCGTGCTGCTGCTGACCGTCCTGCTCCGCGCGCCGGTGGTGGCGGTCAAGGCGGCCCTGATGAACCTGCTCTCGGTGGCGGCGGCGTTCGGCGTGGTGACCGCGCTGTTCCAGACCGACACCGGCGCGCGCCTGCTCGGCCTCCCGCACGGCGGTCCGGTGTCCAGCTGGGTACCGATCCTGATGTTCACCGTCCTGTTCGGACTGTCGATGGACTATGAGGTGTTCCTGCTGTCCCGCGTGCGGGAGGACTATCTGGCCACCGGCGATCCGCACGGCAGCGTGGTTCGCGGGCTGGCCTCGACCGGCCGGGTGATCACCAGCGCGGCGGCCATCATGGTGGCGGTGTTCGTCGGTTTCGCGCTGGACCCGGACGTCACCGTCAAGACGCTCGGTGTCGGCATGGCGATCGCGGTGCTGCTGGACGCCACCCTGGTCCGGATGGTGCTGGTGCCGGCCACGATGGCGCTGATCGGCCGGGCGAACTGGTGGCTGCCGGCCGGTCTGGACCGCATCCTGCCGCACGTCGAGGGCCGCCGGCCGGCCATCGATCGGCCGGCTGCGGAGAACCGGGAACTGATCCACGCCTGAACCAGCTCGTCCAGAACATTTACGCCTATCCGTCAGGCGGATTGGCACGGGAAGCAAACGGCTGATACTGGTGTGATGGACGAGGGGATCATCGCCGACCGGTTACCGGTGCCGGTCACCGCGTACGGACCCCTGCACCTCCTGGCGCTGCGGGTGCACATGCTGGCCACCACCGGCCGCTCCCCCGAGGCGCTGACCGCCGCCGACGCGTACCTCATGATCGCCCGGACGGTCGGCGACGAGCGCTCGGCCGACTTCCTCCTCCAGGCCAAGATGTACGCCCACCTCGACATGCGGCGGGTGCCGGAGGCGGCGGCCCTGGGTGAGGAACTGCTCGCCCGGCACCGGGCCGCCGGCCGGGTGGTCGAGGAGGCCAAGACGCTCTGTGACCTGGCCCAGATGCACGTGATTCAGACCCGGTACGTGGACGGCATGCACAACCTGGCCCGGGCCGGGGTGCTGCTCGACGCGGCCCGGCAGGGCACCGACCGGCACCGGTCGGCCACCTGCTCGTTCGCCGAGGCCGCGACGGCCGCCGAGATGTACGAGACGGCCGCCACCGCGTACGAACGCCTCTGCGCCGTCGATTCGCCGACCCGGACGACGTCGTTCGACATGGTTTACGCCACCACCCTGCTGATCTGGGGCCTGCGCCTGGCGCACGTGGGCCGGCCGGACGAGTCGGCGCCCCGGCTGCGGCGCAGCGCCGCGATCACCCGCCGGTGGCTCGACCACCACCCCGGGGATCCGTGCTCGTCGGCCGTGCTCGCGCTGGCCCTGGCCAAGCTCGGCGAGGTACACGAGGCGGAGAAACTGGCCCGTGCGGCGGTGCTGCCGCTGCGGCAGGGTGAGAGTTATCAGTACGCCCGGATGGCGCACCTGGCGCTGGGCATCAGCCGGCGGGCCCAGGGCGACCTGGCCGACTCGCGCCGCGAGTTGCTGGCCGCGCGTGACCTCTCGGCGTTCGGCAGCCGGCCGGACGAGCGGCCGATCATCCGCTACGAGATGGGCCTGACCGCCCTGGCGCTGGACGACTGCCAGTCCAGCCGGGACTTGTTCGACGCGGTCGAGGGCCAGGTGCGGGAGCTGTGGCGGCTCCGCCTGCAGCGCCTGGGCATGCTGCGGCAGGCCCGCCAGCGCGAGGAGGTGGAGGCCGCCCGGGCCCGCGCCGAGCAGGAGATCCTCCGCGACCCGCTGACCGGCCTGGGCAACCGGCGCCGGTTCGACCTGGTGCTCGCCGACGACCTCCGGCCGCCGCTGGTCGCGCTGCTGATCGACCTGGACCACTTCAAGGCGGTGAACGACGCGTACTCACACAGCGCCGGCGACCGGGTGCTCCGCGAGGCGGCCGCCATCCTGCGCAGCCACTGCCGCCCCGGCGACGAGGCGGTGCGCTACGCCGGCGACGAGTTCGTGCTGTTCCTGCGCTGCGACGTGGCGACGGCCCGGGAGGTGGCCGAACGGATCCGGCTGGCGGTGGCGCGGGCCGACCTGCTGACCGGGGTGCGCCTGACGGTCAGCATCGGCATGGCGGTGCTCAGCGACGGCATGACCGGCGACGACCTGTTCCGGGCCGCGGACGAGCGGTTGTACGCCGCCAAGTGGAGCGGCCGCAACGCCATCGCCGCCTGATTTCAGCGCCAGGCCGGCCGGTCAGGTCGGGTAGACGACGCCGGACCTGCCGCTGTACGGGTGACGCGTGCCGTCGGGGTGGTAGCCGGTGTTCGGCGTGTCCAGCCAGACCACGTACGGCTTGCCCGAGGTGAGCCCGCTGATCGTCGTGGTCACCGTGCAGCCGGTGCCGGCCGGCACGTCCCTCCAGGTGTACGCAGGCTGATCGCCGGAGACCAGCGGCTGCGGCACCGCGGCGATCCGGTAGTGGGAGCCGGACTGGCGGGGCCAGGTCACCGTCAGCGAACCCTTGCCCGGCTTGATCGTCATCGGGATCAGCACCGGGTCGACCGTCCAGCTGTTCGCGCACTCGGGGTGGACCGGCAGGAAGCTCACCGGCGGCAGCGCGGGCGACGGCGATCCGCCCGATGACGGCGGCGGCTTCGGGGTGGCGCTGCCGGTGGCGACGACCACCCAGCCGGCGTCGCTGACCGGGCCCGGTTCGGCCGAGGTGCCGGTGTTCGGCACCATCGAGGTGTCGAATCCGAGCGCGCTGCACGCGCCCAGGGTGACCGGCAGCAGGGCCAGCGCCAGCAGTCCGAGAACCTTCCGCATGACCGGCACGATCGGCGGGCCGGGCCGGCTTCTTAGCCGCGGTACAGGACGTGCCCGGCCATCTCGAGCGCGCCGTTGACGACCGTCACCGTGGTACGCAGACCGCAGTCATCGTGCAGCCGGAGAGTCGCGCCGCTCAACCGGTACCGGCCGCGGGCGACCGTCTCGCGGCCGGTGATGCTCCGTTCGTACGTCCGGTCGGGGTGCAGCACCAGCCGCACCTCGCCGTCCGCGCTCCGCCAGACGCCGGGATAATCTGCGGGCGTCGGCGCGGGCGCCGAGTGAAACTCGGTCGCACCGGACCCGCTGCCCATCGCCAGGGCGAGCAGGGTGGCGGCGCCGAGGATGGTGGTGTCGACGGGCATGGCCGCTCTTTCGGCCGCCGAGCCGGCGGACGCAGCGGAACGCCGGTGGCAAACGGGTAGCGAAGCGGTCAGGCCCCGCGCAGCGCGTTCATCACCGCGACGGTCAGCCGCTCCAGGTAGTCGTCGCTGATCGGGGTACGCGCCACCGCGAGCCGCCAGTACAGCGGGCCGAGAATCAGGTCCACGGCGAGCTCCGGGTCGGCGCCCGGTGGCAGCTCGCCGCGGGCCACCGCTTGGCCGACCAGCTTGTCGCCGACCGCCTGCTGGTGGGTGCGGAGCGCCTTCTGCAGGGTCTCGGCGATCTGCGGGTTGCGCGCCGCTTCGGCCATCAGGTCCGGGATGATCTGTGACGCGATCCGGTGCTGCAGCGCCTTGCCGACGATCATCATGATCAGCTGCAGGTCACCGGCGAAGCTCCCGGTGTCCGGCAGCGGCACGGCCCGGCCGGCGACGTCGGACACGATCTCGAGAACCATCTCGAGCTTGTTGTTCCATCGGCGGTAGATGGCCGTCTTGCCCACGCCGGCCCGGCGGGCCACCGCCTCGATCGACAGGCGGCCGTATCCTACCTCGGCGAGCTCGTTCATCACCGCGTTGCGGATGGCCACGGTGATGTCGCCGCGGAGGACCGCGGCTCCGGCTGGTGCGCGTTTGACAGTCGCCACGGCAGTGACTATAGCGCTACGACGCTACGGTTGCGTTCCGCCGTTAGGTCAGTTAGCGTGATGACGTCGATACGAGTGCGTTTCATCGACCGAAAACTGGCTACTGTTGTCCCGCCCGCGTCGCGGTGCGACGAGCGGCTTGCACAGACCCGGGTCCGCGCCATGCGGCGGACCAACCAGATCGGAGCGCCATCCATGCCCCAGACGGCGGTCGCCGATTCGGACACCGGCCTGACGCTCAAGCAACTCGCCGAGCGACACGGGCTGACCTCGGCCGGTGCACTGCCCAGCCTCCCGGCCTACACGCGACAGCTCTGGTCGTACCGGCACTTCATCTCCTCGTACGCCAACGCGAAGATCACCTCCTCACTCGGCAAGACCCGGCTGGGCATGGTCTGGCAGCTGCTCACCCCGCTGATGAACGCGGCGGTGTACTACCTGATCTTCGGGCTCATCCTGAACACCGGCCGGGGCGTGGAGAACTTCATCCCGTACCTGTGCACCGGGGTCTTCCTGTTCGGGTTCACCCAGTCGGTGCTCAGCGCGGGCACCACGGCGATCACCGGAAACCTGGGACTGATCCGGGCGCTGCACTTCCCGCGGGCCAGCCTGCCGATCGCCGTGGTGCTCACCGAGCTGCGCAACATGCTGGCCGCAATGGTGGTGCTGTGCACGATCGTGCTGGTCTCCGGCGAACCGCTCACCCTGGAGTGGCTGCTGATCGTGCCCACACTGCTGTTGATGTCGGTGTTCAACGCCGGCCTGGCGATGGCCGGGGCTCGGCTCGGCAGCAAGTTCACCGACATCCGGCAGCTGATCCCGTTCTTCACGCGGTTCTGGATGTACGGTTCCGCGGTGCTCTACCCGGTGACCCGGTTCGAGCAGGCGCTCAGCGGCTGGCCGCTGCTCGTGGTAAAGGCCAACCCGCTGCTGATCTACATCGAGCTGATGCGGCACGCGCTGATGGAGAACGTCCCGCTGGCCAGCCCGGTGTGGCTGCTCTGGATCCAGGCGGTGGCCTGGGCCGTGCTGGTCGGCCTGGCCGGCTACGTGTACTTCTGGCGCGGGGAGAAGGGGTACGGCCGTGGCTGATGAGCGCATCCCGACCGTCATCGTCGACGACGCCCACATCGTCTACCGCGTGTACGGCTCCACGACGCCGGGCTCCAACACCCCGGTCGCGAGCCTGAGACGGCTCATCACCGGGAAGAAGGCGTCCGCGATCCGCGAGGTGCACGCGATCAAGGGAGTGAGCTTCGTCGCGTACCGGGGCGAGGCGGTCGGCCTGGTCGGCAGCAACGGCTCGGGCAAGTCCACCCTGTTGCGGGCGATCGCCGGGCTGCTGCCCACTGACCGCGGCCACATCTACGCCGCGGGACAGCCGTCCCTGCTCGGCGTCAACGCGGCGCTGATGAACGACCTGCCCGGCGAGCGCAACGTGGCGCTCGGCTGCCTGGCCATGGGCATGTCACCGGCCGAAGTGAAAGCCAAGACCCCGGAGATCATCGAGTTCTCCGGGATCAATGAACGCGGCGACTTCAGCTCGCTACCCATGCGGACCTATTCATCCGGCATGTCCGCCCGGCTGCGCTTCTCGATCGCCGCCGCGAAGAAACACGACGTGCTGCTGATCGACGAGGCACTGGCCACCGGCGACGCCAAGTTCCGCCGGCGCAGCGAGCAGCGGGTGCGCGACCTGCGCGCCGAGGCCGGCACGGTGTTCCTGGTCAGCCACAGCGAACAGTCCATCCGGGACACCTGCGAACGGGCCATCTGGCTGGAGTCCGGGCTGATCCGCGCGGATGGCCCGACCGAGGACGTGCTGAAGGAGTACGACGCCTACATGCGCAAGTGAGGCTTGTCACGACCGACCCGGAGTTACGCCGCGCCGCATCGGGACACGCCATCTCCACCGTCGTGAACAAGCCTCACCGGGCCCCGTACCCGCTACCGCACCGACAGGTGCACGTGGTTGCTGTGGTCGCTGGACGGGTCGCCGCCCGCTCCGGAGTATGACTTCCAGCCACTGCTCGGCAACCAGATCCGCCGGTACCAGATGACGTACAGCACACCTAGGCCGCTCGAGTTGTTGACGAAGAAGCTCGCCAATCGGTCGCCGTACGCCCGATCGCTGCCGGTGGCCGCACCGCCGAACGTGCCCTTGTGCGCGGAGAAGTCACACGCCCGACCCCGGGGGTGTTCGCCGCTGTTCTGCTCCCGCCAGCACTTGGTGAAGCGGGTGAAGCCGGCCTTGCGCGCTTCGTCGTACGCGTGCCGCATCCGCGGGGTGATGCACCCGCCGGTGCCGGTCGGGTCGGTCTGGCAGCCGGATCCGCCGCTGAAGCCGGACGCCTTCGACGACCTGCCGCTGGGACCACTGGCATCCTGGCCCTGCCCGGCCGCCTTCAGCGCACCCTCGGCCTGCGCCTTGCGCTTGGCCATGATGGTGACCTGCTGCCCTTGATTGCGCACCTCGGCGTCGACCAGCTGCTTGGCCCGGAGCTGCTTCGACCGGGTGTCCTTGAGCGAACGCAGCGCCTGGTCCTGCTTGACCGCCACCGTCTCCAGGGTCTCCGCCCGGTCCAGCAGGCTGCCGGTGGACGAGGCGGTGAGCAGGGCGGTCATCGGTCCGAGCCGGCCGGTCCGGTAGGTCTGCTGTGCGATCTCGTCGAGCGCCTGCTGACGCGGCGCGAGCTCGGCGTCGATCTCCTTGATCAGCGCGGCCAGCTCGGCCTGGCGCTTCTTGGAGCGAGCCAGCTCCTCCTTGGCCTCGACGTAACCCCGGGACGCGTCCTCGAGTTGTTCGATCAGCGACTTGGTGCCGCCTTCGCCGTCGTCGCCGTTGTCACCCGGAGCGACGAGAGAGCGGGGGGCCGCGCCGGCCGGGGCGGCCACGGCGACCGCGAGCCCGGTGGTGGCCACCGCGACCGCGAGAACGGCAGCCAGTGAACCTTTTTCAACCTGGCATCGAGCCCAACGGCGCGGAGCCGTCGGCCGGCGGCGGCTTCTGCCGGCCCCGCCACGTTGAAAAAAGTTCAGTCGTCGCCGGACAGAGTTCTGCCTCATTCGGTTCCTTCCGTCGGCCGCCGACCGGGTTAGCTGACGGGTTCGGGACGGAAGCTATCCCTACCGCTGACGCGGATTCACCCCATTGCCTGGGTTGTGGGTCCCCGGCTCGCCCGCGGGCGATTAGGCGGCGATCACCGTTTGGTAACGGCGACCGGGAGGAACGATACCGAGGAATTCCTGAATCGCCACCCGGGGTACGCAGAGCGTTGCTTCAACCACACCACGTGATTTCGCAGCGGCTCACCCATAGTCATTGTCCGGTCACGCTTTTTGCCCACTTCGCGGTAATGAAGACAACCGTTTCGTCGGGTAAGCTAGCCGCCGGTCATCGCCCCAAGGCACCGCCCCCAAGGTGCCGGCGACCACCGCCTAAACACCGAAAGGCGTGCCGGGGAACCATGTTTCATGGGGTGAATCCGCGTCAGCGGTAGGGATAGCTTCCGTCCCGAACCCGTCAGCTAACCCGGTCGGCGGCCACACGGAAGGAACGTACATGACGGCAAGCCCCCGCCGGTGGCTGACCCTCGCCCTGGCACCGCTCGTCGCTGTGTCCATGATGCTGGTCTCGCCGGCCGCGCCGGCCACCGCCGCACCCGGCGGCTCGTCCGAACACGCGGACGACGGCGAGGACAACCCGCTGCTGACCGAATTGCTGGACTCCACCGGCCGGCGATACCTCGCCGCCAAGGCAGCGGTCGCCAAGTCCACCAAGACCCAGCTGGCGCTGGCCGTCCAGGTCCGCACCGCGGAAGCCAAGCGGGACGCCCTGCTGCCGCAGGTCAGCAAGGTGGCCGGTCAGCAGTACCGCACCGGAGCCATCTCCACCGCCGGCTTCCTGCTGAACGCCAAGGGCGCCGGCAACTTCCTCGACCGGGCCATCTCGCTCGAGGAGATCAGCGCGCTCAACGACGGCAAGCTGCACGAGCTGAACGAGGCCATCGCCGAGGTGAGCCGCAGCAAGGCCCGGCTCGACCAGGAGGTCAAGGCGCAGCAGGCCAACCTGGCCACCATGCGCAAGCAGAAGGAAGCCGCGGAGAACGCCCTGGCCACGGTCGGCGGCAAGAGCTACACCGGCGGCTTCGTGGTGGCCAAGTCCCCGGTCGCCGCGCCGGCGCCGCGCAATTCCGAAGGTGGCTTTTCCCCCGAGTCCTGCAACGTCGATGACCCGACCACCGGCGGCTGCATCACCGCCCGGACCTTCCACATGTACAAGCAGGTGAAGAAGGCCGGCTTCAACCGCTTCGTCGGCTGTCACCGCAGCGGCGGCCCGTTCGAGCACCCCAAGGGCCGGGCGTGTGACTGGTCCGTGCAGAAGAGCGGCTTCGCACCCTGGCACAACCGGGACACCCGCGAGTACGGCAACAACCTGATGGCTTTCCTGGTCCGCAACGCTGATCGGCTGGGCGTCCTGTACGTCATCTGGAACCGGCAGATCTGGTTCCCGGCGACCGGATGGAAGTCGTACCGCGGAGCGAGCGCCCACACCGACCACGTCCACGTATCGATGCTGTAGCCGCTTTCACCCGGCCGGCAACGCCAACGGCCCGGCAGCGCAATGGCTGCCGGGCCGTCCCGCGGAAGCTAGCCGTTGGTGGCTCGGCGGACCGGGGCGCGGCCGGCCGGCTGCTCCGGTGCCGGGCCGGTCGGCATGGCCGGCGGGATCGGCACGGTGACCGGCTTCACCTGGGTGACCTCGATCTCCTTGCCGTGGTGGTGCAGCTGCAGACGGGCCGAGCCGCCGCCGTTGCGCAGCGAGTAGGTGACCTCGTCGGCGGTCACGTGCACCCGCAGCCGCAACCCCCGCCAGAGCAGCGAGAACTCCAGCTTGTTGATCCGGCTGGGCAGCCGCGGCGCGAACGACAGCTGCCCGTTGTAGTCGCGCATGCCGCCCAGGCCGGCCACCAGCGCGATCCACGACCCGGCCAGCGACGCCACGTGGACGCCGTCACGGGCGTTGCGGTGCAGGTCGTGCAGGTCCATCAGCGCGGCCTCGCCGAGGTAGTCGTGGGCCAGCTCGAGGAAGCCCACTTCAGCCGCGATGACCGCCTGGATGCACGCCGACAGCGACGAGTCCCGCACGGTACGGGCGTCGTAGTAGGCGAAGTTGCGCGCCTTCTCGTCCGGCGTGAAGGCGTCGCCGCGCACGTACATCGCCATCACCAGGTCGGCCTGCTTGACCACCTGCTTGCGGTACAGATCGAAGTACGGGTAGTTGAGCAGCAGCGGGTACGCCTCCGGCGGCGTGTTCTGGAAATCCCACTCCTGCAACCGGGTGAATCCCTGCGACTGCTGATGGACGCCGAGTTCGCGGTCGTACGGGATGTGCACCGCCGCCGCCGCATCCCGCCACGATGCCGCCTCCTCGTCGTCCACGCCCAGGCGGCGCGCGACCTCCGGGTGGCGGACGGCGGCCTCGGCGGCCGTGATCATGTTCTGCTGTGCCATCAGGTTGGTGTAGATGTTGTCGTCCACCACGGCGGTGTACTCGTCTGGTCCGGTCACACCGTCGATATGGAACCGCCCGTGCCGGTCGTGATGGCCCAGCGAACGCCACAGCCGGGCGGTCTCCACCAGCAGCTCCAGGCCGACCTCCCGCTCGAAGTCGCGGTCGCCGGTGGCCTGCACGTACCGGCGGACCGCGTCGGCGATGTCCGCGCCGATATGGAAGCCCGCCGTGCCGGCCGGCCAATACGCCGAGCACTCCTGACCGCGGATGGTCCGCCACGGGAACGCGGCGCCCTGCAGGCCGAGCGTCTGCGCCCGCTCCCGGGCCAGGTCCAGCGTCGAGTGGCGCCAGCGCAGCACGTCGGCGGCCGCGGACGGCTGGGTGTAGGTGAGCGCGGGCAGCACGAACGTCTCGGCGTCCCAGAACGTGTGGCCGTCGTACCCCGGGCCGGTCAGCCCCTTGGAGCCGATCGGCCGCTGCTCGGCGCGGGCACCGGCCTGCAGCGTGTGGAACAGCCCGAAACGGACCGCCTGCTGCACCTCCGGGTCACCCTCGACCACCACGTCGGAGTGGTCCCAGAACTCGTCCAGGAATTCCTGCTGCTGCTCCAGCAGGCCGTCCCAGCCGTCCAGCCGGGCACTGGCGAGCGCGCCGCCGACCTGGTCACGGACGGCGGGCAGCGACCGGTGGCTGGACCACCCGTACGCGGCCAACTTGACCACCCGCAGCTTCTGGCCGGGGTGCAGCTTGCAGGCCACCGTCGTGCGCAGCCAGTCCGGGTGCCCCTCGGTGGTGATGGCGTGCTTGCCCGGCGTCTCCACCAGGTGCTCCATCGCCGCGGCCATCCGCAGGTCGCTGGCCTTGGTGCGGTGCACGAGCAGGCCGCCGGTGCGCTGCTCGAGCATCTCCTCGGCCTGCAGCGGGTGGTCCAGCACCGCGGCCACCCGCGGGTCCTTGCTGGTCGGCGGCAACTGCTCGTTGGCCACCAGCTCGGACTGGAGGATCACCCGCGCGCCTTCGGTGAGCGGCTCCACCTCGTACAGGATGGCCACCACGGCCCGCTGGGTGAAGGACACCAGGCGTACGGTGCGGACCCGGACCGCCTTGCCGGACGGCGAGACCCACTCGACCACCCGCTCCAGCGTCCCGGCCCGCAGGTCCAGTGAGCGTTCGTGGGAGCGCAGGTCGCCATATCGGACGTCGAACGGCTCGTCGTCGACCAGCAGCCGCATCAGCTTGCAGTTGGTGACGTTGATCATCGTCTGGCCGGACTCGGGGAACCCGTAGCCGGCCTCCGCGTACGGCAGCGGACGCAGCTCATAGAACGAGTTGAGGTACGTACCGGGCAGGCCGTGCGGCTCGCCCTCGTCCAAGTTGCCGCGTACCCCGACGTGACCGTTGGCCAGCGCGAAGACCGACTCGGACTGGGCCAGCAGGTCCAGGTCCAGCCGGGTCTCGCGGATGTGCCAAGGGTCGACGGGATATGCCCGTTCACGGATCACGGTGGTGCCTCTCGAAGGAAAGGGAAAGGAGAAGTCTGGGGCCCGCTACGCGGTTATCGCGTCAGCAGTTCGGACAGATCCTGGACGACGATGTCCGCACCATGGGCCAGGAGGGCCTCGGCCTGTCCCACGCGGTCGACGCCGACCACGATCCCGAAGGTGCCGGCCCGGCCGGCCGCCACGCCGGCCAGCGCATCCTCGAAGACGGCGCAATTCTCCGGTGGCGTGTCAAGCAGCCGGGCGGCGTACCGGAAGGTGTCCGGAGCGGGCTTGCCGGGCAAGTGTTGCGCGCGGGCGACCACACCGTCCACCCGCGCCTCCAACAGGTCCGCGATGCCGGCCGCGTCCAGCACCTCCTTGCAGTTGGCGCTGGCCGACACGACCGCACGCCGCAACCCGTATTCCTCGGCCGCGAGCAGATAATCCACCGAACCCGGATAGACCTGCACCGCCCCCTCGGCGATCTTCTGCAGGACGAGCTCGTTCTTGCGGTTGCCGAGGCCGTTCACGGTCTGGGCGTCGGGACCGTCGTCCGGACTGCCTTCGGGCAGGGTGATGCCACGGGAGGCGAGAAAGGTACGGACGCCATCGGCACGGGGCCGGCCGTCGACGAACTGGTGGTAGTCGGCGCCGGAGTCGAACGGCACGAACGGCTGCCCATGCTGCCGGGCCCAGATCTGCAAAAACGAGTCAAACATCTGTTTCCAGGCAGCGTTGTGCACCAGGGCGGTTTGCGTCAGCACACCGTCAAGGTCAAAAAGGCAGGCCGTCACGTGAGGAGGAAGACCAAGCACGGGCCCAATGTAGTCGCCTCCGGAGCCGGACACCCGGCAACGGGGCATCCCATGTTTCCGCGGCGGTTCCCGAAAGTTTCAGCCCGTCGAGGACCCCTCGTTGACCAGGTCAGATGCACATTAGGTGGGGGGCAGCGCCATTCTCAGTCCGATCGTTGTGCCGATCGGACCGGTTGCCATCGTCACTTCGTCGCACAACCGGTACGCCAGCCAGATGCCCCGGCCACCCACCTCGAACGTCTCGGGTACCTCGGGCGGGTGTTGATAGCGCTGCGGAATGCCCGGTCCGGAGTCGGTCACCGTGCACCAGGTCGAGCCGAACTCCCGGGACAGCACGATCCGCCCGTGCCCGCCCGCGTGCAGCACGACGTTGGTGATCATTTCGTTGACCGCGAGCACGAAGGCCTCCAGCCGGTCACCGGAGTAGCCGGCGGTGCTCAGGTGCTGCTGGACGGTATGCCGGATCACCGTGATGTCGTCGACCCCGAACGTACGGTCGAGCATGGCCGCCGGCTCCGTCGGCTCCCTGGCCGGCGCCGTACGCACCACTTCGTGGCCCCGCTGCGGACCCGTTGTCTTGTCCACCGACGAGCAGCCTACGCGGTGCGACTCGCCGGTGGCAGACGTCGACCCCTCAGAAGAGACCGGCGATGGTCCGGAAGATCTCCGCGTAGAAGTTTCCGTCGATCTGCCGGTAGAGCGAGAACTCCATTCCCGGACTGCCGAAGAAGGGCCGCAAGGTCCAGGCGAGCTGGGTGCCGACGAAGCCGAACAGCAGGATCCAGACGTACAGCAGGGTCAGGCTCGGCGGGGTGGTCTGCGGCAGCGGCTGCCGGTGCGCGTGCTGCCGGAAAGCGTGATCGAGCGCCGGGTTGGGCCGCGCGACCGGACCGGGCGTCGCGACCGTGGTTCCGGCGTGGGCGGGGGCGCCGTCGGGCACGCCGTTCGGCACCCCGGGCGCCCCGCTCGGGACCGCGGGCGCCCCGCTCGGGACCGGGGGCGCCCCGTTAGACACCGCGGCGGGGCCGGTGACGGGCACCGCGACGGTAAGGCCGTTGGCGGGCGCCGCGGCCGGCACCGCGGCGGCGGCGGGAGGCGCGGCCGCGGTCACGGCTGTGGGTGCGGCAGCCGGGGGCACGGCCGGCACCGCCGGGCTGACCGGAGCCACGTGCTGCGGCTGGGCCGGAGCGAGCAGCCCGTGCTCGTTCAGCACCCGCATGCCGCCGGTCAGGAAGCGCAGCCCGACCAGCGCGGACAGCCCGAGGATGGCCACGTTGAGCAACTTGAAGAACCCGTAGTCCGGCGCCGTGATCAGGAAGAACAGACTGATCGGCGCGAACGCCAGGGCGAGCATCGCGGTCACCGTGAGCGCCACCATGACCAGCGCCAGCGACTGCCGCACCGACAGCCGGGCACCGAACACGAGGTTGAACAGGTACAAGGTGGGCAGGCAGATGGCCAGCGTCACAATGAACAGCAGGGGTAGCTTGACCGCCGACGTCAGGGCCATCGCCACACTGTGGAAGGACCCGAGCACCGCCCCGTAGCAGGCCAGGGCGATCACCGAGCTCACCACCATCCGGCCGGTCAGCCGGCCCAGGTCACGGTCGTCGACCACCTGCTGCCAGATGCCCTGTCGATCGCGCAGGATGCGCTCGATCACCAGCAGCCCGGATGCACCAGCCACACCGATCACCCCTCACGACGAAACGTCACCGTCGATACGCCACCGAACCGACGTGCGCGAAACAATATGCCACCCGGTCAAGCGAGGAAAGACGGTGATGTCGAGCCAGCCGGCAACGCGTACGTGGAGCGGTGTCGATTTATCGCCATCCCACGTCGATGCGGTCGCCGCGCCCGTCGAAGAAGTGCAGCGCGTCCATCCGGACCGAGATGGCGAGCGGATGACCGGGCGAGACCGCCGGGTAGGGCGCCAGGCGGACGGCCAATTCGGCCGGGCGACGGTGGTGCCGGCCCGGATCGGACAGGACGCTGGCCTGCTCGGGGTCGACGCGGCCGTTCGGCCGGCCGCCGTTCGACCGTGCGCCGTTCTGCCGCCCGGCTGGTGCACCGGCATCGGATGAGCGGCCGGCGGATGATCCGGTGCCGGACGCGCCGGTGCCGGACGACCGGCCGGTCAGGCGCTGGAGCGCACCCCCGAAGCGGCGCAGGGCGCTGCCGGAGCCGTCGGCGTCCTCGTGCACCGCGGCGCCCATCTCGTCGACCAGGATGGCGGTGGCGCCGATGTCCAGGAAGGCCAGCGATTCGTGGCCGTGGTGCTCGAGGTAGCGGATCCGGCCGTGCAGCACGTCGCCGGGCGCGTCCGGGGCGACCGGGGTGAGCGCCTCGGCCCGCACGCCGACCACGATGCGCTCGCCGTGGTAGTGCGCGACCGCGCGGGCCCGGATGTCGGTCCACGGCAGGTACAGCGCCTGTTCACCGAGGTTCAGGGCGATGTAGCGGTCCAGGTGGACATACACCGAGGCCTCGAGCAGATTCATCCGGGGCGCCCCGAGGAACGCGGCCACATACAGGGTGCCCGGACGGCCGTACACCTCGGTGGGCGTGCCGATGTCCTGCAGCACACCGCGGCGCAGGATGGCGACGCGGTCCGCCATGGTGAGCGCCTCGGCCTGGTCGTGCGTCACGTACATGGTGGTGACGCCGAGCTCGCGGGTCAGCCCGGTGATCTCGGCACGCAGCTCAGCCCGCAGGCCACTGTCCAGGTTGGACAACGGTTCGTCCATCAGGAACAGTCCGGGCCGGCGGACGATCGCCCGGCCCATCGCGACCCGCTGGCGCTGGCCGCCGGACAGATGGCCGGGCTTGCGGCCGAGCACGTCGCCGATGCCGAGGGCGCTGGCCACGTTGCCGACCTGTTCGACCCGCGCGCCGGTTTCCATGCCGGACAGCTTCAGCGGGAACCCGATGTTCTCGCTGACGCTCATGTGCGGATAGAGCGCGAAGTCTTGAAACACCATGGCGATGCGGCGGTCGCGCGGGGCCAGGTCCAGAACCGGTTCGCCGTTGAGCAGGATGTCGCCGCTGGTCGGGTCTTCCAGGCCGGCGATCATCCGGAGAATCGTCGATTTGCCGCATCCGGACGGGCCGAGCAGCACCATGAACTCGCCGTCGTTGACGTCGATGCTGACCCGGTCGACGGCCACCGAGCCGTCCGGCCACACCTTCGTGACGTCTTTGATATTGACGGTGGACACCGTCGACCTCCTGCGGTCCGAGCAGCGGCGATCCTGGGCACCCACGACCCGCCATCGCGCCTACTGTGACCAGGGTCATCGATGTCTAACCATCGGGTGAACGTGCCATTTGCGAACAGTGACCGTGTCGTCACAGATGTTGCCGGGCGGTTACTGCCCCAGCATCACCCGGCGGACCACCCGCTCGGCCGCCCGCCCGTCCTCCAGCGCACAGAACCGTTTCCGGAACGCCGCCCGCTCGACGGCGAAGTCGCGATAGCGCCCGTCCCGCATGATCTCGGCCAACTCGGCCTGGGTGGTGGCCACCGCACCGGGCGGCTCGGCCAGCAGGTCGAAGTAGACACCACGCAGTTCCCGGTAGGCCGGCCAGTCCGAGGCGAAGATCACTATCGGACGGTCCAGCACCGCGTAGTCGAACATCGCCGAGGAATAGTCGGTGATCAACACGTCGGCGGCCAGATACAGATCCTCGACCACGGGGTATGCGGACACGTCGCGCACTCGGCCGACCCGGTCGGCGGCGGCGCCCGCGGCGACGTAGAAGTAGTGCGCGCGCACCAGCAGGACGGCGTCCGGGCCGAGATGCTCGGCGAGGTCGTCCACATCCAGCACCTGCGTCCCGGCCGGGAGCCACTCGCGGTGGGTCGGCGCATAGAGCACCACGGTCTGGTCCGGCCGGATGCCGAGCTTTTCGCGGACCGCCGCGGCGTCCTCGGCGGTGGCGACCGCGAGCCGGTCGTTGCGCGGATATCCGACCTCGAGGTGCTCGTACCGGGCCGGGTAGGCGCGCTCCCACGCGACCGTGGTGAACGGGTTCGCCGAGATGCTGTAGTCCCAGCGGTCCACCCGGCGCATCTGCGCGGCGAAGTCGGTGCTCATCGCACCCAGCGGACGGTCGACCTGGTCCAGGCCCATCATCTTCAGCGGCGTGCCGTGGTGGGTCATCACGTGCGTGGCTTCCGGCCGCTTGACGATCTGCTGCGGCCAGTTGACGTTGTTGACCAGCCAGCGGGCCCGGGCCACGGCCCGGTAGTAGGCCAGCGTTCCGGCGATCACGTGATCGGTGCCCGGTGGCAGATCACCGGCCCGGGACCGGTTCACCACCCAGACCGTCCGCAGACCCGGCACCAGCTCGGCGGCCTTGGCCGCGATCGCCGCCGGATTGCACAGGGCGCCGCGATACCAGTACGCGGCGAACAGCGCGAGCGACGGGTCGACCGGCCGGCGCAACTGCATGCGGTAGTAGAGCCCATAGACGACGCGCTTGCCGCGGCGCGCCACCCGCCGCCCGAGCCGCTCGCCCCGGCGCAGCGTCTGCTGGGCCGCGGTGCGGAACCGGCCGGACAGATCCCAGACCTGGTATGCCCGGTAGGCTCCGCGCCCGACCAGGCGGTGCCGGACGCCCTGCCCGCCCTCCGGCTCGTCGTACCCACCGGACGGCGCGTAGCGCCGGTAGTGCTCGTGCATCCGGGCGAAGAACGCCTTGCGCGCGCCCGGCCGCACCCGCTCGGGATTGCGCAGCACCAGCAGGTAGTGCCAGATCATCCGGCGGAACAGCTCGGGCCGGAGCGCGGCGGCCCGATCGGTGTACTTGTCGATCAGCGCGTACGCGTGCTCCCAGTGATCGAAGATCGCGAAGTGCCGGTCGTCGACGGTTCGGGTGATCGCACCGGTGCGGCGCTGGCGGTAGTGCACGCAGACCCGGGGCAGCGTGCTGATCCGGCCGGCCGCGGCGAGCACCGGGAAGGTGAACGAGATGTCCTCGTACCAGCCCGGCTCGAACCGGAAACCGAGCTTGACCAGGAGGTCCCGGCGCACGATCTTGTTCCAGGCGACGTGCAGGACCTTGATGATCCGTGGCCAGCTCTCCAGGGTGAAGGTCTCGGGGGCCTCGGCCAGCGTCTCCATCCCGGAGCCGGGCTCGATCCGGCCGTTCCAGTGCCGCCGGTCGAAGCCGGTCACCAGCACGTCCGCTTCGGTCTCCCGCAGCCGCCGGGCGACCGCGCCGAGCGCATCCAGCGCCAGCCAGTCGTCGCTGTCCACGAACCAGACGTAGTCGCCGGTGGCGGCGTCCAGCCCGGCGTTGCGGGCCCGTCCCAGGCCGGCGTTCTCGGCCAGGGTGACCACCTTGACCCGGGAATCACGGGCGGCATACCCGGCCAGGATCTCGCCGCTGCGGTCCGGCGAGGCGTCGTCGACCGCGATCACCTCGATGTCGCGGAAGGCCTGGTTGAGCACGGAATCCAGGCACTGGGCGAGATAGGCCTGCACCTTGAAGACGGGCAACACCACACTGATCATGGTCATCGCCGAATCGACCTGCGCATCTCGAGCAGGTTATCAGCGGCCGCCGATCGGGTACGGGGGCCCCTTACGGGAGCGGAACGGCGCAGATCCACCCGCGGACCGAGGGCGGAGCTGCGTGGCACCCGTACCGTCGAACGTGGTCGGGGCAGATGGCCCGGACCGTCACGGAATGGAGTAAGCAACGTGAACCCCCGCCTTGCCCGGCCCCGCGACGACCGCTGGATCGCCGGTGTGTGCGGCGGCCTGGCCCGTCGTTTCGGCGTGTCGTCCGGTGTCGTCCGCCTGCTGTTCGTGCTGTCCTGCCTGCTGCCGGGACCCCAGATCCTGATCTACCTGATCCTGTGGGCGCTGCTGCCCAGCGAGTGACGCCGCCTCACGGGTTCGCGTAGGTGACCGTCACCGACGTGTAACCGAGCCTGGCCAGCAGGCTCTCGAGCATCTTCTGGGTGTTCTCCCGGGCCCGCTGGTCCAGGCCGCTGCTGCGGGCCGCCTCGGTGATCCGCTTCTGCGCTTCCTGGTAGACCCGCTGCTGTTTGTTCGGATCATTGTCGAAGGCGTCGGCGATCCGGTTGAGCAGACCGCGTTCCTCGGCGACCACGTAGCTGCGTTCCATGTCCAGCGCGGCCTGGGACAGCTGCGGCGCCGGCAGGGTGATCTTCGCGGTGTCAGTCTGCTCGTCCACCACGATCGCGCCCTCGGTGAGCGAGCCGAAGTCGACGTACGCCTCCACCGACCCGGACCCGACGAACAGGGTGCGCTGATTGACCAGGAACTCCGGGATGTTCTCCCGGTCCTGCTGCAGGTCGACGATCACCTGGAAGGTGCCGTCGGCGGCCACGTACCGGCTCAGATCGCGCATGGACTGCAGCAGCACCGGCTGGCTCCGGTCGGTCTCCCGGTCGGCGAACGGGTTGTCGAAGCCGGGCAGCACGTTGACCGCACGCAGGGCCAGGCACACCCCGGCGATGAGCACGAACACGACGCCGGTGAAGGCCAGCACGCGGAGCAGCACGTTCTTGCGCTGAACCGGCGGCACCTCGGGGAACTCGCGGGTCGGCTCGTCGACTTGCGTCATGCCTCCTACGGTACGGCGGATCAGCCGGCGAAGGCGTTCAACCCGGTCAATTTCTGGCCGATGACCAGCTGGTGGATCTCGGATGTTCCCTCGTAGGTGAGCACACTTTCGAGGTTGTTGGCGTGCCGCATGATCGGATATTCGCCGCTGATCCCGTTGCCGCCCAGGATGGTGCGGCACTGTCGGGCGATGGCGAGCGCTTCCCGTACGTTGTTCAGCTTGCCCACGCTGACCTGCTCGGGTCGCAGTCCACCGGCCTGGTCGCTGCGCCGGCCCAGGTGCAGCGCGAGCAGGAAGCCCTTCTGCAGTTCCAGCGCCATGTCGGCGAGCTTGGCCTGGGTCAGCTGGAAGCCGGCGATCGGGCGGCCGAACTGTGCCCGGCTGCCGGCGTAGTCCAGCGCCGTGTGCAGGCAGTCCCGGGCCGCGCCCAGCGCACCCCAGATGATGCCGAACCGGGCCTCGGTCAGGCAGGACAGCGGCGCCTTGAGGCCCCGGGCCGCGGGCAGCCGCGCCGACTCCGGCACCCGGACGTCGTCCAGGGTGATCTCGCCGGTGCTGGACGCCCGCAGCGACATCTTGTGCGGCACCTCGCGCGCGCTGAACCCCCGGGTCCCGGTGGGCACCGCGAAGCCCACCACGCCCTCGTCGGCCCGCGCCCAGATCACCGCCACATCGGCCACCGGCGCGTTGGTGATCCACATTTTGCCGCCGGTCAGCACCCAGTCGGCACCGTCGCGCCGGGCACGGGTGGACATGTTGGCCGGGTCGGAGCCGTGGTCCGGCTCGGTCAGGCCGAAGCAGCCGATCAGCTCGCCGGCCGCCATCGCCGGCAGCCACTGCTGCTTCTGCTCGGCGCTGCCGTACTTCCAGATTGCGTACATGGCCAGCGAACCCTGCACGCTGACCAGCGACCGGACGCCGGAGTCGGCAGCCTCCAGCTCCATGCAGGCCAGGCCGTACTGCACCGCACTGGCGCCGGCGCAGCCGTACCCGGTCAGGTGCATGCCGAGCAGGCCGAGCTTGCCGAACTCCGGAGCCAGCTCCCGCACCGGGACGTCGGCGCGCTCGTACCACTGCGCCACGTACGGCCGGACCTTGTCGTCGGCCAGCCGGCGGACCAGGTCACGGACGTCGCGCTCCTCGTCGGTGAGCAGCGCGTCCGCATCGATCAGATCGAGCGGTGCAGTTCCCCCCGTCATCCCTGGACCACCAGCACCCGGGCGTGGATCTGATTGCGCTGCTGCAGCGCCGCCCGCAGCGCCCGGTGCAGGCCGTCCTCCAGATAGAGCGATCCTTGGTACTCCACCACGTGTGGGAAGAGATCGCCGTAGAAGGTCGAGTCCTCGGCGAGCAGCTTGTCCAGCGCCAGTTCCCGTTTGGTGGTGATCAGGTCGGCCAGCCGGATCGGACGGGGCGGGATCTCTGCCCAGTCCTTCAGCGTCGTGTGGTGGTCCGGGTACGGCGCTCCGTCCCGGACCGCTTTGAAGATCACGACGATGCGCTCCTTTCGGCGTTCCCAGTCCACCGGCCATGATGCACCACTTCGTCCATCGAGCGGTGCCCTCGGCGCAGTGACGGGGACCTCCGGTCCGGTGCACCGTAGCCGATGGTCAGGGCACCGACGGGGGTGAATTCCGATGGCACACCGAAAGCGGCTCTGAAGCCGACAATCCGGTCGGCCGGCAGCCCGATGAAGCAGGACGCCAACCCCTGGTCGACCGCGGTCAGGTGAATGAGCAGCGCGGCGAAGCCGGTGTCGATGTGCCAGTACGGGACCGGCCAGCGGCTTTCGTCCCGGTCGGTCCAGCCCTTGTCGGCCTCGGCGTACCGGTCCAGGTACGCCGACTTGTTGGACAGCGCCACGATGATCAGCGGAGCGGTCCGCATCCGGCCGAGCCAGTCGTCCGTTCCGGCCCGGTCGCTGGTCGCCGACCAGAACACGGCCCGGTCGGCCGGCTGCTCCAGCACCAGGAAACCCCAGCCCTGGGAGAACCCGGCCGACGGCGCCCGCAGCGCGTGCCGGATCAGCTTGTCCCGCACCTCGGCGGGCACCGGCCGGTCCGGGTCGTAGCTGCGCACCATCCGCCGGCGCCGGACGACCTCGTCGAACTCCATGGTTACGGGGTGATGCCCCAGGATGCCGACCAGCTCTGGCCCGGTGCCAGCACGATCAGATCGCGACCGGACCGGTACGCATCCGGCGGGCAGGTCATCGGCTCGATCGCCACCGACCGGCGGAACCGCTCGCCGTGCAGGGTGTCGCCGGTGAAGATCTGCCACCACTTGAAGTTCGCGTCTCCCCAGACCTCGACCTCGGCCGAGCCGTCCGGCGCCGAGATGGTCACCGCCGAGCCACCGTCCGGGCCGAAGTCGAGATCACCGAACGTGGTGTCCAGCACCGCGTCGCCGATCCGGCGGGGCTCGGTGTAGTCGTACTCGGTGCCGGCCACCTTCACCGCGCCGATCGGCAGCAGCCTGGCGTCCGCCAGGATGCGGGACCGGGCCGGCACGTGCAGCCGGATCTCCTCCACCGGCACTCCGGTGAGCTGCAGGTACGGGTGCACCGAGTAGCCCCACGGCGCCTCCGCGTCCCCCACGTTGGTGACCTCCTGGTCGCACCGCAGCCCGTCCGCGCCGACCGTCCACCGGGTCCGCAGGCTCAGCGGCCAGGGATAACCGATCTGCGCGGGCAGTTCGTATCCCACGGTCATCGAGTCGCCGGCGCTCTCCACCAGGTGCCAGCGCGACCAGTTGACCAGCCCGTGCAGCGCGGTGTTGCGGTCCGGCTCGGTGATCGCCAGCTGGTACGTGGTCCCGCCGAACGTGTAGCGGCCGTCGCGGATCCGGTTCGGCCAGGGCGCCAGCATCTGGCCGGCCGACGCGGGCGAGATCTCGTCCTCACCGAAGCCGTCCAGGACCGCCCGGCCGCCGGCGGTATAACTGCGCAGCACGCCGCCGACCTCCGCCACGACGGCCCGATGGTCGCCGGACTCGATGGCCCACTGTTCGCCCGATTTCGCTGTGGCTGCGCGCGTCATGACCGCGACACTATCGGGTCGCCGATTCGCCGTCCGGCGGCCGGTATCGCAGCAGCGCCGGGAAGGCCACCGCGAGCACCACGGCCAGCCCGGCCGCGGCGAATCCGCCACCGGCCCAGGAGGCGGTCGCCCCGGCGACGTCCGCGGTCGCACCGGCCCGCAGGTCGCCGAGCCGCGGTCCGCCGGCCACCACCACGGTGAACACGCCCTGCATCCGGCCGCGCAACTGGTCCGGTGCGTACACCTGCAGGATCGACTGCCGGTACACCGCGCTCACCAGATCCGCCGCGCCGCCCACCGCCAGCAGCAGCACCATCAGCCACAGCTGGTGGGCGAACCCGGAGAAGCCGATCGCCACGCCCCAGGCGACCACCGCGGCCACGAGCGCCACACCCTGACGGCGGACCCGGCCGATCCAGCCGGAGGTGAGCCCGCCGACCACCGAGCCGAGCGCGATAGCGGCGAACAGCCAGCCCACCGCCGACCCGCCACCGAAGCGGGTCTCGGCCACCTCCGGGAACAGCGCCCGCGGCATGGCCAGCACCATCGCGATGATGTCCACCCCGAAGGACAGCAGCAGCACCGGCTGGGTGGCCAGGAACTTCAGCCCGGTCGTGATGCCGCGCAGGCCCGCGGTTGGCCGGTCCAGGCCCGGCTCGTGCACGGTCGGCGGAATCGGCGGCAGTCTCCAGGTGGCCCAGAAGCTGATCGTGAACAGCGCCGCGTCCACCGCGTACGCGACGGTGATGCCGGTGGTCGCCGACCACGTACCGAAGATCAGTCCGGCGGCCAGTGGGCCCAACACACCGCCCGCCGTGGTGGTCGTGTAGGCCAGCGTGTTGGCCGCCGGGATCAGCCGGCCCGGCACGATCCGCGGGATGATCGCCTGCCGGGCCGGTGAGCTGATCGCGAAGCCGGCCGACTGCACCGCGGTCAGCGCCAGCAGCAGCCAGCCACTGCGCACCCCGTGCAGGGCCTGCACCAGCAGGCCGACGGTGGACAGCCAGGCCAGCGTCGAACTGGCCAGCAGCAGCTTGCGCCGGTCCACCACGTCGGCGGCGGCGCCGCCCCAGAGCCCGAAGATCAGCAGAGGTACGAGGCCGGCCACGCCCAGCAGGCCGACCCAGGCGGACGAGTTGGTGATCGCGTACATCTCCACCGGCACGGCCACCGCGGTGAACTGGAAGCCGAAGTACGAGACGCCGTTGCCGACCCACATGCGGCGGTACGCGGTGACCCGCAGCGGCCGGACGTCGATCATCCAGCTGCGGCGCTCCTCGACATCGGTCACGGAGCGAGCCGTTCGATCACCCAGTCGTCGGGGGTCCGCCGGTAGCGCAGCCGGTCGTGCAGTCGATTGCTGCGGCCCTGCCAGAACTCCACGGTCTCCGGGACCAGCCGCAGCCCGCCCCAGTGCGGCGGCGCCGGCACCGGGCCCGCCCCGAACCGTTCGACGGCGGCGGCCAGGCCGGCGTCGACCGCCGCCCGGTCCGGCACCACCTGGGACTGCGGGCTGGCCCAGGCACCCAGCTGCGAGCCGCGCGGGCGGGTGGCGAAATACTCCTCGGTCTCGGCCCGGGACACCTTCTCCACCACGCCGCCGGCGATCACCTGGCGCTGCATGGGGAACCACGGAAACACCAGGCTGGCCTGGGGGTTCACC
>DASSAL010000091.1:0-32592 GCA_035685405.1 Actinoplanes sp. | reverse complement strand
GGGGCCACACCCTGGCCTGGCACTCGCAGCAGCCGGGCTGGATGCAGAACCTTAGCGGTACGGCGTTGCGCAACGCCATGCTGAACCACGTCACCCAGGTGGCCACCTACTACCGCGGCAAGATCCACTCCTGGGACGTGGTGAACGAGGCGTTCGCCGACGGCAACGGTGGCGCCCGCCGCGACTCCAACCTGCAGCGCACCGGCAACGACTGGATCGAGGCCGCGTTCCGCGCCGCGCGGGCCGCCGACCCGGGCGCCAAGCTCTGCTACAACGACTACAACATCGACAACTGGAGCTGGGACAAGACGCAGGCCGCGTACAACCTGGTCCGCGACTTCAAGGCCCGCGGTGTGCCGATCGACTGCGTCGGCCTGCAGTCGCACTTCAACAGCGGCTCGCCGTACCCCAGCAACTACCGCACCACGCTGTCCAGCTTCGCCGCGCTCGGCGTGGACGTGCAGATCACCGAGCTGGACATCGAGGGGTCCGGCACCACGCAGGCGAACACCTACCGCAACGTGGTCAACGACTGCCTGGCCGTGGCGCGCTGCACCGGCATCACGGTCTGGGGCATCCGGGACAGCGACTCCTGGCGGTCCGGCGGCACGCCGCTGCTGTTCGACGCCAACGGCAACAAGAAGCCGGCGTACGACGCCACGCTCGCGGCCCTGAACGGCGGCACCCCGCCGTCCACGCCGCCGCCGTCCACGCCGCCGCCGTCCACCCCGCCGCCGTCCACTCCCCCGCCGTCCACCCCGCCGCCGTCCACCCCGCCGCCGTCGACCCCGCCACCCGGTGGCGCCGGCTGCTCGGCGTCGACCTCGGTCAACCAGTGGCCGGGCGGCTTCGTCACCACCGTCCGGGTCACCGCCGGTTCCGCGGCCGTCAACGGCTGGGCGGTCACGCTGACCGTGCCGTCCGGAAGTGCGGTCACCAACACCTGGAACGCCCAGGCGAGCGGCACGTCCGGCTCGGTCCGGTTCGCCAACGTCTCGTACAACGGCCGGTTGACCGCCGGCGGCACCACCGAATTCGGCTTCCAGGGCACCGGCACGGCGCCCAGCGGAACGCCGTCCTGCACCGCGAGCTGACCGCTACCGCACCGGCGCGGCGGGCCCTGCGGGCCCGCCGCGCCGTCACCGCAGCGTCGCCGGCGATCGGCAGTAGACGTCGCCGGCGTTCGCCGCGTGCGGCAGGGACAGCAGGTGCCGGCCCATGGCGGCGGCCGGGATCCAGCGGCCGAAGGCCAGTTCCATGGACTCGCCGAGTGCCACGTCGAAACCGTCGAACCCGAGCTGCGTCAGCCGGTCCAGGCACCGCACCGCCACCGCGCGCTGGATGGTGGTGAACTCGAACGACAACGCGGGCAGCGTCGTGCCGAGCCCGGCCAGCACCGCGTCTTCGAAACCCTCGACGTCGATGTTGGCGAAGCGCGGGACGCCGTGTTCGGCGATGAGGGCGTCGAGGGTGACACACCGGACCTCCACCTGCGCATCCCAGACCTGGTCGGTCCAGCCGGGCGCGGACCGGGCCGCCGCCACGAACTGCCGGGAGGCGCTGGAGACGGTGGAGTTGGCCGAGTTGACGTACATCGTGACCCGGCCGGCGGACGCCCCGCACGCCGCCTCGATCAGCGTGACCTCCGGGTCGCCGCCGTAGATCGCCCGCAGGACCGCCAGGCACATCGGTTGCGGCTCGACCGCGACGACCCGCGCGCCCAGCCGCCGGAAGCTGCCGATCCGGTCGCCGACGTGGGAGCCGATGTCGAACACCAGGTCGCCCGGGCCGATGAAGCGGGCGTACAGGCGGTCCATCGCGGCGTCGTGTTCGGGGTTGTCGTGGTAGTAGTCGAGCGCCGTGCGCAGCAGCCTCAGCTCCGGGTCCGCCTTCAGCGCCCGCAGCACGCCGGCACTGATCACCATCGCGGCACCTCACCTTCGCTCGCCCTCCGCCGGCCCGGGTGCGATTCCCGGCCGGATCGGCCGCTACACCTGGGTCTGGGCATCCGGATCGCCGCGCAGCCGCGCCCGGACCGTCTCGGCCTGCGGCAGGTCGCCGTCGCCCAGCAGCTCTTCGGCGCGGGTCCGGTCGGCGTCGGCCTCGGCGCGGGCACCCAGCGCGCGCAGCTGCTCGGCGCGCCACAGCAGGTTCAGGCCGGCAGTGGACCGGTTGCCCAGCTCCTCGTACCCCGCGGCCGCCGTGCCGAACGCGGTGGCGGCATCGGCCGGCCGCCCGCGCCGGGCGTGGTGGTGACCGAGCGCCTGCGCCGCGAGGGCCAGGCCCGGCCGGTGGTCGACGGCGGCGAACGAGGCACGTGCCACCGCGAGATGGTCCGTGGCGCCCGCCTCGTCGCCGGTGACGTCGGCCGCGTCGCCCAGCTCGAGCAGCACCAGGCCGTCGCCGACCCGGTTGACCGGATCGCGGAAACCGTCGCGGGCCTGCTCCAGCAGCGGCCGCGCCTCGGCATAGCGACCCAGCTGGTGCAACGCGGACGCGTACGGCACCAGCGGCCAGACCCGCTCCTGCGGGTGCATGTCCGCGTGGCCGGCGAGATCGCGGGCCTCGTCGAGCGCCTCGATCGCCCGCTCCGGCTCCCCCCGGATGACCAGCACCACGCCGATGTCGGTGAGCGTCTGGGCCGCCCGGCGGCGGTCGCCGGCCGCGCGGAAGTGGGCCAGCGCAGCCTGCAGCTCGGGCATCGCCTCGGCGTACCGGCCGGCGTCGCGCAACGCCACGCCGAGGCCCTTACGGGTGTGCGCCAGCCAATCCGGGTCGTCGCGGCCGGCCCACCGCCGGGCGGCCTCCTGCAGCAGGGTGATCGCCTCGGTGACCCGGCCGAACGCGTTCGTCGTCTCGCCCAGCCGGGTCAGCGCCTCGTCGACGGCCCGGGCGTCGGCCAGCGCCTCGGCCGCCGCCAGCCGGTCGCGGCAGATGCCCAGGAACGCGTACTGCTCGGCGCGGTGCAGCAGCGGCACGTCGGCGGCGACGGCCAGCCGGTGCGCCTCGGCGGCCGCGCCGTGGTCGAGCGCCGCCCGCACGGCCAGCGCCACGTTGTCCACTTCGGTGTCGATCCAGTCGGCGCCGGCCACCGGCAGGGTCGCGACGTACCAGTCGATCAGCCGGCGCAACGCGTCCGCCTCGGCCGCCACCGGGTCCTCGGCCGCCAGCCGCTCGCGGGCGTAGAGCCGCATCAGGTCGTGCAGCCGGTAATGGCCGGCCTGCCGCATGTCGACCAGGCGGGCGTCGACGAGCCGCTCGACCGCGCCCGGATCGCCGGTCAGCGCGGTCGCCGCACCGGCCGGCAGGTCGCGCCCCGGATACGCGCCGAGCGCCCGGAACGCCCGCCGGTCGCCCTCCGGCAGGTCCTCGTACGCGGTGGCGAAGCTGGCGCGTACCCCGCTCTCCTCGGCGTACAGCAGGTCCAGGCGGGACCGCTCGTCGCGCAGGCCGGCGGCCAGATCGGCGACCCGCCAGGCGGGCCGCCGGCGCAGCCGCGCGCCGGCGATGGCGACCGCGAGCGGAAGCGCGCCGCAGGCGGCGACCACCTCGGCGGCGGCCTCCGGTTCGGCGTCCACCCGGTCGCCGCCGCCGGTCTCGCGCAGCAACGCGATGGCGTCCGCGGTGGTCAGCACACCCAGCTCGTAGGTGGCCGAGCCGGCCAGTCCGGCCAGCGGCGACCGGCTGGTGATCAACGTCAGGCACCCGGCGGAGCCGGGCAGCAGCGGACGGACCTGCGGGACGTCGCGGGCGTCGTCGAGCAGCACCAGCACCCGGCGATCGGCGAGCGTGCTGCGCCAGTGGGCGGCCAGCCGATCCGGGTCGGTGGCGCCGGGAACGCCCGCGCCGAGCCGGTCGAGCAGCTCGGCCAGCACGGCGGCCGGGTCGGCGGCGGTCCGGCTGCCGCCGCCGAGCGTCGCGACCAGCTGGCCGTCGGGATACCCGGGGGCGAGATCGTGGGCGAGCCGGATCGCCAGGGCGGTCTTGCCGACGCCCGGCGGGCCGGAGACGACGACCGCCCGGCGGCCGGCGTCGATCAGCGCCCGGACCCGGTTCAGATCGGCGGCCCGGCCGGTGTAGCCGTCGGTGAGCGGCAACTCGGCCGGCCGGAGACGGGCGTCCGGCGGTGGGTCACCCGCCGGGGCGGCGGCGGCAACCGGTGCGGTGGTACCCCGGGCGGCGAGCCAGACCGTGACCAGGGTCAGCACGCCCACCAGCGGCCAGGCCAGCGGGGCCAGGGCGGCGAGCGGTCCGGGCAGCGCGCCGCCGGTGCCGACGTTGACCGCGATGGCCAGCAGCACGGACAGGCAGGTGGACGCGACCGCCGCGTACAGCGCTGTCCGATCGCGACGCATCGACCACTCCCGTTCGGCGCTGGTGTACCGGCGGCCCGGTGGCCAGCCTCGCACTCCGGGCCGCCGCGCGGCCACCCGGTGCCGGTGTCGTCTAGCTGCTCGCGGTATCGACGGCCGCGGACCACACTGAGGTCATGGCGAGGATCGGCGACGTCATCGAGGACGTCCGGTTGCACGGTTTCGTCGGCCGGGCCGGCGAGCTGGCCGGCTTCGACGACGCCCTGGCCGGGCGGTCCGGGCGGCGGGTGCGGTTCGTCCACGGCCCGGGCGGGATCGGCAAGACCACCCTGCTGCTGCACCTGCGGGCACGGGCCCGGCGGGCCGGTCACGACGCGGTGTACCTGGACGGCCGCGAGATCGATCCGTCCCCCGAGGGGTTCGTCCGGGCGGCCGGCGGCGGTGCCCGGGTGTTGCTGATCGACGGCTACGAGCAGCTCGCCCCGATCGACGGCTGGCTGCGCCGCGATCTGATCCCGGCCCTGCCCGCGGATCACGTGGTGGTGCTGGCCGGCCGCGATCCCCCCGTACCGGCGTGGCACGGCGACCCGGGCTGGCGATCGGTCGTGGCCGTGCACCGGCTCGGCGCGCTCGGCGACGCCGACAGCGCGGCCCTGCTCGACCGGGCGGGTGTCGCCGCGGCGGACCGCCCGGCGATCCTGCGCCTCGGACGCGGCCAACCACTCGCGCTCGCCCTGCTCGCCGATGCGGCGCTGGCCGGATCGGTGCCGGGCCGGCTCGCCGACGCGCCCGACCTGATCTCCGCGCTGACCGCGTCGCTGGTTCGCGACGCGCCCTCGGAAGCGCACGTGATCGGCCTGGCCACCTGCGCCAAGGCCTGGCTGACCACCGAGGACCTGCTGCGTCGCACGGTCGGCGACGACGACGCCCCGCGGGTCTGGGCGTGGCTGCGGGAACGCCCGTTCGTCACGGTCCGGCCGGAGGGACTGACCCCGCACGACCTGACCCGCGAGGCCCTCGACGCCGAGTTCGACCGCCGGGCGCCGGACCGCTACCGGTCGATGCACCGCGTGATCCACGACTACGTCGTCGCCAACATCCGCGCCGCCACCGGGATGCACCGGCAGCTGCTCGCCCAGCACCTGGCCTACCTGCACCGGCACACCCCGCTGAGCCAGTACTACCTCGCGGTGCGGGCGCAGGGCACGGCCGCAGTGGTGCCGGCCCGGCCCGAGGAGTACGCCGGGCTGATCCAGCTGGTCGCCGCCGGCGTCGGGCCGGAGTCGGCCGAGCTGGCCCGGCGATGGTTCGCCGCGCAACCGGGCCAGGCCAACGTGGTGCGCTCCGAGCGCGGGATCAGTGGTTTCGTGGACCACGTGTACTGCCCCACCGGTTCATCGCTGGAGCGCGACGACCCGGTGGTGCGGGACATCCTCGATCACGTCGCCAGGGCCGGGCCGCTGCGGTCCGGCGAGACGGTGGGCATCGCCCGGTTCCTGGTGGGTGAGAACGGCAGCCAGAGCGATCCGTACGCGGTGTTCGCCGGCTCCATCACCTCCATCATCGAATGGTGCACCCGGCCGCTCGCCTGGTCGTTCGTGCCGACCGTGGACCCGGAGTTCTGGAGTCCGGTGTTCGACTACCTCGGGTTCCGGCCGGTGCTGGAAACGGTGCCGGTGGACGGCCGGCGGCACGTGGTGTACGGCAACGACTGGCGGCGGTTCCCGGTGGACAGCTGGCTCGACCTGATGAACGAGCGGGAGCACAGCGGTGGCACCGGCCCACCTCCGGAGTGGATGCTGCGCCCGGCGCCGCTGGGCCGGGACGCGTTCGCCGCCGCCGTCCGGGCCGCGCTGCCGCAGCTGCACCGCCCGGACCGGCTGGCCGGCTGCGCGCTGGTCGGCAGCTCGCTGGGCGCCGACCCGGCAGCGGTACGCGCGTCGCTGCGGGCCGCCGTGGACGGCCTCGCCGGCCTGCCCCGCGGCGACCGGCTGCGGGCGGTGCTGCACCGCACGTACCTCAGCCCGGCGCCCACCCAGGAAGCCGCCGCCGAGGCGCTCGGCCTGCCGTTCAGCACCTACCGGCGGCACCTGGCCCGGGCGGTCGACGAGCTGATCGACCGGCTCTGGGCCGTCGAGACCGGACAGCAAGTGGGCAGGAACTGACCTGGAGAGTGAGCACCGGCGGGCCGCACGCTCCGGCCATGGCAACTATCACGATTCTCGGCGCCGGCCTGGCCGGCCTCACCACGGCGATGCTGCTGACCCGCGACGGGCACCGGGTGACCGTGCTCGAACGTGACCCGGCACCGCCCACCGACGATCCGTGGCACGACTGGCGGCGCCCGGGCGTCAACCAGTTCCGGCTGCCGCACTACATGCTCCCCCGCTGGTGGACGGAGTTGCAGGCCGCCCTGCCGGACGCGGCCGCGGCGGTGCTCTCCGCGGGCGCGACCCGGATGAACCCGCTGACCGACCTGCCGCCCGCGCTGCGCGGCGGCACCACCGACGACGACCGGCGGTTCGACACCGTCACCGCCCGGCGGCCGGTGCTGGAGGCCGCGCTGGCCGGAGCCGCGGTGGCCGCCGGCGTGACGATCCGCCGAGGCGTCCGGGTCACCGGCGTGATCCTGGACCGGCGGTCGCCGGTGCCCCGGGTCACCGGCGTGACCACCGTGGCCGGCCCGGTCCACGCCGACCTGCTGGTGGACTGCGGCGGACGCCGTACCGGGCTGCCGGGCTGGCTGGCCGCGGCCGGGGCCCGGCCACCGGTCGAGGAGCGTGCCGACGCCGGCTTCGTCTACTACGCCCGGCACTTCCGGTCCCGGTCCGGCGGCCGCCCGCCGACCCGGACGTTCCTCATCCAGCCCTACGAGTCGGTGTCCGTCGTCACGCTGCCCGCCGACCACGGCACCTGGAGCGTCGTCCTGGCGACCGCCGGCCACGACCGTGCGCTAGGCCCGTTGCGGACGGCCGAGATCTGGTCCGCCGCGGTCCGGTGCTACCCGCTGGCCGCCGGCTGGACCGACGGCGAGCCGATCACCGGTGTCGACGTGATGGCCGGTCTGGAGGACCGGCTGCGGCGGTACGTGGTGGACGGCGTGCCGGTAGCCACCGGCGTGGTCGCGGTCGGTGACGCGTGGGCCTGCACCAACCCGTCGCTCGGGCGCGGCGCGTCGTTTGCGGTGATCCACGCCGGCCTGCTGCGCGACGTGCTCCGGGAGACCGGCACCGAGGAACACGACAAGCTGGTCCGCCGGTTCGACGAGGCGACCGCCCGGACCGTGGAACCGCTGTACCGGGCGACGAACTGGTTCGACCGGCACCGGATAGCCGAGATGCGGGGTGACGCCGAGGGCGTGCCGTACCGGCCGGAGGAGCCACGCTGGACGGCCTCGAAGGCGCTGTTCGCGGCCGCGCTGCGCGACCCGGGCGCGCTTCGGGCGCACTTCACGATCGGGTCCTTCCTGGCCACCCCCGACGAGGTGTTCGCCCAGCCGGGCATGCGGGACCGGGTGCTCGCGCTCGGCGCCTCGGCACCGCAGTACCCGCTGCCCGGCCCGTCCCGCGCGGAGTTGCTCCGCACCGTCACCGGAGGTGCCCGATGACCACCGTGCGGATCGGCGACGTCGCCCTGTACGTCCGCGACACCGGCGACGGCACCCCGGTGGTGCTGCTGCACGGCTGGCCGGACACCGGTGATCTGTGGGCGCGGCAGAGCCGGACACTGGTCGCGGCCGGCTACCGGACGATCGTTCCGGACCTGCGCGGGTTCGGCGCCTCGGACCAGCCCGCCGAGGTGTCGGCGTACGCCGCGCCCGCGCAGGTCGGCGACGTCGTCGGCATCATGGACGCGCTGGGCGTCGACCGGGCGCACCTGGTCGGGCACGACTGGGGCGCGGCGATCGCCTGGATGACCGCCGCGTACGTCCCGGACCGGGTGCGTTCGGTCACGGCGCTCTCCGTCGGCCATCCCGAGGCGTTCGGCACCACCGGCTGGCGGCAGCGGCAGCTGTCCTGGTACATGCTGTTGTTCCAGTTCCCCGGCGTCGCGGAGGAGTGGCTGTCGGCCGGCGGCTTTGCCAATCTGCGGGAGTGGTCGGGTCACCCGCAGATCGACGCGGTGATCGAACGGCTGTCCCGGCCCGGCGCGCTGACCGCTAGCCTGAGCATCTACCGGGCGATCCTGCCACCGGAATCGCTGGTCTCCCCGCCGATGGCGTTGCCGCCGGTGACCGCGCCCGCGATGGGCGTCTGGAGCGACGGCGACTTCGCGCTCAGCGAGGAGAGCATGACGCGGTCGGCGAAGTTCGTCGCCGGGCCGTGGCGGTACGAGCGGGTGACCGGCGCCGGCCACTGGCTGCAACTGGACGCGCCGGACACGGTCGACGCCCTGCTGCTCGACTTTCTTCACGACGCCTGACGGAGGCGGGGGTAGACCCGGCGGGCGTTGTGCTCGTCGACCTGCCCCCGCTCGGCCGGGGTGAGTTCGAGGGTGTCGAGGTAGCGGCGGGTGTCGTCGAACGGGTGGCCGGTCTCCGGGTCGGTGCCGCGGACCGCGCCGAGCATCTCGGACCCGAACAGCAGGTTGCCGATGTCGATCACCTCGAACAACAGGGTGATGCCGGGTTGGTGGTAGACGCAGGTGTCGAAGAAGACGTTCCCCAGCACCGACTCGCGCAGCGGCGGCCGGCCGAGCATGTCGGCCAGGCCGCGGAACCGGCCCCAGTGGTACGGCACCGCCCCGCCGCCGTGCGGGATGACGAACCGCAGGCCCGGAAAGGTGCGGAACAGGTCGCTCTGCAGGAACTGCATGAACGCCGTGGTGTCGGCGTTGAGGTAGTGCGATCCGGTGGCGTGGAAGTTCGGGTTGGTCACCGCGGAGACGTGCACCATCGCCGGCACGTCCAGCTCCACCATCGCCTCGTAGAGCGGGTACCAGCTCGGATCGGTCAGCGGCGGAGAGGTCCAGTGCCCGCCGCTGGGGTCCGGGTTCAGGTTGCAGCCGACGAAGCCCAGTTCCTCGACGCAGCGCCGCAGTTCCGGCACCGACCGGCCGATCGGCACGCCGACCGCCTGGGGCAGCTGGCACACCCCGGCGAACCGGCCGGGATGCAGCTGCGCCACCCGGGCGATGAGATCGTTGCTGGCCCGGGCCCACGCGCCCGCGTTCGCCTGGTCGTCGCGGTGGTGTTCCATGGCCGAGGCGCGGGGCGAGAAGAGCGTGAGGTCGATGCCGCGCTCGTTCATCAGCCGGAGTTGGTTGCCCTCGATCGAGTCGCGGATCTCGTCGTCGGAGATCGCCGGGTAGGGCGGCGGCAGCCGCCCGGCGGCGAACCGCGCCCGCCACGACGTGTGCGCGGCCGGCGCGGTGGTGTAGTGACCGTGACAGTCGATGATCATGACAGTGGTCCCCCGTCCCGCAGGGCGATGAGCAGATCCCGGGCCGCGGCGGCGACCCGCGGCGGCACGCCCAGCTCGGCCAGTTGCTCGGTCGCCGCCGTCATCTCGTCCGCGCGGCGGCGGGCGTGCCGGTGCGTGCCGTCGATCAGCCGGGTGAGGGTGTGCTCGTCGAAGCCCGCCAGGTCGGCGCTGATGGTGCCGCGCAACCAGTCCGCGCAACCGGCCGCCTCGGCCGCCGCCATCGCCTCCACCACGGCGGCGGCCAGTCCCTTGTAGAAGACGCTGCGCAGCAGCTTGCGCGAGCTCGCCGCGCCGACCGGACCCGGTTGGATCGTCACGTCGGCGCCGAAGCCGGCCATCACCTCGGCGAAGCGTCCGGCGCCGGGGCCGCAGGCCAGCATCGGGGTGCGCAGTCCCCGGCCGGGCACCGGGGCCATCAGGGCGACATCGGCGACCGGGACGTCCCGGCCGGCCAGCCGGGTCACCAGGGCCCGCTTCAGTCCGGGCGACGCGGTGTTCAGGTCTGCCCAGATGGTTCCGGCGGCCAGCGCGGGCAACGACATCTCCAGCGCCGGCAACGCGTCGGCGGCGCTGGTGACGCTCAGCACGAGGCCGGCGTCGCGGACCGCGTCGGCGTCGCCGGTCCGGGACACCACGCCGGCCGGCGGTCGCACCGTGGGGTCGAACCCCCGGACGTCGGCGCCGGCCGCCACCAGGTCCCGGGCGATCTCCCCGCCGGCCTCGCCCAGCCCGAGCACCGCGATCCTCACGGCACCACCGGAGTGCCGTGGGTGTGGAACGTCTCGATGGTCTTCAGGCCCCACGCCTGGCCCTTGGCCCGCTCCTCGCGGGTCCAGCTGATGGTGCGCCAGTCCGGGGCCAGGATGAGCCGGGCGCCGGCGTTGCAGAGCTCGATCCGGTTGCCGCCCGGCTCCCACACGTACAGGAAGAAGGTCTGCTGGATGGCGTGCTTGTGCGGGCCGGTCTCGATGTGCACACCGGCGTCCAGGCAGACGTCCGCGGCGCGCAGGATCTCCTCCCGCGTGTCGGTGGCGAACGCGACGTGGTGCACCCGGCCGGAGCTGCCCGTCCAGTCCTCGGTGTAGACCAGGTCGTAGGTCTTGTCGCCGACGTGGTACCAGATCGCCTGCGGGCTCCCGTCGTCCTTGACGATCTGCTCGGTGCACCGCGCCCCCAGCACGTCCCGCAGGAACGCCGACGTTCCCGGAACGTCGGCGGTCAGGTAGTTGACGTGGTCCAGGCGTCGCAGGTTCGCGCCCCGGCCGGGGTACGCCGCGGCCTGGTTCTTCAGCGCCGGCCGGTCGGTGTCGTCGGCCCGGTACCAGGCGACGTCCCAGTACAGGCCCATCTCGTGGCCGTCCGGGTCGGTGAACAGGTGGACGTCACCCAGGTTGTGCGCGTCGGTGACCACCGTGGTGGCACCGATCGCCGCGGCCAGCCGATCCACTGATTGCGGACTGGCCGCACGCAGATAGGTGCGGCCGATGCCGGCCCGGTCGCGGCGGATCAGGCGGACCGTCCAGGACTGGTAGTCGTCCCAGGTGTGCAGATAAACCGAGCCGCTGTCGCGATGCACCTCGCGCAGACCCATCTGGTGGACGAAGAAGTCGCGGGACTCCTCCAGCACGGGCGTGTAGAGCTCGACCGGTCCGACGTGGGCGATCTCGCGGCGGCGGTAAGGATCGTGCGGGGTGCTCATCCGGTTACCTTTCCCGCGCGCGGCCACACCAGGCCGTCGGCCAGTTTGCGAGCGGTCCGGACGACGGCGCTGGAGCGTACGCGGGCCTGTGCGCCGGTGCCGTCCAGCTCGACCGACACGTCGAAGGTGCCGCTCGGATGTTCGATGCGGACCAGCGGTCCCGCGGCCGCCGCGAGCCCGGCGGCGCGCACGCCGGCGGCCACGGACACCGCACCGAGCACGCCGATCGCGGGGTGCACCCGGTGCGGGATGAAGGTGCGGGTGGTCACCGTGCCGCCGGCGCGGGGCGGGGAGAGGATGGAGATCTTCGGTACGGTGGTGTCGCGCACGTCGCCGAGCCCCATGGCCGGACCGGCCGCCAGCCGGATTTCCTCCACTGTGGACCGCAGCGCCACGTTCCCCTCGAGCGCCTCCGGCGGCTCGTTCCCGGCGACGCCGAGGTCGCCGGCCCGCACCAGCACCACCGGCATGCCCGCGTCGACGCAGGTGACCTCGATGCCGGCGAACCGGTCGGCCGCCCGCCCGGTGGGGAACACCGGCGTGGCGCCACCCCGGAAGGTGAGCCGGATCGGAGCGGCCGGGAACGGTGTACCGGCCATGACGGTGTCCCCGTCGTACCGCACCCGCCTGCCAGGAGTCTGCACCCGGGCCGTCGCGAAACTCACGCTGGGGTTGACGATCCGGATGCGCACCTCCGTGGTCTCCCCGGCGGCGGCGACCAGCCCGCGCTCGATCGCGAACGGGCCGACGCCGGCGAGCAGATTGCCGCAGGTCTGCGCATCGGTGACGATCGCCCGGTCCGGCACCACCTGCAGGAACAGGTAGTCGACATCGGCGTCCGGATCGGCCGACCGCCCGATCACCGCCACCTTGCTGGTCAGCGGATGCCCGCCGCCAATGCCGTCGATCTCCCGCTCGTCCGGCGCGCCCATGACCCGCAGCAGCAGGTCGTTGCGCTCCGCCGGGTCGGCGGGCAGGTCACCGGTCCGGAAGTACGCGCCCTTCGAGCTGCCGCCGCGCATCTGCATGCAGCGGATCCCGTCCACCTCGTAGCTCACCGCGGGTCCTCGCCGGGCAGCCGGTCCACGTACTGCACGCCGAGCCGGGCCAGCAGTGGCCGCAGGCGGTACAGGTCGACGCCGAGCGTGCCGGCGGCCAGCTGCTCGCGTCTGGCCGCCTCGGCGGCGAGGCGCTCGGCCGCGGCCGCGGCCACCGCCGGTCCGCGCGCGGCGGGCAGGGCGAGGACGCCGTCGTCGTCGGCCACCACGATGTCACCGGGGCGGACGATCTGGCCGGCCGCGACCACCGGGACGTTCACCGAGCCGGGGCTGGCCTTCACCGTGCCCTGCGCGTGCACGGACCGGGACCACACCGGGAAGGCCATCGCCCGCACCGCCGCGATGTCGCGCACACCGGCGTCGATCACCAGCCCCACCACGCCGCGGGCCGTCACCGAGGTGGCCAGCAGGTCGCCGAACATGCCGTCGCTGGACGGCGAGGTGGTCGTCACCACCAGCACGTCGCCGGGGCGGCACACCTCGACCGCGGCGTGGATCATCAGGTTGTCGCCCGGGTGGCAGGAGACGGTGATCGCGGAGCCGGCGATGGTGGCGCCGGTCTGCCGGGCCTGAACCGCGGGTCCGAGCAGCCCGATCCGGCCGGCCGCTTCATGGGCGGTGGCCACCCCGGCGTCCCGCAGCGCGGCGATGGTGGCCGGTCCGGCCCGATCCACCCTGCGCACGACGTAGTGGGGTCCCATGACGCATGTCTATGCCCCGCACCGGTGCGGGTCAAGATCCGGCCGATGTGATCGCTAACAGCGGCGTCTCGACGCCTCTTCGGAGCCACAGTTTTATCCTGCAAATCACTGCAACATCTTGACGGTCATCGATTGTTAACGACAACATCGCCGGATGAAGCTGCGCCGCAGGACTGCCCTCGCGACCGCCGTCCTGGTCGCCCTCACCGCCGTCCCGGCCAGGTCGGCGGCGGCCGCCACCTATCCGATGCCCGGCCGGGTCACCGGCGACGTCCGGGTGCACGACCCGAGCTTCGTGCGCCGGCCCACCGGCGGATACCTGGTCGCGCACACCGGCGACAATCTCGGCCTGAAGACCTCCGCCGACCGGATCGCCTTCCGCAACGCCGGGTCCGCGTTCCCCGGCGGCGCGCCGTGGACCACCGCCTACACCGGCGGCAGCCGCAGTCTCTGGGCGCCAGACCTCTCGTACCAGGGTGGGCGGTACGTCATGTACTACTCCGCGTCCACCTTCGGCTCCAACCGGTCGGCGATCTTTCTGGCCACCAGTCCTACCGGCAACGCCGGCACGTGGACGAACGAGGGACTGGTGATCGAATCACGGTCGTCGGACAGCTTCAACGCGATCGACCCGAACCTGTACGTCGACACCGACGGCCGGTGGTGGCTCAGCTTCGGCTCGTTCTGGTCCGGCATCAAGCTGGTCGAGCTGAACCCGGCCACCGGCAAGCGGCTCAACGGCACCCTGCACAGCATCGCCGGGCGCGGTGGCGGCGCGATCGAGGCGCCGGTGGTCGTCAAGCGCGGCGGCTGGTACTACCTGTGGGTGTCGTTCGACCGGTGCTGCCTGGGCGCCGCCAGCACGTACCGGGTGATGGTCGGCCGCGCGACCAGCGTCACCGGGCCGTACCGCGACCGCAACGGCACCGCGATGACCGCCGGCGGCGGCACCGAGATGCTGGCCGGGCACGACGGCGTGTACGGACCCGGGCATCAGGCGGTGTTCGCCGATGCCGACGCCGACGTGCTCGCCTACCACTACTACGCCGCCAACAACACGGCGCTGCTCGGCATCAACCTGATCCGCTACGACGCGGCCGGGTGGCCGTCCGTCTACTAGCGAGCCGGCCTGAGGCGTTTCCTGGTCACAGCCGCTGTCGCGGTGGTCTCGGTGCCGGCGCGCCGGCGGTCGTCATGCCCGCCGCGTCGGCCGCCACGGTGCCGCCGACCATCCCGCAGGTGCTGATCAACCGGCACAGTGCCAGGGCCCTCGATGCGAACCGGCTATGCCGTGGCGGCGGGCGGCGGCGCCACGCTGTCCCGGCGGATCAGCGTCGGCGCGATGGTGCGCCGGTCGCCGGACGGGACGCCGGATTCGATCTGGGCCAGCAGCAGCTCCAGGCTGGCCGCGGCGACCGCGGCGAAGTCGGGGCGCACGGTGGTCAGCGGCGGGGTGTAGTACGCCGCCTCGGGCACGTCGTCGAAGCCGACGATGCTGACGTCGTCCGGCACCCGCCTGCCGTGCTCGTGGAGCGCCCGCAGCAGGCCGAGCGCGAGGTGGTCGTTGGCGGTGAAGATGGCGGTCACCTCGGGCATCCGGGCCAGCAACCGGCCGGTGCGGTAGCCGGCCGCGGCCGACCAGTCCGCGGTGACCAGCGGCGGCACGTCCCGCCCCGCGTCGCGCAGCGCACCCTCCCAGCCCTGCACCCGGCCCCGGCTGTCGAACCAGTCCGGCGGGCCGGAGATGTGCCAGACGGTCGGGTGGCCGGCCTCCAGCAGGCAGTCGGTGGCGTACCGGGCGCCCGCCTCCTGATCGACCGTCACCAGGGCGGACGAGCCGTCCGGGTCGCCGTCGATGAGCACCAGCGGCACGTTCGCCGGCAGCTGCTCCAGCGCGTCGTTCGCGCTGGCCACCGGCGCGATGATGACCAGGCCGGCCACCCGGTGGTCGAGGTGCCGGCCGACCGCCTCGGTCAGCGTGTACCGGTCCAGGCTGCGAACGCTGCGGACGTTGACCGCGAAGCCGGCCGCCTCGGCGGTCTCCTCGAACGCCGACAGCAGCGACGCCGGCCCGTACAGTGCGGAATTCTGCGTGACCATGCCGATCACCTGGGACCGGCCGGTGACCAGCGTGCGCGCCGCGCGGTTCGGCCGGTACCCGAGCTCGGCGATGGCCGCGCGGACCCGCAGCCGGGTCTGCTCACGGACGTTCGGGTGCTCGTTGAGCACCCGGGAGACCGTCTGGTGCGAGACGCCCGCCAGGCGTGCGACGTCCATCATCGCCGGGTCGCGACCGGCTCTTCCGTTCACCTGACCCCCACCGTTGTTCACCGGGCAGAATAGCGTTCGTCAGCGCGGGGGCGGCCCGGCGGTGCTGCCGCGGACCACGAGTTCCGGGGCGACCACCACCCGGTCGGCCCGGTCGCCACCACCGGCGTGCGCCGGATCGCCGCGCATCTGCCCCAGCAACAGCGCGATGCTGCGCCGGCCGAGCTCGGTGAAGTCCTGCCGGACCGTGGTCAGCGGGGGCACGAAGTATCCGGAGTCCGGCATGTCGTCGAACCCGACGACGCTCACGTCGGCCGGCACGCTGCGACCGGTCTCGTGCAGGGCGCGCAGCACGCCCAGCGCGATCCGGTCGTTGGCGCAGAAGATCGCGGTCACCGCGGGGTCGCAGGCCAGCAACCGGCCCCGCTCGTACCCGGACTTGGCGTTCCACCAGCGGGGGTCGACCGGCGGCACCGGTGCCCCGGCGTCGTCCAGCGTGGCCCGCCAGCCCCGCACCCGTTCGGCCGCCTCCGGCCAGTCGGCCGGCCCGGCCACGTGGTGCACCGTGGCGTGTCCCAGATCGAGCAGGTGCCGGGTGGCCAGGCGGGCGCCCAGGGCGTTGTCGATGCGGACGGCCGGGGTCCCGTCCGCCTCTCCCGCGCCGCCGACCGCCACCCGGCACAGCCCGGGCGGCGCCTGGGCCAGGGCGGTGGTGATCGCCGCCTTGGGCGCGATGGCGATGATGCCGTCCACGGCGTGCTGGGCCAGCCGGTCCATCGCGGCCAGCACCGGGCGACGGTCCAGCTCCCGGACCGTGACGACGCTGACCAGATAACCGGCCTCCCGGGCGGCGTGCTCGATGCCGTACAGCAGCGAGGCCGGACCGAACAGCGTGGTTTCGAAACCGATGATGCCGAGCGTGTGCGACCGCCGGGTGGCCAGCGTCCGGGCGGTCAGGTTGCGCCGGTAGTTGAGCGACCGCATGGCCTCCAGGACCCGCAGCCGGGTCTCCGGCCGCACGTGCGGGTGGCCGTTGAGCACCCGGGACACGGTCTGGTGCGAGACGCCGGCCAGCTTCGCGACGTCGCGCATGATGGTGCCGCGCGGCGGTCCGGCCGTCCCGCCCGGATCCGGCGGCGCACCCTCGTCGGTCGCCGGTCGCTCCACGGTCACGGGCGGCTCCTGGTTGTTATCGATCACATGGTCGTCGTCGGCGAAGCCAGAGCCTCATGATGGGTGCGACCGGCCGCGTCCGCAATGGAGTGGCAACAATCCGGCGACGGGGCTTGACGTCGATCGTGAGAGCGGTAACACTCTCGAAACGAGCGTTGTGACCCAGGCCACGACGGTCGCCCGCAAGCTCGGAATCTACGCGTGATCCAGGCGTCCCGGCCGCTGCCGGGGCGGGTACGCAGCTCTTCGAACACGTCGATGGCGCGTGCCTGCCAGCAAGTTTGTTAACGCTAACAACGACCTCGACAGATCCGGGGTACCTCCAGGAGGCTGACGTGCTCAAGAAATGGTCCGCGGCGCTGCTCGCCGGCGCGTTGATCGGTACCGTCCTGACCGGCTGCGGTGACGGCGGCGAGGTGGCCGGCGGCAGTGGATCCGGCTCCGACGACGGGGCGATCACCCTCGGCTTCTCCCAGGTGGGCGCCGAGAGTGGCTGGCGCACCGCCAACACCAAATCGATCCAGGAGTCGGCAGCCGCCGCCGGCATCGAGCTCAAGTTCGCCGATGCCCAGCAGAAGCAGGAGAACCAGATCAAGGCGATCCGCTCCTACATCGCCCAGAAGGTCGACGTGATCGCCTTCTCGCCGGTGGTGGAGACCGGCTGGGACGCGGTGCTGCAGGAGGCCAAGGCCGCGAACATCCCGGTCATCCTCACCGACCGGGCGGTCGACTCGCAGGACACCTCGCTGTACAAGACCTTCATCGGCTCGGACTTCGTCGTCGAGGGCGAGAAGGCCGGCGACTGGCTGATCAAGGAGTACGAGGGCAAGTCCGACCCGGTGAACATCGTGCAGCTGGAGGGCACCACCGGGTCCGCGCCGGCCAACGACCGGAAGTCCGGTTTCGAAGGCAAGATCAAGGCGGACCCGAAATTCAAGGTGATCGCCTCGCAGACCGGTGAGTTCACCCGCGCCAAGGGCAAGGAGGTCATGGAGGCCTTCCTCAAGGCGCACAAGGACATCGACGTGCTCTACGCGCACAACGACGACATGGGCCTGGGCGCCATCGAGGCGATCGAAGCGGCCGGCAAGACGCCCGGCACCGACATCAAGATCATCACGGTGGACGCGGTCAAGGACGGCATGCAGGCGCTGGCCGACGGCAAGATCAACTTCATCGTCGAGTGCAGCCCGCTGCTCGGCCCACAGCTGATGGACCTGGTCAAGAAGGTGAACGCCGGAGAGACTGTCCCGCAGCGCGTCCTCACCGAGGAGACCACCTTCACCCAGGAGCAGGCGAAGGCGGCGCTGCCCACCCGCCAGTACTGAGTCCGGCACACCTTTCCGGGTCGGGGTCCGGTGGGCCCCGACCCGGCGCCACCACTCGAGAGGGGCCATCGATGGACGAGACCCGCCCGATCCTGGTGATGAGCAAGGTGGGCAAGCGGTTCCCCGGTGTGACCGCGCTGCGCGACGTCGACTTCCGGCTGTTCCCCGGCGAGGTGCACGGCCTGATGGGAGAGAACGGCGCCGGGAAGTCCACGCTCATCAAGGTGCTGACCGGCGTCTACGAGATCGACGACGGGACCATCCACCTGGACGGCGAGCCGGTGCTCTTCGCCGGGCCGGCGCAGGCCCAGCAGGCCGGCGTCAGCACCGTCTACCAGGAGGTCAACCTGTGCCCGAACCTCTCGGTCGCGGAGAACATCTACATCGGGCGCGAACCGCGCCGCTTCGGCCTGATCGACTTCCGGACCATGCGCTCCCGTTCGGCGAAACTGCTGCAGTCGCTGGGCATCGACATCGACTCCGGCGCCCCGCTGGCGGCGCAGTCCATCGCGGTGCAGCAGATGGTGGCGATCGCCCGCGCGGTCGACATCTCGGCCAAGGTGCTGATCCTCGACGAGCCCACCTCCAGCCTCGACGCCGGTGAGGTGGAACAGCTGTTCCGGGTCATCCGGCGGCTGCGCGACCAGGGCCTGGCCATCGTGTTCGTCACCCATTTCCTGGACCAGGTGTACGCGATCGCCGACCGGATCACCGTGCTGCGCAACGGGACGCTGGTCGGTGAGTACCGCACCGCCGACCTGCCGCAGCGCGAGCTGGTGGAGAAGATGATCGGGCAGGAGCTGCAGACTCTGGAGAGCCTGGAGGAGCAGCGCAAGCCGGCCCTGCGCGAGGTGGAGTCCGGCCGGCCCCTGATCGCCGCCGATCAGCTGGGCCGGTCCGGCGCGATCGCCCCGTTCACCCTCACCATCCACCAGGGTGAGGTGGTGGGCCTGGCCGGGCTGCTCGGATCCGGGCGCTCGGAACTGGCCCGACTGCTGTTCGGCGCCGACCGCGCGGACAGCGGGCGGTTGAGCGTCGACGGCACGCCGGTGACGCTGCGCGGCCCGCGGACGGCGATGGAGCGGGACATCGCGTACCTCTCCGAGAACCGGCGGTCCGACGGCCTGGTCGAGGACCTCACCGTCCGGGAGAACATCATCCTGGCGCTGCAGGCCTGCCGCGGGTGGGCCCGGCCGCTGCCCCGGCGGCGTCAGGACGAGCTGGTCGACCGGTACGTCAAGGCCCTGCACATCCGCCCGGCCAACGCGGAGGCCCCGGTGCGCAACCTCTCCGGCGGAAACCAGCAGAAGGTGCTGCTGGCCCGCTGGCTGATCACCGAACCGCGGCTGCTGATCCTGGACGAGCCGACCCGCGGCATCGACATCGGGGCCAAGGCGGAGATCCAGAAGCTGGTCGTGGAGCTGGCCGACGGCGGCATGGCGGTGCTGTTCATCTCCGCCGAGCTGGAGGAGGTGCTGCGGCTCAGCCACAAGATCGCGGTGCTCCGCGACCGGGTGGTGGTCGCACAGCTGCCCAACACCGACGACGTGGACGCCGACCGCATCATGACCACGATCGCGACCGGAGCCGGCACATGAGCGCTCTCCTCAAGCACCGACTGTTCTGGCCGCTCCTCGCGCTGCTCGTGCTGCTGCTGAGCAACCTGCTGTTCACGCCGGGGTTCTTCACCGTCGAGCTGCGGCAGGGACACCTGTACGGCAGCCTGATCGACATCCTCCGGCTGAGCGCGCCGCTGATCCTGGTCGCGCTCGGCATGACGCTGGTGATCGCCACCGGCGGCATCGACCTGTCGGTGGGCTCGGTGATGGCCGTCTCCGGCGCACTGGCCTGCCTCTTCATCGTCAACCAGCCGGACCAGGGCGCGCTGTCGACGGTGTTGCCGGCGTGCGCCCTGGGCGTCGGCCTGGCCATCGTGCTGGGCGCCTGGAACGGCTTCCTGGTCGCCGTGGTGGGGCTGCAGCCGATCATCGCCACGCTGATCCTGATGGTGGCCGGCCGCGGTCTGGCTCAGCTGATCACCGAGGGGCAGATCATCACGGTGAACTCACCGGCGTACCGGTTCATCGGCGCCGGCTACTGGCTCACCTTCCCGTTCGCCGTCATCATCGCCGCCGCGGTGGTCGCCCTCACCGTGCTGCTCACCCGCCGTACGGCGCTCGGCATGCTGGTCGAGTTGGTCGGCGGCAACCCGCGCGCCAGCCGGCTGGCCGGCATCAGCTCCCGCAAGCTCACCTGGGGGATCTACGCGTTCACCGGCTTCTGCGCCGGGATCGCCGGCCTGATGGCCACCGCCAACGTGTCCAGCGCCGACGGCAACGCGGTCGGCAGCCTGATCGAGCTGAACGCCATCCTGGCCGTGGTGATCGGTGGCACCTCGCTGGCCGGCGGCCGGTTCTCCATCGCCGGCACGGTGATCGGCGCCCTGCTCATCCAGACGCTCGACACCACCATCTACACCACCGGGATCCCCGCGGAGACCACCCAGCTGTTCAAGGCCCTCGTCGTGATCGTGATCTGCCTGGTGCAGTCGCCGACCTTCCGAAGCAAACTCGCCAGGCTGCGCCGCCGCCCGCGGCCCGCCCTGGCCGCTCCCGTGAACGCCGAGGTGTGACGCATGAGCCAGACACCCCTGACCTCACCGTCGGCCGCCGGCGCGCCGCCGGAGAACCCGGACGCCGCCGCGGCCGCCGGCGAGATCATCGACCGCAAGCGCCGCACCATCCTGCTGCGCAAGTACGTGCCGGTCCTCGGCACGCTGGTGCTGCTGTGCGTGATGTACGGCGTCGGGATCGCCAACTACGACAACTTCTACAACACCCAGATCCTGCTGAACATCTTCATCGACAACAGCTTCCTGCTCGTGGTCGCGGTCGGCATGACCTTCGTCATCCTCACCGGCGGCATCGACCTGTCGGTGGGCTCGGTGGTCGCTCTCACCACGATGGTCTGCGCGGTCACCCTGGACGGCGGCTGGCCCGCTCCCCTGGTCATGGTCACCGTGCTGGTGATGGGATCGGTGCTCGGACTGGCCATGGGCTGCGTCATCCACTACTTCGAGATCCAGCCGTTCATCGTCACGCTGGCCGGCATGTTCCTGGCCCGCGGCCTGTGTTACGTGATCAGCACCTCGTCGATCCCGATCACCCACCCGACGTGGACCACCATGTCGCAGACCCGGATCCCGATCGCCAGCTACAGCATCACGCCCAGCGTCCTGATCGCGGCGGCCGTGGTGCTGCTGGCCGCGGTGGTGCTGGCCTGGACCCGGCTCGGCCGCACCGTGTACGCGATCGGCGGCAACCTCCAGTCGGCGACGCTGATGGGCCTGCCGGTGGCCCGCACCCGGATCGCCGTCTACACCATCAGCGGCCTGTGCTCGGCCACCGGCGGGCTGCTGCTGAGCTTCTACATGTCGTCCGGGGACCCGCTGCACGCCGTGGGCATGGAACTCGACGCCATCGCGGCGGTGGTGATCGGCGGCACCATCCTCACCGGCGGGTCCGGGTACGTGGCCGGCACCGTCCTGGGCATCGTCGTGCTCGGCCTGATCCAGACGATCATCACCTTCCAGGGCACGCTCAGCTCGTGGTGGACCCGCATCTTCATCGGGGCGCTGCTGTTCCTGTTCGTGCTGCTGCAGCGCACGGTCATCCGCCGGACGCCCTGAGCCCGGCCGCACCGGCCGTCAGCGTCGCGGGCCGCCGAGCACCAGGTCGATCAGCCGGTCGACCTGGTCCGGGTCGAAGCGGTCGCCGGTCATCACCCGGCGGTACACGATCGGGCCGGCCAGCGCGAGCGCAGCCAGCTCCGGATCGATGTGCTCGGCGAACTCCCCCGCGGCGACGCCGGCGGCGATGGCGTCGACCAGCGTCCGGCGCCGCTCCGCGTTGTAGCGGTGGTGGACCTCCCGTACCCCGGCGTCGTGCTCGGCGCCCTCGATCAGCGCGGGCAGGCAGTCCGCGACGATCGATTCCCGAAATGCCTCGGCGAGGTGCCGGACCACCCGGCGCACCCGCTCGCGGGCCGGCACGTCGTCCGGCGTGCCGGTCGGTCCGGGCTGGCGGTTGAGGGCACGCAGGGCGTCGGCGATCAGGGTCAGCTTGTCCGGCCAGTGCCGGTAGATCGTGCTGCGCGCCACGCCGCTGCGGGCCGAGACGGATTCGATGGTGAAGCCGCCGTAGCCGGCCTCGGCCAGCTCGGCGAGGGCGGCCTCGCGGACCAGTCGTTGCGAGCGCTCGATGCGCGGATCCGTGGCGGTCACGCGGTTTACGCTACACGACTGCAGTGCTACGCTACACTAATGTTGCATAACTTACCGACCATCCGGTACATCGTCGAGGATCTCGACGCCGCCATCGACTTCTACCGGCGCCTCGGCTTCGCGGCCACGATGCGCCCCGGCCCCGGATTCGCCATGCTGGCCGGCCACGACCTGCGCCTACTGCTCACCGTCCCGGGCGGTGGCGGGGGCGCCGGGCAGACGTCGCCGGACGGCTCGCGCCCGCGGCCGGGCGGCTGGAACAGGTTCCAGATCGAGGTGGACGATCTCGCCTCGACGGTGGACCACCTGACCGCCGAGGGTGTCGCCTTCCGCAGCGGCATCGTGGACGGGCGGGGCGGCCGGCAAGCCCTGGCCGAGGATCCGTCGGGCAACCTCGTCGAACTGTTCCAGCCGGCCCGCTGACGCCGCCCGCGTTAGCACCTCGATCGCACCGGCACGGCCACCGCCCACCCCTGAGCGACCCGGCGAACGACCGATCTGACCGGCGACACCCATCCCCGTCGCGCTGCGGCTGGCGCGCCGGTACAGCCCGGCCACCGAGCTCTGCGGCGGCCGCAACGCGGCCCCGGCGGCGCAGGTCAGCGCATCGTCCGAGCGGACCGTGGCGGCGGGAGCGGTGGACGGCACGGCGACCGGCCCGTACGCCCTCGGCTGGGCGGCGCAGGAGACGACCGGGTGGATCCAGCTGGACTGGGCGGTGCCGCAGCGACTGGACCGGGTGGTCCTCTACGACCGGCCCGGACCGGACCGGGTCACCGCGGGCATGCTGACGTTCTCCGACGGCAGCACCGTCCGGGTGGGTGCGCTGCCGGACACCGGTTCAGCCCGGGTGGTGACGTTCCGCCGCGCGCGGTGACAAGCGTGCGGTTCACCATCACCGCCGTCGCGGCGGGCACCCGGACCGCCGGGCTGGCCGAGATCCAGGCGTACCGCAGCTCCTGACGCCGAGCACGGTGCGGCGGCGACCGTTCGCGCCGGAACCGGGCCGTGGGTGCCCGCCGTCATCGGCCGTTCGTCCGCTGCCCACCCCCGGTATGCGCCGGTAAGCTCCGGCGGCACGTGGAAGGGGCGACGGGATGAGTCAGGACGTACTGATGCGGGGAGCCTGCGCGGACGACGCCACCTGCGCGATCTGCGACCGGCCGGTGGTCGGCTACTCCGGGGAGCCGGCCCGGCGCGGACCGGCCGCGACGAGCTCGGTGCTCGCCGACTCCGCCTGGTGTCTCCTCGACCCCTGCGGGCACACCTTCATCGTCCGCCGCGGCGGCCTGATCCACTGACGGGCGTCAAACCCCGGGCTGACCGGCGGAAATAGCGGGATGCGGAAAATGTCATCGACCGTGCGGAAAGCAGAAAATCGACGGCGCTAACTTCCCTCCAGCGATATATGTGCCTACGTTGCCCTTCAGGTGTCCTGGGCAGAGGGCATCGCCCCCGGCCACCACCCCTGTGGCCGGTTCCTATCCACACCGGAGGTAACCACGTGCGTAAAGTCGCAGTGGGCTTGCTCGGGCTGTCGTTAGCCGCGACGTCGAGCATCGCGTGGGGCACACCCGCCGCCGCGAGACCATCGGCACTTCCGTCGAGCGCGGTCCCCGCGGCCGGCGAGCCGACCCACTCAGCAGACGAGCTGCCCAACCCGCAGGAGGACAAGCGACGGGCACTTCGGCAGGAAGCGATCAAGGAAGTCATCTCCGGCCGCGCCAAGCCGGTCACCCGTAACGGCAGCACGGTGGTCAAGGTCGGCAGCACGGCCACCGCCGAAGCCGCCACCCATGCGGACGCTCAGCCGCCCAAGGATCAGTACGTCGAACTCGCCCGGGAGAAGACCGACAAGATCTTCGTCATCCTGGCCGAGTTCGGTGACGAGCGGCACCCGAGCTATCCGGACCAGGACACCGCACCGGCCACACCCGGCCCGGTCCGGTTCGACGGCCCGCTGCACAACCAGATCCCGCAGCCGGACCGCAGTGTGGACAACTCCACGGTGTGGCAGCCGAACTACGACCGCGCCCACTTCGAGCGGCTGTACTTCGGCACCGGGGCCGGCGACGAGTCGCTCAAGCAGTACTACGAGCGGCAGTCGTCGGGTCGCTACAGCGTCGACGGCATGGTCACCGACTGGGTCAAGGTCCGCTACAACCAGGCCCGCTACGGCCGGTCCAACGGCTTCCCGTGCGCCGGCAACGTCTGCAGCAACAACTGGTACCTGATCCAGGACGCCGCCAACCAGTGGGTCGCCGACCGGCAGGCGGCCGGGCAGACCGACGAGCAGATCGCCGCCGAGCTGGCCGAGTACGACGTCTGGGACCGCTACGACTACAACGACAACGGCAACTTCAACGAGCCGGACGGCTACATCGACCACTTCCAGATCGTGCACGCCGGCGGCGACCAGGCCGACGGCGACCCGATCTACGGCGAGGACGCCATCTGGTCGCACCGGTGGAAGGTGTTCCAGAACACCGGCCAGGGACCGGCCGACAACGAAGACGGCGGCACCCAGATCGGCAACACCGGCCTGTGGATCGCCGACTACACGATCCAGCCGGAGAACGGCGGGCGCAGCGTCTTCTACCACGAGTACGGCCACGACCTCGGCCTGCCGGACCTGTACGACACGCAGGGCGGCGGCGGCGACAACGCGGTCGGCTGGTGGTCCATCATGGCGCAGAGCCGGCTGTCCGCGGCGGAGGACGAGGGCATCGGCACCCGCGGCGCCGACCTCGGCCCCTGGGAGAAGATCCAGCTGGGCTGGTTCGACTACGAGGTGGCCCTGGCCGACCGCGAGCGCACGCTGAACCTCGGGCCGCACGAGTACAACTCGGCCAAGCCGCAGGGTGTGGTGGTCGTGCTGCCCAAGAAGGAGATCGTCACCGAACTCGGTGCCCCGGCCGCCGGCGAGCGGCAATGGTGGTCCGGCGCCGACGACGACGTCAACAACTGGATGGCCCGGGACGTGACGCTGCCGGCCGGCACGGCGCAGCTGAGCTTCCAGGCGCGGTGGAACATCGAGGACTGCGGACCGGATCCGTGCGACTACGCGTACGTCGAGGTGAGCACAGACGACGGTGCGAACTGGACGGCGATCCCGGGCTCGATCACCAACGCGGCGGAGGGCAACAGCATCGACGGCGTCCAGGAGGAATGGACGAACGCGACGTTCGACCTGTCCGCCTACGCCGGCGGCACGATCGGCCTGCGGGTCCGCTACCAGACCGACGGTGCGGTCCAGGGCAACCCGGACGCAGAGATCCAGCCGGGCATCTTCATCGACGAGCTGACCGTCACCGCGAACGGCACCACCGTCTTCACCGACGGCGCCGAGACCCCGCCCAACGGGTGGGAGCTGCGCGGCTTCTCGTCGGTGGCGGGGTCCTTCACCACGCTGTACGACAACTACTACATCGCCTCCAACCGGGCCTACGTGTCCTACGACCGGTACCTGCGCACCGGGCCGTACAACTTCGGATATCTCAACACCCGGCCGGACTGGGTGGACCACTTCCCGTACCAGGACGGCCTGCTGATCTGGTACTGGGACACGTCGTACTCGGACAACGACGTGGGCCTGCACCCGGGCGAAGGTGAGATCCTGCCGATCGACGCGCACCCGCGGCCGATCTACAACCTGCAGGGCCAGCCGTGGCGGGGCCGGATCGCCCTGTACGACGCCACGTTCACCCCGCAGAAGGCCGACTCGTTCACCCTGCACGTCAACAGCCAGCCCAGCTACATCCGCGGGCAGGACGGCGTGCGGGTGTTCGACGACAGCCGCCAGTACTGGTACCCGGAGACGCCGACGGTCGGCGTCAAGGTGCCGAACACCGGAACCCGCATCCAGGTGCTGTCGCACGACGGCACGTCGATGCGGATCCGGATCTCCTGACCGGTTCCGGCGGCGCCCGGCACCCGGGCGCCGCCGGAACCATCAGGGCCGGTACAACGTCCGAACACCATGCGGACCGAATGGCGTAGATCCTGGACCGGCGTGGCGGCGGTGCTGCTCACGCCGGTCCTTTCTGCCGGTTGCGGCGCGACGGGAGGAAGTGTGCCCGACTCTGATCCGACCCCGGACGCCTCGGCCTCCGCCCCGCCGCTGTCCAGCACGGACCTGCCGACGATGCGGCCGCCGGCGAAGCCGCCGAAGACCCCGACCGACCTGGTGCCGCACGACGTGGCGGCCGGTCGGGTCACCCGCGGCGGCTCCGGACCCTGCTACGGGCTGACCACCGACGACGGCACGGAGTACGCCCTGCACAGCACCGCCGGCATCAGCCTCGTCGAGGGCTGGTACGTCCGGATCCGCTTCGCTCCCCGGACCACCGCCGTGGACTGCGGGCCGGGCCGGCCGGTCACGCTGCTGGAGGCCGTCCGGCTGGACCAGTAGTTGTACGGGTGCGCCCCGCTCGCCGGCTGCCGACATGGCCCCCGTGCTGACCCGCGCCGTTCCGCGGTGCCACTCAGGGGATGACCTCCGGGTCCTCGGATCGGACGGCGCTGCCGCGGATGTGCGGCGATGCGGGACCCACCGGCCCGGACGGCGGGAACCGGAACCGGTGCAACTCCTCGACGACGAATCCGGCGGCGGTGATCGCCCCGACGGTGTCGCGGCCGGTGTGGCAACCGGCGAACAGGCGCGGCCACAGCGTCGCATCGGCCACCCTCTGCACCCGCCGCAGCGCTCCCGGCCGCTCCGCGGCGACGTGCTCGAAGAACCGCAGCCGGCCGCCCGGCCGGAGCACCCGCCGGATCTCGGCCAGCGCCGCCGCCTGGTCCGGCACGCTGCACAACACCAGCCCGGCGACGGCCGCGTCGAACTCGCCGTCCGCGCCGGGCAGCCGCTCCGCGACACCGTCGAGGACCCGCACCGGGACCGGCACCGTTCCGGCGGCGGCCACGGCCGCGGCCCGCAGGCGGGGCTCCGGCTCCACCGCGATCACTTCGGTGACCCCGGGCGGGTAGTGCGGGAACATCCGGCCGTTGCCCGCACCCACCTCGATCACCCGGCCGGACAGTCCCGCCAGCACCGCCCGCCGCACCTCGGCGCCGCCGGCGCGGTCCATCTCCACGCTGAGCCGCTGGTAGACCCGCGCGAACACCGGATGCGACCGTCCCGCCATCACGTCTCCCGTCGATCGATCCCCCGTCCATCCTGACCCGCACCCACAACCGGGGTGCGGCCGACCCGGCCGCCGGGCGAGGATGCCGGTATGGACGACGACGCGCCGCCGCTGCGCCCGGCCGCGGAGTTCACCGCGGCGGGTCGGCGGATCCGGGACGCGGTGCGGGCCCGGCTCGCCCCGGTGCTGCCGCCCCACGAGCTGGTGCTCACCGGCGGCAGCTCGGTGCCCGGCGCGCTCACCAAAGGGGACATCGACCTGCATCTACGCGTCGCACCGGGTGACTTCGCCGCCGCGGTGGCCACCTTGTGCGGCCGCTACCCGGTCGTGCACCCGGAGATCTGGCAGGACACCCTGGCCACCTTCGCGATCGAGGCGGAGCTGCCGACCGGTCTCGCGGTCACCCCGATCGGCAGCGCGCACGACGTCCGGTTCCGCCGCACCTGGGCGCTGCTCGCGGCGGACCCCGCACTGCTGGCCGCGTACAACGCGATGAAGGCGGCCGGCGGCGGCGACTACGAGCGCCGCAAGTCGGCGTTCTTCGACCGGCTGCTGGCCGGCCACGGATAGCCGTCAGGGCCGCCGCTGCGCGAGGTAGAGGCCCTTGCCGACGCCGATGGTGGCACCGACGAGATCGGGATCGGCATGGGCCAGCGCCAGGAACTCGGCGACCTCGCCGGGATGCGACAGCACGTTGTCGACCGCCAGCACGCCGCCCGGCCGCAGGACCCGCTTCGGGTGCGGCCACCAGCGCGGGTACTCCACCCGTTCGGCGTCCAGGAACAGCAGGTCGACGCTGTCCGGCGGCTGCCGGGCCAGGAAATCGCCGCCGTCGCCGGTCTCGAACGTCACCAGAGCGGACAGGCCGGCCTGCGCGACGTTGGCCGCCGCGTCGGCGGATCGCTCGGTGTCCACGGTCACCACCGCACCGCCGGTGTCCCGGACCGCCTCGGCGAGCCAGATCACCGAGTATCCGTTGGAGGTACCGATCTCCACCACGGCGCGGCCCCGGCTGATCCGCAGCACCAGGTTGAGCAGGGCCGCCGTGTCCGGTTCCAGGTTGCGCAGGCGCCGCCGCCGGTCCGGCTCGGCGGCATCGCGCGCCTGACCGTCGGCGTGGAGCCGGTCCAGCCAGGACCGCAGGTGGGCGTCCATCGCCCCATTGTCGCCGGCCGAGCTGTTATCCCGATGTGACCGGCCCGGCATCGCCCGCGCGGTGCACGTCGATGACTGTGGACGAGCGGGGGCGACAGCCCGGGCCCGACGGCGCGCCGCGGCATCTAGCGAGCGGTGGTGTCGCCCGCCGTCGCCGCAGCGCCGGGCTCCGGAGCACCGGCACCCGCCGGGGGCGGGCGGGCCGGCGCTGGTCGCGAGGCGAGCCCGACCGCCGTCGCGGCCAGCAGCGAGGCGGTGGCCATCACCAGCGCGGGCGCGACCGCCGACCGGTCACCGCCGAGACCCACCAGCGGCGACACGACGGCGCCCAGGGCGAACTGGGTGAAGCCGAGCAGCGCGCTGCCGGTGCCGGCGACCTCGCGTACGTGGGCCATGGCCAGCGCCGCCGAGGTGCCCATGATGCCGCCGTTGGTGCCCACGGCGACGAAGATGGCCACCGCGTACGTCCATCCGGGCGCGCCCAGCAGCACCAGCGCGACCAGGGTGAGCGTGGCCGCGACCTGCGTGGCCACCGCAGCCGTCACGATCCGGAGCGGCTCGATCCGCTCCACCAGCCGGCTGACCACCGCACCCGCGGTGATCAGGCCGGCGGCGTTGACCCCGAACGCGATGCCGTACTGCACCTCGGTCAGGCCGAGCACGCCCTGATAGACGAAGGGCGAGGCGGCGATGTAGGCCATCATCATCGCGAACGACAGCGCGAACGCCGCGGTGTGCGCCCAGTAGCCACGCGACCGCAGCACATGGCCGACCGCGACGGCGTACCGGGACCCGGCCGCCTGCGCGCGCACCGCCGCCGGCCGGGTCTCCGGCACCACGACGGCGATCGCCAGCAGCATCAGCAGGCACAGCGCGGTGACCGTCCACAGCATGCCGCGCCAGCCGACCGGCGCAGCCAGCAGCCCACCGATCAGCGGAGCCAGCACCGGCGCCACGCCACCCACGGTCAGCATCAGCGTGAACGCCCGGGCCGCCGCGCGTCCGGTCGCCAGGTCCGCGATGATCGCCCGGCCGATCACCATCCCACCCGCGCCGGTCAGGCCCTGCACCAGCCGGGCGGCCACCAGCACCCAGAGGTTCGGTGCGATCGCCGTCACCACCCCGGCCACCACGCACACCGCGGCACTGATCAGCAACGGCAGCCGGCGGCCGTACCGGTCGGACAGCGGACCCATGACGAGCTGACCGCACGCCAGGCCGGCCAGGAACGTGGTGAGGGTGAGCTGAACGCCGCTGGCGTCCAGACCCAGATCGCCGGCCATCGCCGGAAAGCCGGGCAGGTACAGGTCGATGGCGATCGGCGCGAACGCGGCCAGCAATGCCAGCGTGAGCAGCAGCGGCAACCCGATCGTCCGGTTCCGCACCCGCTCCGCCACCCCGGCAGTCCACCACGCCCGCGGTCCGCGCGGAAGCGGCGCCGGCCCGTTCTCCGCCGGGCCGGCCCGGCGGCGGCACCCCGCCCGGCTATCGTCGGTCGTCGTGGAGCGGTTGATCTCGGTGGTCCTGGTCGTGCCGATCACGGTCGTGACGGTGCTGCTGTTCGCCGCGGTGATCCGGCGCCTGCTCGGCGCGCGGGTGGGTCCGGTACGGACCCTGCTGGGTGCGGTGCTGGCCCTGGTCGTGACTCCGCCGATCCTGTCCGGGCTGGTCCCGTCCGACCCGGCGACGATCGGCGGCGGCGAGGCGTTCCTGCTGGCCGCAACGGCGGTCGTGGTGTCCGCGCTGATCGCCATGGCCGCGCTGGTCATCCTCGAGGTGCTGCTGCCCACCGGTTCGCTGCCCGGTCCGCTGGAGATGTGGCGCGGGGCACGCCGCCGCGCCGCCCGCGCCCGCCGCTATTCGACGATCGTGCGCATCGCGCTGCGCCACGGCCTCGGCCGCTTCCTCCGCGGCGGGCGGCAGACCGGCCCGACGTCGGCGGCGTCCCGGCGGCGGCTGGCCCGGTCCGTGCGGGCGGCGCTGGACGAGGGCGGTGTCGCGTTCGTCAAGCTCGGTCAGCTGCTGTCCACCCGCCGCGAGTCCCTGCCGGCCGAATTCGTCGAGGAGCTCACGGCGCTGCAGGACGCCGCCGCGCCGGTGCCGTGGGAGCAGGTCGCCGAGGTCCTCGCGGCGGAGTACGGGCGTCCGGTCGACGAAGTGTTCAGCGACTTCGATCGCGAACCGGTGGCCGCCGCCTCGGTGGCGCAGGTGCACGCGGCCCGGCTGCCGGACGGCGCCGAGGTGGTCGTCAAGGTGCAACGGCCCGGCATCGTCGCCGTGGTGGAGCGCGACCTGGACATCCTGCTGCAGCTCGCGCTCACCCTGGAGGAACGCACCGCCTGGGGGCGGTCGTTCGGCGTCCGCGGCCTCGCCACCGGGTTCGCCGAGGCGCTGCGGGAGGAACTCGACTTCACCGTCGAACGGGACAACCTGCAGGCGATGGCCGCCGCGCTGGCCGCCTCCCCGGACCGCGGGGTACGGGTGCCCGCGCCATACGCCACGCTCAGCTCAGAACGGGTGCTGGTCATGCAGAGGCTCCCCGGCACACCGCTGGGCGACGCCGGACCTGTCCTCGACCGGCTCGGCGCGCACCGGCGCGACGTGATCGCGGGCGACCTGCTCGACAGCATGCTGGACCAGGTGCTGGTGCACGGCCTGTTCCACGCCGACCTGCACCCGGGGAACGTGCTGGTCGGTGACGACGGCTCGCTGGGCATGCTCGATCTCGGCTCGGTCGGCCGGCTGGACGGTGCCACCCGGGCCGCGATCGGCCAGCTCCTCGGCGCGGTCGGCCGGGGTGACTCGGTGGCGGTCAGCGACGCGCTGCTCCGGCTGGTCGACCGGCCCGAGGAGGTGGACGAACGGGACCTGCAGCGCACGCTCGGCAGCCTGATCGTCCGGTACGCGGCGCCGGGCAGCACCGCCGGGGCGGCGGCGGTGGCCGGGCTGCTGCGCACGTTCACCGCGTACGGGCTGGGGGTGCCGCCGCCGGTCGCCGCGGTGTTCCGGGCGTTCGCAACGCTGGAGGGCACACTCGGGCTGATCCGGCCGGGTTTCGATCTCGTCGGGCACGCCCGGGCGGTGGGCGGCCAGCGGATCGCCGAGGCGCTGGCACCGGACCGGCTGCGCGTCACCCTGGAGGACGAACTGATGGCGTTGCTGCCGGTGCTGCGCGGCCTGCCGCGGCGGTTCGACCGGATCGGTGACGCGCTGGAGCACGGCCGGCTGCGGCTCACCGTCCGCCTGTTCGCCGACGACCAGGACCGGCGCCTGCTGACCGGCCTCTTCCATCAGACGTTGCTGTCGGTGATCGGCGCCACGGCCGGTGTGATGGCGGTCCTCCTGCTCGGCGCCGGCGACGGCCCGCGGATCACCGCCGGCGTGGGGCTGTTCTCGCTGCTGGGGTACGGCCTGCTGATCGTCGCGATGGTGCTGGTGCTGCGGGTGCTCGTGGCCATCTTCCGCCGGGAGTGACCCGCCGGCGCGCCGGTCTCAGCTGCGCGGTCGGAAGCTGTCGAAGACCAGCCGCAGGTCGTCCCGGGCGGCCGCCCAGTCGGCGTGCCGGGTCTGCCACCAGATGCCGTACGCCTGCCGGTCGGACACCACGAAGCCGCGGTTGTTCACGTGCTGTCGGGCGCTGCTGCCGTTGAAGGTGAACTCCCAGTCGGCGGCCTTGCGCCAGTACCGCACCGGCGCGATGCGGATCTCGTCGTAGCCGGGGAAGTCGCCGCGGTTCACCCGGTAGTCGGCCTTGCCGCGCCAGTCGGCGACCGGATTGGGCGCGGGCCGGGTGGTCTGGTCGATGCCCAGCACCCGGCCGGTACGGGAATCCCGGAAGTAGACCATCGAGCCCTCGCGGGTCCGTCGCCAGCCCTCGGGCACGTACACCGAGAAGCCGGTGCGGTCGCGGTAGTTGATCCAGCCGTCCGGCAGCGGCGGTCGTTCCGGCCGGGTCGGCGCCGGCGTGGCGACCGGGTCCCCGGGCGGGCCGGCCGGCGCGGCCGAGGAGTCCGGCACGGAGCCGCCGGGGGCGGATGCGCCGGGGGCC
>DASSAL010000090.1:0-4764 GCA_035685405.1 Actinoplanes sp. | reverse complement strand
GTGCCGGTGTGGGGGGCCGGGCCGGGCTGGTCGGGCGGGCCGGCGAAGGGCCGGTCGGGCGGGGCTGCGTCGGCCGCGGAGGCGCCGGGGCCGGCGCCGGGGCGCTGCCCGACGGCGCCGAGGTGGGCGGTGCGGAAGCGTTCGCGGGCACAACCTCCGGTTTGCTGTCGGCCTGCGGCGAGGTGGGCGCGGGCCCCGCTGCAGGGATGGTCAGGCCGACGCGCCGGGAGTCGGCTCGGGTCAGGCCGGTCGGGACCCAACCGGCAGCGACGGTACTCGGGCGGTCTGCGGTCGGCTTCGACGACTGCGGCGCGCCGGTGGACTTTGCCGGGTGAGCCGATCGCGCCGGCGTTGCGGCGTCGGGGGCGCCGGCAGCCTTCGCTGCGGTCGCGTCCGAGGCTCCCGCGGCACGCGCCCGGATCTGAGCGGCAGCGCCGATGGCTTGAGCCGCTGCGGCCTTGGCCTTGGCGGCTTCGTCGGCCTGGAGCGCATCCGCAGCCTTGGCGACTTCCTCCGCCTTGACCGCATCCGCGACCTTGGCAGCGCCGTCACCGTTGACCGCATCCGCAACCTTGGCGGCTTCCTCGGCTTTGAGCGCATCCGCAGCCTTGGCCGCTTCGGCGGTTTCGGTCCTGGCCCCCGGGTTGGTGTCGGCCTTGCGGGTCTGGGCCAACGCCGCGGCCGCGCGTGCCTCCGTCTCGCGGGCTCGGGCGGCTGCGGTTTCCGCCACCCAGGCGCCGACGGCGGTGGCCTCGAAGACCGGGGTGTCGGTTGCCGTCGTGGGGGTGCGGCGGCGGGGGGCCCGCTCTCCCGGCTTGCCGGGCGGTTCACCCACCGGGCCGAACAGCGGGTCGGTGCCGGTGGCGGCCGGACCCGGTACGCCGACCAGGCCGGCGGACGGGGACTGTCCGGAGGCGGGCCGGTTGGTGCCGGTGAGCAGGTTCAGCGGCTCGCCTGGAGCCGGCGGCCGGTGCGGCGCCGCGCCGGTGCCGGCCGGAATGGCGGTGGCTGCGAAATAGGCCTCGGGAGAAGGCGGGCCGGCAGCGCCGACGGAGGGAGACGTGCCAGAGGCAACACCCGGACCGGCGGGAGCGGAGAAAGGCGAAGTGGAGGAAGAAGGAGAGGACGGAAAAGAAGAGGAATGGGAGGAAGGAGGGGAAGAAGCCGAAGCGAGCGCGCCGGACAAACCAGCGGAAGGAGAACCGGCGGAAGCGGACGCTGCCGCGCCCGCAAGGGCCGCGGACGGCGAGGCGGCGGAGGAAGCGGCAGCGGGCGCCACCGGGGCCGGCTGGGAAGCAGCGGCCGGCGGCCAACTGAACTGCGGCAACGACGGCGGCCGGGAAGCGGCATCGGCCAGTGTGCGCGGACGGTGCGTGCCGGCGTGCCGGCCGCCGCCGGTGCGGCTCAGCGGGATGGGCGCGCCGATCGCCTTCATCAGGTCGGGGACTTGGCTGGGCTCCACCACGTAGACCACTTCGCGGCGGCGGCCGGGCCAGGCGAGGATGATCATGCCGGCCATCACGGTCAGGGTGCCCAGGAAGAGCAACGCCCAGGTGGCGGAGTTGAGCCAGCCGGGTCGGACCTCCGCGGTGCTCTGCAGCTGCAGGCCCGGCTGCGCGCCGGGGTTCATCACGACCAGGCTGTAACGGTTGTTCTCCAGGTGGGACGGGATCCAGTCGAGCTGGCCGGTGCCGGACCGCAGCCAGAAGGGCTGATTGCCCGGGACCGCCTCGGGAGCGCGGGAGCCGCTGATCCGCTGCGTCGACACCGGGAGGGCACCGGTGCCGATATCGACCGACCGGACCGTCGAGCGCGGCACGTCAGCCAGGTAGCGGCCGAGTTCGTCGCTGGGTGCCAGGCCGATGAAGGCGGGACCGTGGGTGCCCATCGCGGTGAGGCGGACCCGGGTGCTGCCGTACCGGGCGAACGGCGCGTCCGACCGCAGCAGCGCGTCCACGTCGTCGATCACGACCGCGTAGCCGGTGGTGGAGACGCTCTGCAGCGGACCGCTGAACGCGCCACCGGCGTCGCGGTGCTGCATCGCCACCCAGAACCCGGCGCCGATGAGCAGCGCCGGCAAGCCGATGGTCAGCAACAGCATTCCGAAGATCGTGCGGAGCACCCGCATCTGCTTCTCCCTCTTCTCCGGGCCTTACGTCGCAGACCATACAGCCCGGAAAGCACCAAATTGGGCAAACGGCTACTAAGGCCCTTATCGGTGCGAGGAAGCGCTTATGTGATGGACGCGGTCATCGTCAGGGTGGCGCGGTCGATGTCGCTCGTCCGTACGGTGAATCGCAGCGCCCAGTCCCCCGCCTGCGGCAACGCGACGTCCCCGATGGCGTGGAAGTCGGTGATCCGCAGCAGCGGCACCTCGATCGGCTCGATGTTCTTGGCCGGCAACGCTGCCGAGGCCGTCCACTCGACGACCGGCAGCGGCTTGTTGTCCGGCGTGTAGGCGTACAGATGAAGGCTGTTGTTGCCCACCGCGGCCGGGAAGATGTCCACCTGCAAGGTGGTGGTGCCGCTGGTCAGCGTCTGCGACACCGTGGTGCTGGTAGGCCCCACCTCGGCCGCCTCGGCGGTGCGCGGCGGCGGGATCTGCACCAGGGCCGACGTCACGCCCAGCACGATCGCGGTGATGCCCAGCTCCACCAGCACCGCCCGGCGCAGGCGGTGCGGGCCGGTCTTGGCCAGCACCATCCGGCGGGACAGCGCCGCCACCCCGATCGCCGCCGCGACCAAGGCGCTCTTGACCAGGATGAGCCGGCCGTACGTGCTGTTCACCAGGCCGGAGAAGGAGGCCACCTCGATCAGCGCCTGCACGACGCCGGCCAGGACCAGCGCGCCGACCGCGGTGAACGCCCACCGCGACCAGATCGGCAGGATCGCGCCCAGCTCACGTTCGTCGGCCCTGGGCAGCAGGAAGGCCACCAGCATCACCAGGCCGCCCAGCCACACCGCCATCGACGACAGGTGCCCCGCGTCGACCACCACCGACACACCGGGCACCGGGGAGGCGGACGGATGGCCGGTCAACGGCCAGGTGGCCAGGGCGGCCACGCCCAGCACGCCGAGCAGCGCCAGGTCGGTCGTGGACTGCTCGTCGGCGGAACCTTGCAGCAACGGCCGCAGCAGCAACGCGGCCGCGCAGATCACCCCGAGCCGAACCAGCATCACCGCGCCGAACGTGCTGCCCAGCACGTCCTGCAGGTCGCGCAGGCTGACCTCGAACAGGCCGCTGCCGGTCGCGTACGGCGCCTGCAACCACAACCCGAGCAGGGTGCTGGCCAGGATCAGGCCGATGCCGGTCCAGACCACCCGGGCCGGGCCCACCCGGGACAGGCGGTGCGGCCACAGCAGCGACAACACCAGCACCGGGCCGATCAGCAGGACCAGGCCCGCGTACCCCAGGTATTTGCCGATCGGGATGAGCGTGCGCACCACCGGGTCGACCGACTCGGCGATAGCGTCCTCGCCGGGCGGTGCGGACGCCGCGCCGACCGAGTACGTGAGCGTGCCGGCCACCGGGTGGCTGTCCACGGAGAGCACCCGGTAGCTCACCAGGTAGGTGCCGCGACCGCCGCCGGAGCGCAGTGGAATGGTGACCGTGTTGCCGCTGGACTGCGGCTCACCCTGGTCGGCCCGGCTCCCGTCCGGGGCCAGCACCTGGATCTTGCCCGCCAGCAGCTGCACCGACTCGCTGAAGGTCAGCGTCACCCGGTTCGGCGCGTCCGGGACGATGGTGCCGCCGGCCGGATCGCTGCCCACCAGGACGGCGTGCGCGCTGGCCGGTGTGGCCGGTCCGAGCAGGACCAGCACCAGCCCGCACAGGACGCCGCCGAGGGCGGCCAGGCGGCGGCGCGCCCGTCGTCGATCAACGGTCATGCGAGCAATGCTCCCCTATCGGTGCGTAGTCCGAGGCAATGGTGCCGCATCGGCGGCGACATCGGGGATCCGCGTACCATTGGCGCCCGTGATAGCGGGTGACGACGGCCTGGACCCGGCCACCGAGCTGGCCCTGCTCGCCCGCGGTGGGAACGCCGCGGCCCAGGCGGCGTTCGTACGCGCGACGCAGGCCGAGGTCTGGCGGTTCACCGCGGCACTGGTGGATCCCGGTGCGGCCGACGACCTGACCCAGGAGACATACCTGCGGGCGTTCCAGGCGCTGCCCGGCTTCGCGGCACGCTCCACCGTCCGCACCTGGCTGCTCGGCATCGCCCGCCGGACCTGCGCGGACCACCTCCGGGCGGTGGTGCGCCGGCGCCGGCTGGACACCCGGCTGGCGGCGCAGGCCTGGACCGAGGTGCCGGACCCCGACCCGGCGCACCGGCTCGGCGCCGAAGACTTGCTGGCCCGGCTCAGCGACGAGCGCCGGACCGCGTTCGTGCTCACCCAGGTGCTCGGATTGTCGTATGCCGAGGCCGCCGCCGTCGAGGAGGTGCCGGTGGGCACCATCCGGTCCCGGGTGGCCCGGGCGCGTGACGAGCTGATCGACGCGGTGACCGCCGCCCGTGCGAGCTGAGCGTGAGATTTGCGGTTGCGCTGCTGGTCGTGGCCGGCACGCTGCTCGGACCGGCCACCCCGGCGTCCGCGCACGGCGCCGACACTCCGGACGCCACCTCGTACCTGACCACGGTCACCGGCCTCAGCCCGCCCGTGGCGGGACTCAGCGTCCGGACGGTCGAGGCGGGGGCGCGGCTGGAACTGACCAACGGCACCGGCCGTACCGTCGAGGTGCTCGGCTATGCCGGCGAGCCGTAC
>DASSAL010000089.1:0-16872 GCA_035685405.1 Actinoplanes sp. | reverse complement strand
GCGGGACCGGCCGTTCCTCACCGGCGAACGGACCGCCGAGGGCTTCTTCCGGGTGCGCAGCGGCCCGGCAGCGGCGATCGCCCGCGGCATCGCCTACGCCGACTACGCCGACCTGCTCTGGGTGGAGACCGGCAAGCCGGATCTGAAGTTCGCCAAGTCGTTCGCCGAGGCGGTGCACAAGGTGCACCCGGACAAGATGCTGGCGTACAACTGCTCGCCGTCGTTCAACTGGAAGCGCAACCTCGACGACGCCACCATCGCCCGGTTCCAGAAGGAACTCGGCGCGATGGGATACAAGTTCCAGTTCGTCACGCTGGCCGGCTTCCACGCGCTCAACCACGCGATGTTCGAGCTGGCCCGCGGGTACGCCGCCGACGGCATGAGCGCGTACGTGAAGTTGCAGGAGGCGGAGTTCGCCGCCGAGGCGGACGGCTACACCGCCACCAGGCACCAGGCCGAGGTGGGCACCGGGTACTTCGACGCGGTCTCCACCGCGCTCAACCCGGAGAGCTCGACCACCGCCCTGTCCGGCTCGACCGAAGCGGAGCAGTTCTGATGGAACCCGTCACCATCACCCCCAGCCCGTGTGACGACATCCTGACCCCGGAGGCGATCGACTTCGTCGTCGCCCTGGACCGGGAGTTCGGGGCCCGCCGGGTGCAGTTGCTGGACCGGCGGCGGCGCCGGCGCACCACCCGCATCGGCGACCTGGACTTCCTGCCGTCCACTTCGCACATCCGGGCCGACACCTCCTGGACGGTGGCCCCGCCGGCGGAGGACCTGATGGACCGGCGGGTGGAGATCACCGGGCCGCCGGAACGGAAGATGACCATCAACGCGCTCAACTCCGGCGCCAAGGTGTGGATGGCCGACTTCGAGGACGCCCTCTCCCCCACCTGGGAGAACGTCGTGCTGGGCCAGCAGAACCTGCGGGACGCGCTGGACGGCACCATCTGGTACGAGGCGCCGGACGGCAAGCGCTACCAGCTCACCGGCGACCTGCCCACCATCATGGTCCGGCCGCGCGGCTGGCACCTGCCGGAATGCCACCTGCGGATCGGCGGGCGCGCGGTGTCGGCGTCGCTGTTCGACTTCGGGCTGTACTTCTTCCACTGCGCCAAGCGGCAACTGGCGCGCGACTCCGGGCCGTACTTCTACCTCCCCAAGCTGGAGTCGCACCTGGCGGCCCGGCTGTGGAACGACGTGTTCGTGTTCGCCCAGCAGCGGCTCGGCATCCCGCGCGGAACGATCCGGGCCACCGTCCTGATCGAGACCATTCCGGCGGCGTTCGAGATGGATGAGATCCTCTGGGAGTTGCGCGAGCACTCGGCCGGCCTGAACGCGGGCCGGTGGGACTACCTGTTCAGCATGATCAAGAACCGGCCGGACGTGGTGCTGCCGGAGCGGTCCCAGCTGACCATGACGGCGCCGTTCCTGCGGGCGTACACCGAGCTACTGGTCCGCACCTGCCACCGCCGCGGCGCGCACGCCATCGGCGGCATGGCGGCGGTGGTGCCGAGCCGGGACCCGGTGGCCGCCAAGCGGGCGCTCGACCAGGTGCGGCAGGACAAGCGGCGCGAGGTCGGCGACGGCTTCGACGGGTCGTGGGTGGCCCACCCGGGCCTGGTGGAGACCTGCAAAGAGGTCTTCGACCAGTGGCTGGGCTTCGAGCCGCACCAGATCGTCCGGCGCCGTGACGACGTCCAGGTGACCGCGGCCGACCTGCTCGGCGTGACACCCGCCAGCGGCGGCATCACCGAGGTGGCGCTACGGAACTCGGTCAGCGTGGCGCTGCGGTACCTGGCCGCCTGGCTGGGCGGGCAGGGCGCGGTGGCGCTCGGCGGGCTGATGGAGGACGCCGCGACGGCGGAGATATGCCGGGCCCAGCTGTGGCAGTGGATCTCGTCGGCCACCCCGACCGACGACCGGGTGCCGATCACCGCCGGCCTGGTCAGCCGGATGGTGCGCGAGGAGCTGACCGTGCTGTCCGAGACCGGTGCGCTGGACGAGGACGCCGCCCGGCGGTTCGGGCAGGCCCGGACGCTGCTGACCGTGCTGCTGTCGGAGCGCACCTGCCCGGAGTTCTTCACCCTGCCGGCCTACCTGCGGCACCTGTCCAGCGGCACGAAGGCCGCGGACGCCCCGGCGGCACTGGCCGCCTGACCCGCACCAGAGCCGCACGGCCCCGCACGCGATGCGCGCGCGGGGCCGTGTTGTGCGGACGGCCGATGAGTTCCGTCGTGGCGGCCGGTCTGTATCCCGGAAGGCGACCGACCGCGCGTGAGGAGACCACCGTGACCACCACCTACACCTTCGACGTCTTTTCCAGCCTGGACGGCTTCGGCGCCGCCGGCGGCGACTGGACCGGCTACTGGGGCAAGCAGGGCCCCGAGCTGCTGGACCACCGCCTGGCCCAGTACAGCCGGGAGCAGCGGATGGTCTTCGGAGCCCAGACGTATCGCGAGTTCGTCCGGATGCTGGCGGACAGCACCGAGGACTCGGAGGTGCGCGATCCGTGGGTCACCCGGATGTGGAACATGCCGGCCACGGTGGTGTCGACCACGCTGGACGGACCCCTCGACTGGCCGGACGCGACCGTGGCGAGCGGCGACGCCGTCGACGTCGTCGCCCGGCTCAAGGAGGAGTCCCCGGTGCCGCTGCGTTCGCACGGCAGCCTGTCGATGAACCGGGCGCTGATGGCCGCCGGCCTGGTGGACCGGATCCAGGTGACGCTCTTCCCGGTGATCACCGGCCGGACCGGGCTGGACCCGATCTTTCAGGGTGCGGCCGACTTCGACCTCGAGCTGATCGAGAGCCGGACGCTGGACCGGAACATCCAGGAGCTCGTCTATCGGCCCACCCTGCACACCTGAGTCGCTCCCGCCGGCGTGGGCAGCTCGGCCGATTGACCTGCGGATCAGTACAGTGCGGCGCATGGCGAACCTACGGCAGCGGATCATTGCCGACCTCGGCGTGCAACCGGCGATCGAGCCGACGGCGGAGATCCGGCGGCGGGTCGCCTTCCTCCGGGACTACCTGGGATCCGCTCCGGCCCAGGGTTACGTGCTGGGCGTCAGCGGTGGCCAGGACAGCACGCTGGCCGGCCGGTTGTGCCAGCTCGCCGTCGAGGAGCTGCGTGCCGGCGGGCGCGCGGCAGCCTTCGTCGCCGTGCGGCTGCCGTACGGTGTGCAGGCCGACGAGCGGGATGCGCAGATCGCCCTCGAGTTCATCCGGCCGGACCGCTCCATCACGGTGAACGTGCAGCCCGGCGTGGACGCCGTTGCGGCCGAGACCGCGCTGGGCATGCGGGAGCAGCTGGGGGATGAGCTCCGGCTGGGTGATTTCGTGCGCGGCAACATCAAGGCCCGCGAACGCATGGTGATCCAGTACGCGATCGCCGGGCAGCTGAACTTGCTCGTCGCGGGAACGGACCACGCCGCCGAGGCGGTGACCGGGTTCTTCACCAAGTACGGCGACGGCGGCGCCGACGTCACCCCGCTGACCGGCCTGACCAAGCGGCAGGGCGCTGCCCTGCTGCAGGCGCTGGGCGCGCCCGCGAGCAGCTGGGAGAAGGTACCGACCGCCGACCTCGAGGAAGACCGGCCGGCTCTGCCCGACGAGGTGGCGCTCGGCGTCAGCTACCAGCAGATCGACGACTACCTCGAAGGCGTCGACGTCGCGCCCGGCGTGGTGGCGAAGATCGAGTCGCTCTTCCGCGCGACCCGGCACAAGCGGGCGCTGCCGGTGACACCCCTCGACGACTGGTGGCGCCCGGCGGGTTAGGCAATTGCGGTCGACGTGCGCGCGCTGGGAGACTGCCGGCGGTGTCCCGGATCCGGCAGGAGGTGCCGTCGATGTATCCGATTCTGGCCGCGCCTCGGAAGGCAAGACGGTGAAGAACCGGGTGCATCTGGATGTGGTTCCGATCGACGGCACCAGGGATGACGAGGTAGCCCGGCTGGTGGCGCTGGGCGCGAGCGTGGTTTGCCGACCACCGACGCGCCGACGGCTCCGGGTGGGTGACGATGGCGGATCCCGAAGGCAACGCGTTCGACGTCGAACGCGGCGCCGCCGAACGGATCTGACCTGAACCGGCGGGTCGAGGGCAGAGGCAGGGTCGGCTAGGGTCGCCGGAGACCCGCGCCGCCGACGACGAGGACTGCGATGACCCGGACCGACGACGACGTCACCCTGGACGCGGCGCTGGACCCGCTGGTCGTCGCGCTGGACATCGGGTCCACCGCCACCCGCGGCGGCGTGCAGGACGCGTCCGGCCGGCGGGTGCACGGCCTGCAGCACAAAGTGCCGCACGCCTTCACGGTCGCGCCCGACGGCACCTCGGTCATCGACCCCGACCAGGTGACCGCGGAGGTCGAGCAGGTCCTCGAGGCGGTGACCGGCGACGCCCGGCTGGGCACCCGGATCGCCGGTGTCGCGATGGACACCTTCGCCGCCTCGCTGATCGCGGTCGACGCCGCCGGACGCCCGCTCACGCCGTGCCTGACCTACGCCGATTCTCGCAGCGCCGGCGCGGTCACGGCGCTGCGAGAGGAACTCGACGAGCACGCGGTGCAGCAGCGCACCGGCGCCCGCCTGCACACCAGCTACCACGCCCCGCGCCTGCGCTGGCTCGCGGCCGCGGAGCCGCGCGTGGCCGCTGCCGCTGCGCTCTGGTGGTCCCTGGGTGAGTACGTCCTGCATCGGCTGGTCGGGCACCCGCTGGCCGGGACGTCCACGGTGGCCTGGACCGGCCTGCTCGACCGTCGCACCGGCGAGCTCGACGCTGAGCTGCTCGCCGCCGCGGGCGCCGGCCCCGAACAGCTCTCCCCGCCGAGGGACGTGACCGAGCCGGCACCGGCGACGCCGGGGCGCTGGCCCGCTCTGGCCCGGGCCGCGTGGTTCCCCGTCATCACCGACGGCTTCGCCAGCAACATCGGGTCCGGGGCCACCGACGCCACGGTGCTCACCGCGTCGACAGCCACCAGCGGCGCGCTGCGGGTGCTGCTCGACGGCCCCGCCGATCCCCTGCCGTTCGGGTTGTGGAACTACCGGGTCGGCGGGGGCCGCACCCTGCTCGGCGGGGCGATCAACGATGTCGGCCGGGCCATCAGCTGGGCGCAGAGCACGTTGCGCCTCAGCCCGGCGCTCGCGGCCGTCCTCACTGCGCCGCCGAGCGACGCCACGCCGCTCGTGCTGCCGTACCTCACCGGTGAACGTGCGCCCGGCTGGGTCGGCGGGGCCCGCGCCGTGCTCGGCGGGGTGTCGGCGGCCACGGACGCCGACGCCCTGTACCGCGGGATCGTCGAGGGCGTGGCCATGACGTACGCACGCGTCGCCGACGAGCTGCACCCGGCCGCACCGCGGGTCGTGGAGGTGGCGGCGACCGGCCGGGTCAGCAACGACCAGCCGGAGTTGCTCCAGGTCCTCGCGGACGTGCTGGGGCGACCCGTCACCCACGTGACCCGGCGGCGCGCCACGCAGCGGGGCACGGCGATGCTCGCGCTCGACGTGCTGGCACCGGACGTCCCGCGCGCGCCCCGCGCCATCGGGGCGACGTACGAGCCGCGGCCCGCGCACGTCGAGCACTACGCGGCCCGGCGCGCGCGGTTCGCCGAGATGTACGACGCGCTCGTGCGCGGCTGACGGACCGGGTGGCGGTTCCTCGCGCAGCCCACCGGGCCGGTCACCTGTGCCGCCAGGTCACCTCACCTGGTACAGCAGCAATGCGAGCAATCCCAGCCCGAGGACGACCACGGCCACGATCCGTCGCACACTGCCCCGCGGCGTGGTGACCAGGTGATCCGCCAGCTGCTCGTACGCCTCCACCCGACCGGCCGGCGAGAGCGGGCTGACGTACTTCACCTCCGGCACCGGCACCGGCGTCGACACGTCGTGCCCGGTACCGCTCGGGCGTACCCGCGGCGGCAACCGGCGGTACCGGCTGCCGGCGGTTTCGTCGTCCACGTCGTCATCGTCGCAAGCGCACTCAACCCCTGGGCACCGGCCCCGCCCAGCGTCCGTCCGGTGACCTTGCGGCTCGGGTGCGATGCTGAGCGAGGGACAAGCCGAGGGAGGATACGGCGATGGTGCCGCTCAGTGACCGGACCCTGTCATCTCTGCCGGACAACGTGGCCGGGCCGGCCTATGACCGTGGCCGGCTGCGGACCGGGATCGTCCACTTCGGCGTCGGCGGCTTCCACCGGGCGCACCAGGCGATGTACCTGGACCGCCTGATGGCCGACGGCAGGGCGCAGGACTGGGCGATCTGCGGGGTCGGCGTGATGCCCGGCGACCGCCAGATGGCCGAGGTGATGGCCGCGCAGGACGGCCTCTACACGCTGGTGGTCAAGGCGCCGGACGGCACCTGGGAGCCGCGCGTGATCGGGTCGATCCACGAATATCTGTTCGCCCCGGACGATCCGGACGCCGTGATCGAGAAGATGGCCGGCGAGGACGTCCGGATCGTGTCGCTGACGGTGACCGAGGGCGGGTACAACTTCCACGCGGTGACCGGCGAGTTCATGGCCGACGCCCCGGACGTGCAGCACGACCTGCGGCCGGGCAGTCCGCCGCGGACCACGTTCGGGTTGATCGTCGAGGCGCTGGCCCGGCGGCGCGACCGCGGCCTGCCGCCGTTCACGATCATGAGCTGCGACAACATCCAGGGCAACGGGCACGCGGCCCGGCGCAGCTTCGTCGCGTTCGCCACGCTGCGCGACGCGGAGCTGGGCCGGTGGGTGGAGAACACGGTGGCCTTCCCGAACAGCATGGTGGACCGGATCACGCCGGTGACCACCGATGAGGACCGGGCCGAGGTACGCCGGCGGTACGGCATCGACGACGCCTGGCCGGTGGTGTGCGAGCCGTTCACCCAGTGGGCGCTCGAGGACGCCTTCCCCACCGGGCGGCCGCCGTTCGAGGACGCGGGTGTGCAGGTCGTGCCGGACGTCGAGCCGTACGAACTGATGAAGCTGCGCCTGCTCAACGCCAGCCACCAGGCGCTGTGCTACTTCGGCTACCTGGCCGGATACCGGCTGGTGCACGAGGTCGCGCAGGACCGGCTGTTCGCCGATTTCCTGCTGGCGTACATGGTGCGGGAGGCCACCCCGACGCTGGAACCGGTGCCCGGCATCAACCTCACCGAGTACCAGCACCAGCTGATCGAGCGGTTCTCCAACGCCCAGGTCCGCGACACGGTGGCCCGGCTGTGCGCGGAGAGCTCGGACCGGATCCCGAAGTGGCTGCTGCCGGTGATCCGGCACAACCTGGAGACCGGCGGCGAGATCCTGCGGGCCACCGCGGTGGTGGCCTCCTGGGCCCGGTACGCCGAAGGCGTGGACGAGCAGGGCCGGCCGATCGAGGTCGTCGACCGGCTCCGGGAGGTGCTGCAGGAGCGGGCGCGGCAGCAGCGGGACCACCCGACCGCGTTCATCGAGAACCGGGAGGTGTTCGGCGACCTGGTGGACAACGAGCGGTTCGTGTCCACGTACACGTCAGTCCTGGCTTCGCTGCACCACAAGGGCGCCCGGGCGACTCTCGAGGATGTCGCGTCGTCGTAGCAGCACCATGGCGGCGCCGCCGGTGAACACCTGGGTGCGGACCTCGGGCGGCGCCTCGCGATCGCGGACCGCCAGCGTCGAGACGAACAGCGCCCGTCGATCAGCCCGGCCACCGCGAACAGGATCAGCGTGGACCAGGCGTCGGCCAGCCGGGCGAGCGCGGCCGCGCCGGTGTAGCGGGCCAGGACAGGCACCCGGTCATTGTGCCCGGCGGGCCCTACGGTCTCGGCTTCAGCAGGGTGATGCGGCCGGCGCCGAGCTCGGTCACGTACAGGTTGCCGGTGGCCAGGTCCTGGGTGACGTCCACCGGCTGGCTGAACCCGGTGAACCCGGTGATCCCGACGGTCCGGTTGCTCAGCGTCCCGTTTGCCGCCACGTCGAAGGTCTCGATGTCCTGGCCGGACGAATACCGCACCACCAGCAGCTTGCCGTCCAGCGCGCCGCCGCGGTACTCGATCACGCCGTTCGCCGAAGCGTGCAGGCCGGCGTCGTACGTGCCGGCCAGGTCGAAGTTCGGGTCCGGCTGGGTGCCCACCGGGTACGCGCCGACCTGGAACGGATCGGTGCCCGCGGTCGGGTTGCCGCCGGCCAGCACCCACTCGCAGCGCACCGGGTTGGGGTGGCCGTAATAGCGGCCCGGCTTGACGTCGAACACGTAGTCGGTCTCCGCGGTGGGCACCCCGGTCAGCGGTGGCACCACCGGGCCCGTGTACCCGCGCCGGGCGCACGACGCCGGCAGCGGCGCCGGGGGTGTTGCCACCGGCCGCCGAGCCGTTGGTCGGTGCGTACAGGTGGCCGTTGCGGTGCCACACCAGGTCGTAGGCGTTGCGGACGCCGGTCGCATGGATGGTCAGCGGCGCGGACGCGGCGTACGGGTCGTAGGCGCCGCCACCGTCGGCGGTCCGCGCGTCCAACGGCCGCGTGGCCGGCAGCCGAGTCGGGTCCAACCGCAGGATCGCCGCGCTGAGCAGCCGCTCCGGCCGGTTGCCCCAGGTCGAGTCCGGAGCGCCCATCGCGTTGTTGGCGCCCTGGGTCACGTAGAGCGCGCCGTCCGGGCCGAACGCCAGCGAGTTGGTCTCGTGATCCTTCACCGACCGCGGCAGGTTCACCACCATCGGGGTGTAGGTGCCGTGGTCCGGGCCGGTGAGCCGGCCGATCCGCCCCGACCAGTCCGGCACGTTCAGCGGACCGACGTACTCGTAGTTGTCGGTCACCCACAGCGCGCCGACGGGGTCGAAGGCCATCCCGATGATGGTCCGGGCGGGCGCGCCGGGCAGGCCGAGCGCGGCGGCGTTGTCGCGCACCGGGTGGCCGTCGCGTGTTTCGTGGCCGCGGTGGGCACGAACGCCGCCACCGCGTTCTGATCCTCGACGTTCGCCCAGTGCACGCTGTCCACGGCCGGGCCGGCGTCACCGACCACCACGGTCACCGTGTAGAGCCCGGCCGGCACCGCGGCCTCCCCCTTGCCCGCCGGGGTGTTCGGCAGCTGCGCGTGCATCAGCGTCGCGAGCCAACACGTCCGGCTGACCGGCGGCCGGGTTCCGGTTGCGGCCGTTGCCGACCAGGCTGACCGGGGTGCCGTCGCTGAGCCGCACCCAGCCGTATCCGCGCGTGACCGCGTAGGCATCGCCGGAATCGCGGACGTATCCGGCCGGTGGCGCGGTGGCCGCGTCGGAGAAGTTGACCTTCAGTGCGAAGGCCGCGGGCGTGGCGGTCACCACGGCCGAGCGCGGCGACTCACTCCCGGCGGCGTCCACCGCCGACACCGCATATCCGTACGCCGTTCCGTTCGTCACCGCGATGTCCAGATAGGACGGCCCGGCCGGGGTGGCGGTCAACGTCCCGCCGCGGTAGATCCGGTAGCCGGCCGCGGACGCGTCCGCGATCCAGGCCAGCGCGATCTGGCGGTCCCCGGTGTTGCGGTCAGCCCGGCCGGGGCGGTCGCGGTGACCCGGCCGATCTCCAGGTAGTTCAGCTTGGTGTTGGTGCCGCCGATCGCGTCCACGGTGAGCCGGCCGTCGGTCACCGGCACGGTCACCGTCGCCTGCCGGTATTCGGCCGCGGCGGTGGAGACGAACCCGCTGATCGCGGTCGTCCCCTCCACCCGCACGGTGTGCGAGCTGTCGTAGGCCGGCTGGTCACCGGCCGAGACGGTGACCTGGTAGCTGCCGGCCGGGACGGCGAACTCGTACGCGCCCGCGGTCAGCACGCCGTTGCTGCCACCGACGTCGCCGTACTGCAGGTGGATGAGCGTGTTGAGCCGGGCGTCGATGCCGGCCCGGGCCCGGTTGCGGGTGTTGCGGGTCAGGTCCAGCGGCACCCGGGTGCCGGGAAGACTGTCCTGCCGCACCCAGCCCGAGCCGCGCGCGGCGTCGTACGGCAGCCCGGTGTCCGGGGTGTAGCCGGCCGGCGCGGTGACCCAGGCCGGCTGGAAGTTGACCTTGGCGACCGGGGTCACGGCGGCCCGCGCGGGTGCGGCGAGGCCGGCCGTGACCAGGGTCGCCACGACGGTGACGATGAGCGTTCGGCGCAGGATGATCCCCCGGCGCTGACCGTCGCACGCCGCTCACCGAGGGTGGCTGTCGGAAATCCGTCGCCGCCGGGCGGCACAGGTCAGCCCCGGCGGCCCGAGTCGGAATGCGAGGCCACCGCCGATTGCGACAATGGACCCGTGACCTGCGCCGACTTCCGCGTCAAGCCCACCCTGGCCGGCGACCGGGTGGTGCTGCGGCCGTTCACGCCCGGTGACGTCGCCGCGTTGCTCGAGGCGATGGCCGATCCGGAAACCGCCCGGTTGACCGGCAGCCGGTTGGACCCGGTGGCCGACGAGGAGCACATCCGCCACTGGTACGCCACCCGCAACGCGCAGCCGGACCGGCTCGACCTGGCCGTGGTGGACCGGGCCGGCGGCCGGTGCGTGGGTGAGGCCGTCCTGCACGAGTGGGACGAGGCCAACCACAGCTGCACCTTCCGGATCCTGATCGGCCCGCGCGGCCGCGGCCGGGGCCTGGGCACCGAGGCCACCCGGCTGATCGTCGGGTACGGCTTCGAATCTCTGCGCCTGCACCGCGTCTCGCTGGAGGTGTACGCGTTCAACCCGCGCGCCCGGTACGTCTACGAGAAGGTCGGCTTCCGCGCCGAGGGCGTGCTCCGGGACGCCCTGCGCACCGCCGACGGCTGGGTCGACGCCACGGTGATGTCGGTCCTGTCCCACGAGTGGCCGCCGGCCGCGGGGTGATCGCTCAGCGGTGGCCGGCCAGCCATCGCACCCCGAAGTCGACCAGGGCGCGCTGGGACATCAGCCGGGCGGTGGCCTCCCCCACCCGGCCGACGCGGGTGGCGCCGGTCGCGTCGAACGCCTCGCCCAGCTGGGCGAAGTCGGACTCGTCCGGATCGACCTCGGTCCAGGTCACCCACTGCCCGGTGCCGCCGTCTCCGGCGCGGCGGAGCACCGCGCCGGTGGTGTGCCGCGGCGGGTCCGGCCGCCGGGTCTCGGCCAGGTGCAGCGAGGTGTTGTTGCCGTGCCCCACACCGAGCAGCAGCACCTGGCCGTCGCGCCGGTACACCGCGCCCAGCGGCGAGTCCTCACCCAGCGGATCCTCGAGCCGGTGGGTCCCGGTCACCGCGGCGGCGTGCCGGCCCACCGCGGCGAAGGACACCTGCGGGTGGTCGCTGCGCCGCGCGCCGGGCCAGGACCGGACGGTTGCCGCCAGTACCCCCATCGACGGGCTCGGCGGCGTCCGCAGCGGGTCGAAGCCGGGCGCCTCGCGGCGGATCGACTCCCACCACTCCGGCGGCACCGGCGGGCGCGACCACGTCGACGGATCCGAGTTGTCCGGGGTGTGCGTGGGCACCACCAGCGTGCCGTCCGGGCCGAGCACCTCGAGCACCGCCTGCACGGCCGCCTGCGGCCCGCCCGGAACGAACCCGAGGCTGGCGAACGACGAGTGCATCAGCACGACCGCCCCCGGCCGGACGCCGACCGTCCGCAGATCCGCGACGATCGTCCGCATCAGCACCAGGCCCATGGAGGGAAAGCTAGCGCTAGATTGAGGTGCGTGACGCACCGGGTGTTCAACCAGCCGCCACCGCTGACCGGCCACGACGTGGCCGCCGACGCGGCACTGCTCGCGGCGGTCGATCGCGAGGGCGCCGGCTGGGCGGCGGATGACCTGCACCGGCTGGGCAAGCTGGCCGGCACGGCGGAGCCGCAGCGGTGGGCGGAGGACGCCAACCGGTACGAGCCGCGGCTGGTCACCCACGACCGGTACGGCCACCGGGTCGACGAGGTGGAGTTCCATCCGGCCTGGCACCGGCTGATGGAGGTGGCCGTCGGCGAAGGGCTGGCCGCGGCGCCGTGGGCCGACCGGCGGCCGGGTGCGCACGTGGCCCGGGCGGCCGGCCTGTACGTGTGGAGCCAGGTCGAGGCCGGCCACTCCTGCCCGGTCTCGATGACGTACGCGGTGGTCCCGGCCCTGCGCCACGCCCCCGACCTGGCCGCCGCCCACGAGCCGCTGCTGACCAGCCGGAGCTACGACCCGGGCCTGCGGGCGCCGTTGACCAAGCGCGGGCTGCTGGCCGGCATGGGCATGACCGAGAAGCAGGGCGGATCGGACGTGCGGGCGAACACCACCACCGCCACCCCGGCCGGCGACGGGACGTACCGGTTGCGCGGGCACAAGTGGTTCACCAGCGCGCCGATGTGCGACCTGTTCCTGGTGCTCGCTCAGGCACCGGCCGGGCTGTCCTGTTTCCTGGTGCCACGGGTGCTGCCGGACGGCAACCGGAACACCTTCCGCATCCAGCGGCTCAAGGACAAGCTGGGCAACCGCAGCAACGCCAGCAGTGAGCCGGAGTTCGACGACACGGTGGCCTGGCTGGTCGGGAACGAGGGTCAGGGCGTACGGACGATCATCGACATGGTGGCGATGACCCGGTTGGACTGCGTGACCGGATCGGCGTCGGGCATGCGGGCGGCCGTGGTGCAGGCGGTCCATCACAGCCGGCACCGGCGCGCGTTCGGCCGGGTGCTCGCCGATCAGCCGCTGATGGGCAACGTGCTGGCCGATCTGGCGTTGGAGTCGGAGGCCGCGACCACGCTCGCGATGCGGCTGGCCGGTGCGGTCGACCGCGGTGAGGGTGCGGTCGCGCGGCTGGCCATCGCGATCGGGAAGTACTGGGTGTGCAAGCGGCAGCCGGCCGTGGTCGGTGAGGCGCTGGAGTGCCTGGGCGGCAACGGGTACGTCGAGGAGTCCGGGCTGCCCCGGCTGTACCGGGACGCGCCGCTGAACTCGATCTGGGAGGGCTCCGGCAACGTCCAGGCGCTGGACGTGCTCCGGACGCTGCGCCGGGAACCGGAGAGCCGGGACGCGTACCTGGCGGAGGTGCGCACGGCGGCCGGCGCGGACCGGCGGCTGGACACCGCGATCGGCGAGGTGGCGACGCTGCTCGACGCGCCGGACGAGGCCCGGGCCCGGCGGATCGTGGAACGGATGGCGATCGTGCTGCAGGGCTCGCTGCTGGTCCGGCACGCGCCCGCCGCTACCGCGGACGCGTTCTGCGCGAGCCGGGTCGCCGGGGACCACGGGCAGGTGTTCGGCACCCTGCCGGACGGCGTCGACACGGCCACGCTGATCGACCGCGCCACGCCGCGGTGATCTTTCCCACCGGCCGCTCAACCTGCCAGGGTTGTTGCCGATTGCACCGACGTGTGGAGAACGTCGGTGGCGGCCACGAGCGCCCTGTGGCGAGTCTGGCTCGCCATCGGTGCGCTGGCCGTCGGCGCACGCTTTCTGCTGCCCTACGACGGGCTGGCATCGAACCTCGTCTACAACTCGATCGGGCTGGTCTCCGGTCTGCTGATCCTGGCCGGGGTGTGGATCCACCGCCCGGAGCGGCGGGCCATGTGGTACTGGTTCGCGACCGGCCAGATCGTCTGGGTGATCGGCGACGTCATCTACGAGTACTACCAGTTCGTGCTGAACGAGGAGCCGTACCCGTCACCGGCCGACGCGTTCTACCTCACCGCGTACCCGATGCTGGTCCTCGGTCTGCTCGCGCTGGTCCGCGGCCGCAACAGCCGGGACCTGGCCGGACTGGTCGACGCCGCCATCGTGGCCACCGGGCTGGGCCTGGTGTTCTGGGTGCTGGTGCTGCACCCGATCGCCGCCGACTCGTCCGTTTCCCTGCTGGAGCGCACGATCAGCACCGCCTACCCGGCCGCGGACGCGTTGCTGCTGGCCCTGCTGGCCCGCCTCTTCATGAGCGCGGCCCGCCGGACGGCCAGCACCCGCCTGCTCGGCATCGCCGCCCTGCTGCTGCTCATCGCCGACGTCGCCTACTCGCTGCTCACCCTGTACGGCGACCCGGATGGGCCGGTGCTCGACGCGTTCTGGCTGATGTCGTACGTGACCTGGGCGGCGGCCGCGCTGCACCCGGCGATGCGATCGGACGAGGACGCCACCCCGGCGCCCGCCGCGCCGCGGATGCGGAAACGGCGGCTGGTGCTGCTCGCCGCCTGCACGCTGATTGCGCCGGTGCTGCTGTTCGTGCCCGGCATCGGCGACGACGGCGCCGACCGGGCCGCCGTCGCGATCGGCGCGGTGGTGTTGTTCCTGCTGGTCGTGCTGCGGATGGCCGGGTTCGTGGCGCAGGTGCAGCGGCAGGCCACCCAGCTGTCCGACCTGGCCCTGCGGGACGACCTGACCGGCCTGGCCAACCGCCGGCACTTCGAGCAACGCGTCCGGGGCATGATGGCCACCGGCCGGGCCCGGGTGATCCTGCTCGACCTGGACGGCTTCAAGGCGGTCAACGACGACCTGGGCCACTCGGTCGGTGACCGGCTGCTGGTGGTGCTCGCCCGCCGGCTGACGCACGCCGTCCACGGCGACTCACTGGTGGCGCGGATGGGCGGCGACGAGTTCGCCGTGCTGCTGCCGGACGCCACCGCCGCGGACGTCGAGGTGGTGGTGGACCGGCTGACCGGCGCACTGCACGAGCCGATCCGGGCCGGCCGGCACGAGCTGCTGGTCGCCGCCAGCATCGGCAGCGCGGACAGCGCCGGCACCGACGACCCGTACGAGGTGCTGCGGCGCGCGGACGTGGCGATGTACGCCGCCAAGCGGGGCGGGCGCCGGCATCGGGCGTACTCCGCCGATCTCGACGAGGCGGCCAGCCTGCAGGCGCGGATCGGTGCCGAGCTGCGCACCGCCCTGGACGCCGGCCAATTCCGGCTGGTCTACCAGCCGATCGTCACGCTGCCCGAGGGCCGGGTGACAGCGGTGGAGACACTGGTCCGCTGGGACCACCCGGAACGCGGTTTCGTCAGCCCGGGTGACTTCGTGCCGGTCGCCGAGCAGAACGGCCTGATCGTCGAGCTGGGCGAGTGGATCCTGCGGTCGGCCTGCCGACAGGCGGCCGAGTGGCGGGCCCGGGACGGCGCCGCCGCGCTGGAGCGGATCAGCGTGAACGTCTCCGCCCGGCAGCTGACCCAGCCGGGATTCGCCGGCCAGGTCGCCGACGCGCTGCGCGACAGCGGCCTGCCGGCCGGGGCGCTGGTCGTCGAGGTGACCGAGACGGCGGTGTTCGAGGGCGGCCGGGCGGTGGAGGCGCTGCATCAGATCCGGGCGCTGGGCGTCCGGATCGCGCTCGACGACTTCGGCACCGGGCACTCGTCGCTGGGCCTGCTGCAGACCGTGCCGGTGGACATCCTCAAGGTGGACAAGTCGTTCGTGGACAACATCACGCTCTCCGGCCGGCACGCGGTGATCGCCACGTCGCTGGTCGACATCGGCAACGGGCTGGGCCTGGCTGCGGTAGCCGAGGGCGTGGAGACCGGCGAGCAGGCGGCCGAGCTGTACCGGATCGGCTACCGGATGGCCCAGGGCTACTACTTCGGCAAGCCGGTACCGGAACCGTTGGTCACGACGGCGACGGTGGATGTGGGCGTCCCAGCAGGTCGCTGATCGCGGACAAGAGGTCCGGCTGGCTGATCGGGTCGACCGTGCCGCCGGTGCGGGCCTCCTGCATCGCCTTGGCCAGCTGCACCCGGCGCAGCACCTCCTTGATGTCCGCGCCGGTCATGCCGTGGCTGGCCCGGGCCAGCTCGGCCAGGTCGAGGTGCTCGTCGAACATCTGGAAGCCGGGCGACTCGTGCACGGCGATCAGCCCGCGGATCATCTTGCGGAAGATCTCCGCCCGGCTCGCCTCGTCCGGCTTGGGCACCGACATCTTCACGTCGAACCGGCCGGACCGGATCAGCGAGTCGTCCACCCGGTGCGGGAAGTTCGTGGTGGCCACCACGATCACGTTCGGGTTCGCCTCGATCAGGTCGTTCATCTCCTGCTTGAAGATGCCGGCCACGGCGTTGATGGCCTGACTGGCCGCGTCGCCGCCGGACCCGGCGTAACTGATGATCGAGTCGAACTCGTCGAACAGGATCAGCGTGGGCACCCGGTAGCGCCGGGCCTCGCGGAAGATCTGCTTGATGTTGCGCTCCGAGCCGCCCAGCCACTTGTCCAGGATCTCCGGCGTCCGGATCTCCCGGAAGTCGGCGCCGATCTCGTTGGCCAGCGCCCGGGACAGCATGGTCTTGCCGGTGCCCGGCGGCCCGTACATCAGGATGCCCTGCGGGCGCCGCGCGCCCCACCGGGCCATCGCCTCCGGATGCCGGAACGACACCGCGACCTGGCGCAGCTCGGCGACGATCTCGGCGAGCCCGCCGACCTGGTCCAGGGTGACCGTCTGGGTGGTGGTCGGCACCTTGGGCAGGCTGTCGCGGCTCAGCACGTATCGCCGCCCGGTCAGGCTGTCCGGGCCGGTGAGCTCGAGCACCGCCTGCAGCGTCAGGCCGGCGAAGGCCTGCAGGTGGGCCGGGGCCACGTCGTCGCGGGGCACCTCGGCGCGGAGCCGGACCACGGTGCCCGACTCGTCGTAGGTGACCGTCGCCTGCAGGCCGACGACGGCGTCGGCGAGCGTGGTGGGCTGGCGCTGCGCCGCCGGACCGGAGACCCGGTCGAGACCCAGCTTCTTGTACGCGACCGCGGCGGCCTGCCCGACCCCGTCGACGATCCGGGTCGCCACCGGGTCGCCGGCCTCGATCCGCTTGGCCAGCAGCAGGCCCACCGGGTCGTTGCCGAGCACCAGCGCGCGGATCCGCTCGCGGGACAGCGGATCGGCCGCGGTGCTGATCTCCGAGCTGAACACGTGCACCGGGCCGGCCGGCGTGTCCGTGCTGGCCATCGTGAGGCCGACCCGCTGCACCGGCGCCGGCCAGGTGGCCCGGCGCAGCAGCTCGACCGGGTTCACCCGGGCG
>DASSAL010000088.1:0-13424 GCA_035685405.1 Actinoplanes sp. | reverse complement strand
ACTCACCGAAGAGGCGCGAATTTCGCGCCGGCAGCGGTGGTGGACCGCACCGGAGTATCGGGAGCATCTGACTCCCGGCACCCTGCAACTCCTGCAATTCGAGGCCGAGGCCACGGCAATTCGCGCCTATCAGCCGGTGCTCGTGCCAGGAGTGGTGCAGACTCCTGCGCACGCCGAGTTCGTCCTGAATTGGTGGGACAGAAGCTTGACCGAGACGCAGCGGCGTGTGCGGCTCAAGGTCCGGTCGGAGCGTCGCCGGCAGGTGATCGAGTCGGACGACGGGCCGGAGTATTTCCTCATCCTCGACGAGTCGGTGCCGAAGCGGGAGATCGGCGGCTCGGAGGTGATGGCCGAGCAGCTCGAGGCGCTGCTCGTATTCGCTCAAAAGCCCAGGGTCAGGATTCGCATCATCCCGTTCCAAGAGGGTGCCATGATCGGCATGCTAGGAGCATTCATGGTCATCAACCTCAGTGATGACGATCCTGACGACGCCGTGCTCTACACCGAAGCTTCCGGGCGCGACAACATCGTCCATGACACCGCGGAGGTACAGATGCACCGCCGTACTTTTGAAGCTCTATGGCACCGTTCGCTCGACGAGGACCAGTCGCTCCAACTGATCGACCTCGAGGCGCGGTCCCTGAGGATGCGAGTCGGCAGAAGTCGACGAAGATAACCGACCCCGGCCGACGGTTCGGGGTTGGTCAGCCCGATCTGCTCGGCGAGTCCGGTCAGCTCGGCTGTCGACTTCATGGGGCATCGGCCGGCCTCTTAATTCGCCTAACGAAAGGTTTGAGCCACCGATGCTAGTTACCACGATGGAGTGGCAACGGAGCAGCTTCTGCGCCGACAACCAGTGCTTGGAGGTCGCCGTGGCTGGTGACACCGTCGTCGTGCGCGACGGTAAGAATACTGATCTCGCCACCTTGCGGTTTGACCGTGGCACCTGGAACGACTTCCTCGACGGCATCGAGGCCGGCGACTTCATATTCGCGGACTCGCCGGTCGCTATGTGAGCTTAACTTCCGTTAGGGCGACGCTGGCACGTACCCTGTGAAGTCGGACATGGGGAGGTCCACATGAGTAACGTGCCAGCTCGCCTGAAGTGGCAACGCAGCAGCTTCTGCGCCGACAGCCAATGCGTCGAGGTCGCGACCCTTGCAGACATGGTGCATGTACGCAACAGCGCACGGCCGGAACTGGTCGTCTCCTTTACTACGGAGGAGTGGGAGGCTTTGCGGAAGGCTATAAAGGGCAACGAGCTCTGACTCTTCACCAGGAGCCCGCGGTCGGTCCGGCCGAACCACCCCTTCGCCGCAGGTATTTCTCGAACTCACTGGCGATCTCGTCGCCCGTCAGCGGCTGGATCCCGGCGTCGCCCACCCGTTCCTCGAGCTCCCGCACGTACTCACCGAGCTCCGCGTCCTGCTCTGCCGCAGCCCGGACCTTCTTCTCCCACTCGCCCGCCTCCTCCGCGAGGTCGGACATCGGAACCGGCAGGTCCAGTACGTCCTCGATGCGGTGCAGCAGGGCGAGCGTTGCCTTCGGACAGGGCGGGTTGTTGGCGTAGTGGGGGACGTGCACCCAGAACGACAGAGCGTCGAGTTCGGCGCGGCCGCAGGCCTCCTGCAGAACGCCGACGATGCCGGTGGGGCCGTCGTAACGGGTCGGCACGACCTTGTACTTCTCGGCCGCCGCACGCTCGGTGGCACTGCCGCTGATCGGCAGCGGACGGGTGTAGGGGACGTCCGCGAGCAGGGCGCCGAGCAGGACCATGCGGTTGACCTCGAGGCTGTGGCACAGCTCCAGGACCTGCTCACAGAAGGCGCGCCACCGCATGCTCGGCTCGATACCGCGGATCAGCACCACGTCACGGTCGGTGCCGGGCGGGCTGGCCACCATGAACCGGGTGGTCGGCCACTCGATCTTGCGCGTCTCGCCCTCGCTCATCCTGATCGTGGGCCGGCTGACCTGGAAGTCGTAGAAGTCCTCCGGGTCGATGGTGGTGATCTCGCGGGCCTGCCACACCTGCTCCAGGTGCTCCACGGCCGCGGTGGACGCGTCCGCCGCGTCGTTCCAGCCCTCGAATGCGGCGATGGCCACGGGGGAGCGCAGCAGGGGCAGGCCGTCGAACTCGGTCACGGTGTCAACCTTTCGGTACTCACGTCACTCAGAGCCTACGTGCCCGACCCGCCCGGCACCTGTGCGGCGCTCCGCGGCGGTCGCCCGCACGGCGGGTGGTCACGGTGCCCGACCCGGGCAGCGACTCGAAAACGGCAAGCGGCGACGGCGGCCAGACGTGAACGGGAACCGGCCGTCAGCGGGCCGGCACGGCCTCGTACACCGCCGGCGACAGCAGGGCCGTGCAGCGCAGATTGCGGTATCGGCCGCGATAGTCCAGGCCGTATCCGACGATCAGCCCGGGCGGCGCGTCGAACCCCACGTACAGCGGGGTGTCGCCGAACTCCGGCGTGTCCGGTTTGCGCAGCAGCGCACACACCGCGACCGACGCCGGGCGGCGCTGGGCCAGGTTGCCGATCAGCCAGTTCATAGTCAGGCCGGTGTCGATCACTCCCTCCACGATGATCACATTGCGGCCGGTGATGTCCAGATCAAGATCTTTGAGCAGGCGTACGGAGCCCGACGCGCGATTGCGGGTGGAGTACGAGCGGATCGCCATCCAACTGATCTCGAGCTGGTCCTGGTACGCGCGGGCCAGGTCCACGGTGAACGTCGCCGCGCCGCCCAGGACACCGATCAGCAGTGGATCCCGGCCGGCGTAGTCGCGGCCGAGCTCCCGGCCCAGCGATGCCACCCGGGTGAGGATCTGCGCCTCGGTCAACAGGACGGACTCGAGATCGTCCGCGACGTGGTCGGCGTCCAAGGGTCGTCTCCTCGCGGTCGACAGGGCTCACCCGGTCCAACGCCCCGCGCCCGGGACGGTGACCCCGGCATCCTGACACGCGCCGCGGAAAGGGGGCCAGGGCGCGGGCCGGCCGGGCGAATCGGAACCGTCCGGTCGGGCGAAGCACACGCCGCATCAGGATGCCGGCGGTACCGGCCCGAATCCAGCCGCTCGGTCGGGCGACCACCTGCCCAAGAGAGCGCCAGCGGTGTCGGTGCGGGCCCGAACCGGGTCTAAACGGCGCATAATGCAAACCGTGCCGCATGCTGAACCGGTCATCGGGCCGGCCGAGGACACCGCGATCTTCATCCAGCCGCGGGCCATGGTCTTCGTCACCTGGCTCTGGGCGATCGCGGTGGTCTGGGCCGTCTGCCGCGGGCTGTCCGTGCTGGTGCTGCTGCCGTTCGGGATCCGGCCCACGGCCGCCGACATCGTCACCATCGCGGAGAGCCTGCTGATCGTTCCGGCCGTCGGCGCCAGCCTGTGCATGCTGGCGGCGTGGCGCCGGCTCGGCTGGCTGCACAGTTCGGTGCACGGGCTGGAGTTCGCCGCGACGGGCCGCCAGGCGGTGCGGATTCCGTGGTCCGAGGTGGCCTCGGTGGCGCTGCGGCGGCGGGGCGTTTTCACCGAGTTGGTGGTCACGCCGGCCGGGCCGGACCGTGTCACGGTGGTTCCGGGACCGGGCCGCCGCCGGCCCCGGATGAGCGGCGACGCGTACGTCGTCGACGTCGGCCTGATGTCGCCCGGCCCGGACGTGCTGCTGGCCGAGCTGCACCGCCGGATACCCAGCCGCGTTTAGGGCTTGTCTACGCCGGTACGACGGACGGCGCGCCGAAGACGACTGGGACGCCGGGGGAGTACAGGACGCTGACCGGTGGCCCGGGCGGCGCCGGCAAACCAGCCGCCGTCACCAGGGCGTCGTCCAGCCACAGCAGCGTCGCCCGGTGCAGCGGCCACCGCGGGTGCTCGTTGGGCAGGTGCAGGGTCCGGCCCCAGGCCCGGGTGTGCAGGCCCCATCGGGCGGTGAGGAAATGCTCCAGCGGAGTGGGCTCGGCGATCAGCCCGCCGGCCCGGATGGCGAACGCGCCGCGAACCCGCTGCGGCGCCACGGCGGTGCCGGCCCGGCCGGCGCGAGGCCACCACCGCGAGGCGGTGTACGTCAGCGCGTCGCCGTCTCGGGTCAGGCTCATCCGGGACCACATGTACGGCAACCGCAACGTCACCCGGGCGGTCAGCACCGGCAGCAACCGGCTCGCGTCCAGCGACCGGAACACCACCGCCCGCCGTCCTTGACCATCCACACTGTACAGACGGACGTTGGTCTCGCAGAACGTGCCGAGGTACGGGATGCCCGGCCCGCGCAGCAGGCCGAGCCCGACCATCCGGAACCCGATCAGCCCCACGAACGTCACGCCGCCGAGGGTGTCCGGGTGGGTGCCGGCCGGCAGCAGCGGAGCGACCACCGCCGGGTCCACCGGCCAGTGCAGGAACGCCAGATCGCGCCAGCTCTGCACCAGCCACGGGCGGCCCACCGGCCGGACCGTCTCGGCGGTGACGTCTTCGATCTCGGGCCGAGGAGTCACGGGCCCAGCTCCCACAGCAGGCGGTAGTAGGAGATGCGTTCGGGGTCGGGCGTGATGCCGTACGCCGAATAGAACGTCTCGTCCCAGCCGGGCCCGAAGTTCCAGCCCAGGCTCCAGGAGGCGATCGCCAGGTCGGCCCACCGGTCGGCCAGCCCGAGGGAGGCCAGGTCGACATGCCCGGTCCACCGGCCGTCGTCGTCGACCACGGTGTTCGGCGCGCAGGGGTCGCCGTGGCAGACCACCAGCCGGTCGATCGGCGGCGGGTGCTCGGCCATGGCCAGCGCACGGGCGACGGTGAGGTGCTGGAAGTCCGGGTGCCAGTTGGCGGTGTCGATCAGCCCGGCCGCCGCCCGTTCCCGCGCCGAGGCCAGCCGGTCCTCGGCCATCCAGCTGAACGGGCACCTCCCGGTGGGCACCGCGTCGTGCAGGGCGCGCAGGCCGCGGCCGATGGCCACCACCGCCGGCCGGGGATCGGCCAGCCAGCGGGCGGCGACCGCGTTGCGGCCGGGCAGGGCGGCGGTGTGCAGCCAGGCTCCGGTTTCGTCGTGGCCGGCGCTCAACACCCGGGGTACGGGGGTGAAGCGTTGCGCCCAGGCCAGCCGCTCCGCCTCCCGGGCCAGCGGCAGCCCGCTGCCGGCCGGTGCGAACTTGACGAAGCTGCGCCCGTACTGATCGTTCATCTCGAAGGTCACGCCGCCGAGGGTGTTGAGCCAGACCGGGCTCACCGCACGCTCCCCGGCGACCGCCCGCACCGCGGCGGGAACGATCACATCTTCCTTCTCCGGTACGCCGGACAGCATGGGCCACTCCTCCAGAAGCTCCGCTGTGCCGTGATGATCCGTGTTCGGCTCTTACACGTATCGTGTGAGACCCCGGTCACGCCACCCCCATGGAGGACCGCATGCCGGTGCCCGGCCGCTTCCGCCTTCCGATCCTCGCCCCGCTGGCCGCCGCTCTGGTTGCGCTCGGCTGCGTTTCCGCGCCGGACGGCCCGTTGTCCGCGCCGGGCGGCGAGCAGCCGACTGTGACCGACACCACGGCGCCGGAGGGCACGGACCCGGACGGCACCGATACGCCGGAGGAGTTCGCGGCCGACGTCGACGACGCCCGGAAGCTGGCCGAGGAGTACTGGAACGCCCAGTTCCGCGAGTCCGGCATCCGGTTCAGGCCGGTGTCCGAGGTGATCGCGTACGAGCGGACCGGCGAGGTGGACTGCGGCGGGCAGGCACTGGGCCGCAACAACGCCGCGTACTGCTCGGCCGGCGATTTCATCGCGTACGACGTGAACTGGGCGTTCGGGGCGTTCCGCCAGATCGGCGACGCGTTCATCTTCTACCTGCTCGGCCACGAGTACGCGCACGCGGTGCAACTGCGGCTCGGCGTGCAGGCGCAGTTCACCATCCAGCAGGAGCTGCAGGCCGACTGCATGGCCGGCGCGTACATCGGCGACCTGGAGCGGCAGGGCCGGCTCCGGCTGCAACCCGACGACACCGACGAACTGGCCGCCGGGCTGGAGGCGGTCGGCGACGACCCCGGCCAGCCGTGGTTCGCCGAGGGCTCGCACGGCACCGCCCGGCAGCGCACCCAGGCGTTCGCGAACGGCTACCAGGACTCCCTGGAGCCGTGCAACCTGTCGTGACCTTTAATGAAGACGTGTCACGACATCCCTCCGCGGTGCTTTTCGACATGGACGGCACCCTGGTCGACAGCGAAAAGGTCTGGGACATCGCCCTCTATGAACTGGCCGAACGGGCCGGCGGCAAGCTGTCCGAACCCGCCCGGCTGGCGATGATCGGCAGCAACATGAGCCGCACCCTGCAGCTGTTGCGGGACGATCTGGGGCAGCCCGACCGCCCGGAGGCACCGGACGTCGAGTGGCTCGTCGATCGGGTGCACCAGCTGTTCGCCGAAGGGCTGGTGTGGCGGCCGGGCGCGCTGGAACTGCTGCGTGCGGTACGCGCCGCGGGCCTGCCCACCGCGCTGGTCACCTCGACCGGCCGGCGTCTGGTCGAGGTGGCCCTGGACACCCTGGGCCGGGAGAACTTCGACGCCGTGGTGGTCGGCGACGAGGTGAAGGCGCAGAAACCCGACCCGGAGCCGTACCTCACCGCCGCCGACCTGCTCGGCGTCCCGATCACCGACTGCGTGGCGATCGAGGACTCGCCGACCGGCGTGGCCAGCGCCGTCGCCTCCGGGGCGGCGGTGCTGGCCGTGCCGGCCGAGCTGGAGCTGCCGCCCACCGACGGCGTCCACCTGCGCGACACCCTGGAGGGTGTCGACCTGACCTACCTGACCGACCTGCTGGCGCGGGCCGCTACTCGTGGGCGATCGCGCCCAGCACGTTGAGCCGGGCTGCCCGGATCGCCGGCAGCACCGCCGCGATCACCCCGACGAGGCCGGCCAGCACCAGGTAGGTGCCCATCCGCGTCCACGGCAGCACCAGCTCGGTGATGCCCTCGCCGTCCAGCGCCGCGGTCACCGCACTGCCCAGCCCGGCGCCGACCGCGACCCCGAGCAGGGCGCCGAACACCGAGATCACCACGGCCTCGACGGTCACCATCCGCATCGTCTGCCCGCGGCCCAGCCCCACCGCGCGCAGTAGCCCGAGCTCGCGGGTGCGTTCCAGCACCGACAGGGCCAGCGTGTTGACCACGCCGAGGACCGCGATCAGGATCGCCAGCGCCAGCAGGATCTGCACCATCGTGATGATCATGTCGAACTGGCTCGCCTGCTGCGCCACGAACGCGCTGCGGTCGGTCGCGCTCACCTCGGGACTGTCCGCGACCAGGGCCTTGACCTGCGGAAGCACCGCTTCCACCGGCGTCCCGCCGGTCAGCCGGACAAAGCCGAAGAGCGGTTGGGGTACGCCGAAGCGCGCGGTCGCCGCCGCGGGCAGCAGGATGCTGCCGGGCAGGGCCTTCTCGTCGTACGTGGCCACGACCGTGTAGGCCTCGGCCTCGCCGCGGGCCAGCTGCACGGTCAGCTCCGTGCCCAGCGGCCAGCCGCGCTGGGTGCTGACCGCCACCTCGCCGGGCTTGAGCGTGGCCAGCGTGCCGGTCGCCGGTTCCGCGCCGTACGCGTCGGCCAGCCGGGCCAGGTCGTCGGTGGCGTTGACGTACGTCCGTTCGCCGTTCACCACCGCCTGGTCGTTCCACAGGCCGGCGGCCGCCCGTACCCCCGGGATCGCCGCGGCCCGGTCCAGCACCGCCGGGTCGAACGACGGCGGCCGCGGGCCGCTCTGCTCGCCGCTGATCACCACCTGCGCCTTGATGGTGTCCTCGGCCTGCTTCGACAGGCTGACCTTGGCCGAATCCATCACCACGGTCACCCCGGTGACCAGCGCGATGCCGACCATCAGCGCGGCCGCGGTGATCGCCGTACGGCGCGGATTGCGACCGGAGTTGAGCCGGCCCAGCCGGCCCGGCAGCGACCAGGAGAACAACCGGCCCAGCACACTCACCACCGGCCGGCTGACCAGCGGGGTGAGCAGCGCGATGCCGATGAAGCTGACCAGCACTCCGGTCAGGATCAGGATCAGCGGCGAGCCGACGTTCGCGTACAGGCCCACGCCCAGGGTGGCCGCGCCGGCCGCGCCGATCAGCGCACCGGCCACGGTGATCCGGGTCAACGGCCGGTCCGGGGTCGCCACCTCCTGCATCGCCGCCACCGGCGGGATCCGCGACGCGCGCAGCGCGGGCAGCACCGCGGCGACCACGGTGACCACCACCCCCACCACGACCGAGCTGATCACCGCGGCGAGCGGCACACCGACCGGGGCCAGGGCGAGGCCACCGGCGAAGGTGGCGAACAGGTACGCCAGGCCGAAACCCACACCGATCCCGGCGGCCAGGCCCAGCGCGGCCGCCAGCAGGCCGATCACCACGGCCTCCACCAGCACAGACGTGATCACCTGCCGGCGGCTCGCACCCATCGCCCGCAGCAGGGCGAGCTCCCGGGTGCGCTGCGCGACGATGATCGAGAAGGTGTTGAGGATCAGGAACACGCCGACGAAGAGCGCCACCCCGGCGAACCCGAGCAGGATGTTGTTGAAGAAGCCGAGCCCCTCCTGGATGCCCGCGGCGCTCTCCTCGGCCAGTTGGGCACCGGTCTTCACCTGGTACTGCGGGCCCAGCGCGGCGGCCACCCGGTCGCGCAACGCCGCGTGCGAGACGCCGTCGGCGGCCCGGACGCTGATCGAGGAGTAGACGCCGGTGTCGCCGAGCATCAGCCGTTGGGCGACCGGCTCGGTGAACATCACCTCCTGGACGCCGCCCAGGGTGTCCCGGTCGCCGCTGTAGCCGAACACGCCGACCAGGGTGAACTCCTGCTTCGGCTGCCGGGTCAGCACCCCGACCCGGTCGCCCACCGCGAGGCCGGCCTGCTTCGCGACGTACGCGTTGACCACGATCTCGTCATCGGCTGCCGGGGCGCGGCCCTCGCGCAGCCGGACCAGCTCGCTCTCGCCGGTCCAGTTGCCGCCCAGCCGGGGCGGCCCCATCGAGGTGAGCACCTTGCCGTCGGCGCCGATCACCCGGGCGCCGTCGGCGGCGGCCACCCCTACTGCCTCGGCCACCCCGTCGACCGCCGCGACCGTCGCGACGGCGGCGGCCGGGAACGGCGGCTGGATCTCCTCACCCTCCATCTCGGACATCGCGACCTTGGGCCGGGCCGAGACGCTGACGTCGATGTCGGAGTACGCGTCGGCGAACACCGAGTCGAACGACCGGCTCAGCGTGTCGGTGACCACGAACGCGCCGGCCACGAACATCACGCCCAGCACGACGGCCAGCCCGGAGAGGATCAGCCGGAGTTTGCGAGCCAGCAGGCTCTTCAGCGTGGCGCGCAGCATCAGGAGTCCAGCTTCTTCATCGTGTCCAGCACGGTCTCGGCGCTCGGATCGGTCAGCTCGGTGACGATCTCGCCGTCGGCCAGGAAGACCACCCGGTCGGCGTACCCGGCGGCCACCGGGTCGTGGGTGACCATGACGATGGTCTGGCCGTGCTCGCGCACGCTGCCGCGCAGGAACGACAGGACCTCGGCGCCGGACTTGGAATCCAGGTTGCCGGTGGGCTCGTCGGCGAAGATCACGTCGGGCCGGCCGATCAGCGCCCGGGCGCAGGCGACCCGTTGCTGCTGGCCGCCGGACAGCTGGCTCGGCCGGTGCGACAACCGGTCCTGCAGGCCGACCGTCGAGATCACGGTGTCCCACCACTGCGGGTCGGCCCGGCGCCCGGCGATGTCCAGCGGCAGCCGGATGTTCTCCGCCGCGGTCAGCGTGGGCAGCAGGTTGAACTGCTGGAAGATGAACCCCACCCGGTCCCGGCGCAACCGGGTGAGCGCCTTGTCGCCCAGCCCGGCGAGCCGGGTGTCGCCGATCTGCACCTCGCCCCGGCTGACCGTGTCCAGGCCGGCCAGGCAGTGCATCAGCGTGGACTTGCCGCTGCCGGACGGACCCATGATCGCGGTGAACCGGCCGCGGCCGAAGTCCGTGCTCACCCCGCGCAACGCGACCACCCGGGCCTCGCCGTCGCCGTACACCTTCCAGACTTCCGTCGCGCGCGCCGCAACCGGGCTTTCGGTGCTGGTCGCCGTCACTGTCGTCCCCCTCGTCCGTGGTCGGCCGGGCGGGGAGTCGCCCGGCCGGCCCGTCCAGTGTTCGGCCGCCGCGGGCCCGGGGCGTCCGCCCGCAGGCGGAGCCGGACGCGGATCTTTCGCTGCGGGGACACACCTACGCCGGTTCGGGGTTGACCCTGATGTCATCACAGTGACGCTTGACTGACGTCATTGATGACGTCACAATGAAGTCATGGATCTGACGCCGTACCTGCAGTCCCTCCGCGCCGATCTCGCGGCCGCCGCCGCACCCGGTGGACCGGACACCGCCAAGGCCGCCGACCTGCTCGGCCATGCCCTCGAGGCGTCCGTCCGGCTGGCGTTGCTGGAGGCGTTGTCCGATGCGGCCGCCGAGATCACCACCCGGCTGCGGGACACATCGGTCGAGGTGCGGCTGCGCGGCCGGGAGGCCGACCTCGTGGTCAACCAGGCCACGGCGAACGAGCCGCATGCCACCCCGCTGGGCGACGGCGGTGACCTCACCCGCCTGACGCTGCGCATGCCCGAGGCGTTGAAGACGCACGTCGAGCAGACCGCGGCCGCCGAGGGCATCTCGGTCAACGCCTGGCTGGTGCGGGCGGTGACCGCTGCGGTTCAGCGTCCGGCCGGCCCACCTGCGGGCGGCAAGCGCATCACCGGTTTCGCCCAGGCCTGACCCCCGATCCTTCCTCTCAACCCCTTGGAGACCGTCATGCCCGAATTCGATCACTCCACCCCGGTCACCGCCGTGCTGGAGGTGCCGAGCGGCGCGATCACCGTCCACGCCGAGGACCGCGCCACCGTGGTCGCCGACGTGGTGCCGCTGGACGGAAGCGACACATCCCGGCAGGCCGCCGACTCGTCGGTCATCACCCTGGACGGCGACACCCTGGTGGTCCGGGCACCGGAGACGTCCGGCTGGAACAGTCGGCGGTCCGCCAACCTGGGCGTCACCGTCCGGGTGCCGCTGGACAGCTCGATCGCCGCCCGGACCGCATCCGCCGGCCTGCGCGCCACCGGCCGCTTCGCGCAGGCACAGGCGCACACGGCGTCGGGTGACGTCCGGCTGGACGACGTCACCGGGGATGCCCATCTGAACGCGTCCAGCGGCCGCCTGACCGTGAGCCGGGTCGGCGGAGCGCTGCGCATCGCCAGCGCCTCCGGTGACATGGAGGTCGGTGACGTCAGCGGTGACGTCACCGCCGAATCAGCCAGCGGCCGGATCGAGATCCGCAGCGCCGGCGGATCGGTGCGGGCGGGCACGGCGTCCGGCAGCATCGAGATCGGCCTGGTGCGCCAGGGCGAGACCGGCATCCGATCAAGCTCCGGCGACGTCCGGGTCGGCGTAGCGGCGGGCACCGGCACATGGCTGGACGTGAGCACGGTGTCCGGCTCGACGCGCAACGACCTGACCATGGGGGCGCCGGAGGGGGAGGCGTCGTTGCGGGTGCACATCCGTACGGTGAGCGGCGAGATCCACCTCCGCCGGGCCACGGCGACATTCCCCGCCGCGGCCTGACGGTGCCGTGGGTGGGGCTCAAGTGCCGGGTTTGACCAGGCCGATCTCGTAGGCCAGGACAACCGCCTGGGTCCGGTCGCGGAGCCGCAGCTTGGTGAGCAGGTGGCCGACGTGCGTCTTGATCGTGGTCTCGCTGACCGTCAACGCCCGGGCGATCTCGGCGTTGGAGTGACCCCGGGCGACGTGCACCAGCACCTCGCGCTCGCGCTCGGTCAGGCCGGCCAGCGCATCCGTCGCCGTCGCGGCCGGATCCGGCAGCGCATCCGCGAACCTGGTCATCATCCGGGCCAGCACCGCCGGCGCCAGGACGGCACCGCCGCCGGCGATGGTCCGGATGGCCGCGACCAGCTCGCCGGGCGGCACGTCCTTGCGGAGGAAGCCGGCCGCGCCCGCCGAGACGGCCGCGACCACCTGCTCGTCGCCGTCCTGTGCGGCCAGGATCAGCACCCGCACCGGCAGCCGGGCATCCCGGATCGCCCGCGTGGCCGCCAGCCCGTCCAGCCGCGGCAGGGCGATGTCCATGACGGCGACGTCGGGCAGCAGCCGCCGTGCAAGCTCCACGGCCGCCGCGCCGTCGCCCGCCTCACCGACCACCACGGCGCTGTCGCTCGCCGGACTGGCCGCGACGGCGCTGTCGCCCGCCGGACCGGCCACGACGGCGCTGTCGCTCGCCGGACTGGCCACGACGGCGCTGTCGCTCGCCGCACCGGCCGCGACGGCGCTGTCGCTCGCCGCACCGGCCACGACGGCGCTGTCGCGCCCGGGTGCCGGAGCGGGCCGCCGGGCGTGTACCGGTTCAGTCGTTCCACGGGTTACGTGACTGCTCGAGATGGCCATCCGGAGACCGGACCGCTGCATCGGTGCCGCGTCCACAAGCAGCACGCGCACCGGCCGGCCGGACGCCCCGTCGCCTGCCGTCACGCCGCCGCCCTCCCGTACCCACCGAACCACCGGCTGCACCGACCTCGACGTCACCCTAGGGGATCGGCATCCCGGTGCGATCGCCCATCGCCGGCCTCGGATGTGAGGTCGGCGTGGGCGCGGTCTACCTCCGGCCGGCCGAGGACGGTGTCCAGGTCGGCCGGAGCTGGCGTGGCCCGAACGGTCGCGGTGGTGATCCGGACGGTGGTGGCGGCGTCGCCGGGTAGCGGGACGGGGGTGAGGTCGTCGGCGGTGGGTTCGGGGTAGGGCGGGGGCGTTCCCCCGAAAGCCGGGCACAGCGCCTGGTGGCTGCACCAGTCGCACAGCCGGCTCGGCTTCGGGCGGAAGTCGCGATCTCGTCTGGCCCGCTCGATCGCCTGTGACAGGGCGAGCAGGGTGCGCTCGAAGCGTTCCAACTCGTCGGCGTCGGGGCTGTAGTCGCAGACCTCGGCGTCGCGGAGGTAGAGCAGGCGCAGCACGCGCGGGACCACGCCGCGGGTGCGCCACAGGACCAGGGCGTAGAACTTCAGCTGGAACAGAGCCCGGCCCTCGAACGCCTCGCGGGGGGCGCCGCCGGTCTTGTAGTCGACCACGCGCAGGTCGCCGGCCGGGGAGACGTCCAGGCGGTCGATGTAACCCCGGATCAGCAGCTCGTCGTCGACCAGGGTGGAGACCAGGGCCTCCCGCTCGGCGGGCTCGAGCCGGCGCGGGTCCTCCACGGCGAAATACCCCTCGAGAAGGGTGCGGGCTCCGTGGAGAAAAGCGGCCAGCCGGGCCGTCTCGTCGCCCGGCATCCCGTCGAGCATCGGCTGATCAACGGCGGGAGAAGGCGAGACGGCGGGCGCAGGGGAGACGGCAGGAGAAGGGGAGGCGGCAGGAGAAGGGGAGGCGGCGGCAGAAGGGG
>DASSAL010000087.1:0-14417 GCA_035685405.1 Actinoplanes sp. | reverse complement strand
CTTCCTTCGTCGATGCGCATCGACGATGGGCGTACGAGGGGGTGGTCGAAGACGTTTGGATCGCCCGTCGCTGCGCATCGACGATTACACGCATCTATCGGACCGGTGGCGGGGCCACCATCATTCAGTGCGGTACGGCATGACGGTGTTGCGACGCGTGAGACGTGGTGCGACGAGGTCCACGGCGGGAAGCGCGACACCGGGGCTCGGGTCCAGCAACCAGAACAGCGTCTGCATCGCCCGTCGCGACACGTCTCGTGGCTCTTCGGAAACGTTGGTGTACGGCGGATCGGACTCCTCCGCCTGGCGGTCGGTGCTGAGGCCGATGAGGGAGATGTCGCGACCCGGCACGACACCGCGCGACCTCAGCGCCTGAAGCAGGGGGCCCATGACGGCGCTGTACGGCACCACGAGCCCCGTGCGCCCTCGATTACCGCGAGCCAGCACCCGGTCGACCGCTTGCGTGGCGGCCACCCGGCCGAGCTCGACCGGCTCGATCAGGGTCAGCGGAAGCTTTCGCAGCTCGGCCTGCCGGTGGGCGGCTCGCCGGAACCGACCGACGAAGTTCACCCCCCGGTCCATCATGGCCTGGGGATATCCCAGCACGATGGCTTCGTCGTGCCCGGTGTCGGCCAGCTCGTCGACGGCCATCCGGGCCGCCGCCTCGAAGTCGAGGTCGACGCAGTAGAGGCCCGCGGAGTCGGCGGGCACGCCGACCAGCACCACGGGCACCGAGAGTGCGGCCGCCACCGGAACGCGTTCGTCGTCCTCCTGGATGTCCATCATGACGATCGCGTCGCACAGGGCGCGGCCGGCCAGGCGCCGCAGCCCGGTGGATCCCTCGTCCGCGGTGACGAGCAGGACCTCGTGATCGTTGGCCCGCGCCGAGCTGGCGATCGTCTCGATGAACGGCAGCAACCCGGCCGTGTCGCCCGCCGCCTGGAAGGGCACCACGAGGCCGACGACCCGGGTTCGCCGTCCGGCGAGGGCACGCGCGCCGGCGTGCGGCTCGTAGGTGAGTTGCTCCATGGCCGCCAGAACCCGCTGCCGGGTCCGCTCCGAAATGGGACGCTTGCCGGTCATCACGTAGGACACCGTGCTCTGCGAGACGCCGGCGATCCGCGCGACGTCCTTGCTCGTGAACGTCTTGTTCGGCAACGCGGCCATGGGCACCTCCTCCGATCCGGTCGATACGAATCGTCGATGCGCATCAACGGCTTCGGGTCAGGCTATGACAAGGGTTGTGACGGGGGCAATACACGGCGCACACATTTCGATACGGCTGGTCGCGTCACCGGGCGCGAAGCCGGTCCGGATCACCGGGCCGGCGGGCGCCGTTCTGTCGACGATCTGGGCACCGGCCTGATACCGGCCTCCCCGGAACGGCCGGGGCTCGGTCGTGCCGCTCGTCGACGCCCTTGGGCCCCTGCCCGCGCCCTCACCGCCCTCGGCGGTACGAACGGTCGTCGGACCGTGCTGGCCGGCGTCGCCCGAGGTACGCGGCCAGCCGGGTCCCGGCGTCGGCATCGGCGGGTGCGGCGACCGGCGGCCCGAAGGTGCGGCCGGCCCGCAGCTCCGGCGGAACCAGCCGGGTGGCGATGCGCAGAGCGACCGTGGCGAGGTCCGGGTCGAGCGGCGTGCGGTCACCGATGCCGGCGGCGAGGTCCCAGGCGTGCGCGGCGAGTTCCAGGACGAAACCGGAGAGGGCCACCGGAGCGGGCAGGCGTCCCCAGGGCCCGGCCACCGCACCGGTCAGCGCCTGCGGGTGGCTCCACGTCGTCCGTGCAGCCGAGCCGCTCGGCGCCGGAGTGCGCGCCCAGCCCGCCGGTGAACAAGCCGTACCCGTACGCGTTGTGCAGCCGGTCGCCCGGCCGCCCCCCGGCCGCCCGGATGGACCGGGCCACCACGGCGGCCCAGATGTCCAGGTCCCGGTCGGTGTAACCGACGACGGTGGGCCGGCCGGTGGTCCCGGAGGAGGCATGGATGCGCCGGACGTCGTGCTCGGGAACGGCGAACATCCCGAACGGATAGTTCTCCCGGAGGTCGGCCTTGGTGGTGGTCGGGAACTTCGCCAGATCGGCGAGCTCCCGGCAGTCGTCGGGGTGCACGCCGGCGTCGTCGAAGGAGCGCCGGTAGTGCGCGACGTTCTCGTACGCATGCCGCAGCGTCCACCGGAGCCGCGACAACTGCAACGCGCGCAGTTCGTCCACGCTCATTTCTCGGCTTCGTCGAGAAGCTCAGGCTCCGGAGCATCGCCGCGGCGTGAGTTGGACCGTATGGGTGCAGCCGTCATGGTGAGGCCTCCATCGAGCCGAAGCATCGGGTCCGAGCGGCGCGGTACTTTCGGTCGCCATCCAGCGACGGTCAGTCAACCCAACCCCCGGGCCGGGGACGGCTGTCAAGGCTCGGACCGAGCTCAGGTAGTTTCCTCCGACGCCGCCGATGTCGAGAACTGCGCCTGTGGTACGACCCGTTGACGACATCGCCGACAGCGAGGGAGACACGAGATGGGCAAGGTCATCACCGGCGGCACGATGTCGCTCGACGGCTACATCGCCGGACCGGCGGAGAGCGGCTTCGACCTGCTGTTCCAGTGGTACGGCAACGGCGACGTCGAAATCCCGTCGGCCAGTCCCGACGTCACGCCGCCGCGCATCTCCGCGGCGAGTGCGGAGCTGATCAAGCCGGAGTGGGGGAACACGGGTGCGCTGGTCGTCGGCCGCCACCTGTACGACATGACCAACGCCTGGGGCGGGCGCCATCCGATGGACGTCACCACCGTCGTGCTCACCCACCGCCGTCCCGACGGACGTTCCGAAGACGACGAGAACTTCGTCTTCGTCACCGACGGCATCGAGGCGGCGGTGGCCAAGGCGAGGGAGCTGGCCGGCGACAGGAACGTCGTCGTCAACGGCGGGCAGATGGCGCGGCAGTGCCTGGAGGCCGGCCTGCTCGACGAGGTCGGCGTCGAGCTGGTGCCGGTGCTGCTGGGCGGTGGGACACCGCTGTTCGCCGGCCTAAGCGCCCCGCCGGTGCAGTTCGAGGGACCGATCACGGTGGTCCTGGGCACCGGCGTCACCCACCTGCGCTACCGGGTCAAGAAATAGGGCGCACGGTGCCGCTCAGCGGCCGGCTGCACCGCCCAGGGTGCGCACCGCGCTGATCAGCAGCCGCCAGAACGCGTCCACCTCGAGATCCACAGCGACGTCGACCTGCGCCGGGAGGTCGGTGCGGCGATGGAGATCGACAACGGTGGCGCCGCGCGTGTACGTGCCGGCGAGCTCGACAGCGACCGGCGCCGCGACGGTCGTGACGAGGGACGGGTCCAGGACGGCCGCGACGGCCACCGGGTCGTGCACGGGTGGATGGGGGAAGCCGAAGGTGCGACGGTAGGTGCTCGCGAAGAACGTCATCAGCTCCGCGCAGATGCCGCCCAGCCCGGTGCCCAGGCCGTGGAACCGGGCGATGACGTCCGCGGTCGCCAGCGCTCGGTGCGTGACGTTGAGTCCGATCATGGTGAGGGGGAGCGCTGACCGCAGAACGGCGTCGGCCGCTTCCGGATCGGTGACGATGTTGAATTCCCCGTACGGTGTCGTGTTGCCCCGATCGGTCGAGCCGCCCATGAAGACGATGCGGCGCACCCGGGACATGATCGCCGGGTGGGTGTGCAGGAGCAGCGCGACGTTGGTCAGCGGCCCGGTGGCGACCAGGGTGACCGGTTCGGCGCTCTCCTCGATCAGCTGCCGCATCAGCTGAACCGCATGCACGCCGGCGGTCTCGGCCACCGGGACGTCGAGATCGGGACCGTCGAGCCCGGACGCGCCGTGGATGTCGTCGGCGACGACGAGCTCGTTGACCAGCGGCCGTTCGCAGCCGGCCGCGACCGGGGTGTCGGATGCACCGGCCAGGGCGAGGATCTTCTGCGCGTTCCTGGTGGTCTTGTCGAGCGTCTGATTGCCGGCGACGGTGGTGACACCGAGGAGACTCAGCCGTGCGTCCCCGGCAGCCAGCAGCAGCGCGAGCGCGTCGTCGTGACCGGGGTCGCAGTCGATGATCACGGGAATGGCCATCGGACTCGCCCGGTTCAGTGGCTGGACAGATCGACCGTGTACGTCGCGCGGCAGCGCGCGGCGTCGCGGGGTTGGCCCGCGCCCTCGAAGATGGCCGCAGCCTCGGCGAGCAGGCGCGCGGCGCCGGCGGTGTCGCCTTCGGCCCGGGCCAGATGGGCACGGGCCTCGAAGATGGCGCCCTGCCATGCGGTGCCTTGCCATAGTCCGGCGGAGCGTTCGGCGGCGGCGAGGTGCATGCGCGCGTCATCGATGTCGCCGACGTCGGCGCAGGCGATCGCGGCCGGCACCGCGAACATGATCTCGCAGAAGAGGCACCGGTCGTTGTGGCCGATGGTGGCCCGGGCCCGGTCGACGACGGCGCGTGCGGCCTCCGGTCCGTCCGCCGCCGCGATCATCGTGCCGTACACCCGCTGAATCAGGTGCGAAGCCATGGTGGACCAGCGCGCCATCGGCAGCGCCCGGTTGAGCAGCCGGGTGGCACCGGCTGGATCACCGCGGGTCAGTGCCAGCTCGGCCAGGCGCTGCAGCGACTGCGCCTGCCCGGCCAGCGATCCGATTTCGCGGTGCTGCTCGATCGACTCGTGCAGCTCCCGCTCGGCGAGGTCGAGGTCGCCGGCGAGCAGGGCCGCCTCACCCATCAGTGCGCTCGCGAACGCGACCGCCCGCATCGCGCCGGACCGGCCCGCGGTGTCGCGCAGGGCGGTGGCGAGTTCGATCACGTCCGGGTACGGCATCGGACCGTAGAGCAGGTATTCCGCCACACACAGATGGGAGTCGAAAACGGCTGCCGCCAGCGCCGGATCGTCCTTCGTGCGGCGCAGCTCGGCGCCCAGCTGCTGGTACCACTCTCCGCGGTTGTGCGCGAGCAGCCCCTGCAGTGCGACCAGCTCGAGGACCTGCCAGTCGGTGTCTCCGTCGACCACCAGCCGCCGGGCGCGATCGGCCACCTCCCGGGCCGCGTCGAGGTCGCCGGTGAAGTAGAAGAGGGCGGCTCGGGCCAGCATGATCGTCGGGTCGGCCGGGCCGCCGTCGGGTTCCAGGTCGGTCAGGAGCTCTCGGGCCGTTTCCAGATCGCCGCCGTACGCGACCATGCGGGCCAGCCGCGCCCGCAGCAGCCGCCGCCGGTCGGGCGCGGCTGCCTCGATCGCTTCCCGGTAGGCCGAGGGGGCAGCGGACTCCCCCATCGCCGCCAGCAGGTCGGCCCGCAGCGCGAGGGCCTGCGCGCGGTCGCTGCCCGCGGCGACGTGGCGCACCGAGTCCACCAGGGCCAGCGCGTCCCGGTAGGCGCCGACGGCGGCCTGGGTCTCGGCGGCGCGAAGGACGTGGGGGACCGCGGCCGCGGTGTCGCCGGCCGCGAGCAGATGATGGCCGACCCTCGCCGGGGAGGCGCCCAAGCCGGCCAGCCGCTCGGCGCAGGCCCGGTGCAGCACCCGCTGCCGATGCGGGGGTACGGCGGACAGCAGCGCTTCCCGGATGAGGTCGTGCCGGAACCGGTAGCCCTCCGGCGCCCGCTCGACGACCATCGCGGCCAGGGCGGCGTCCAGGCAGTCGAACGCCTCTGCCTCGGTGACACCGGAGAGGGCCAGGAACTCGTCGGTGTCGAAAGTGGATCCGGCGATCGCGACGTGTTCGAGGACTGCCCGTACCCGCGGTTCGAGCAGATCGACCACGACGGCGCCCGGCTCGCGATCGCGTTCGCCGTCGGTGCTCGTCAGCCGCGTGACCTCCACGATCGCGAACGGCAACCCGGCAGAGAACCGCCAGATCTGGTCCACCGTCTCGGCGGGCAGCCCGGGCCGCAGCATGTCGACCAGCGCGGCCGCGTCCTCGCGGGCGAGCAGCGGCAGCGGGACGTCGACCGCCGCGCACCGCGAGAGCAGGCCGGAGCGCATCTGCTCGAAGGTTTCGGTGACGGGCTGGCGGCGGTGGGCGAGCACCAGGACGAACCGTTCCCGCATTCCGGTACGGGCCAGGTAGTGCACCAGGCGCAGGCTGGCGTCGTCCGCCTCGTGCAGGTTGTCGATGGTCAGCAAGGTTCCGGTGCCGGCCGCGGCCAGCCGGATCAGCTCGGCGACCGCGACGTAGAGCCGCTGATGTCCGCCGTCGCCGCTCCAGTCCAGCACCCGGCCGGACAGCGCCCGCTCGATGTCGTGGCGGCACCGGTCGTCCAGGCCGTCGAGCAGCGTGGGGTGACGCCGGCAGAGATCCGCGACGGCGTCGAGGACGGGTGCGTACGGCCAGTCACCCTCGATCTTCGACGCCATGCCGGCGCCGGTCCGCCAACCCTGGGTAGCGGCCTTCTCCCGCAGCCGATGGGCGAGGAACGACTTGCCGACCCCGCCGGGTCCGGAGAGGAAGGCGGCCTGGCCGTGGCCGTGCCCGGCCTGCTCGACGAGCTGCTCGAGCTGACGCATCTGCCGGTGGCGGCCGACGAGCGGGACGCCGGTGGCCGGGGCGTCCGCAGCGATCGGGACGGCGAGCAGCGCGTCGCGCAACGCGACCGCCTCCTTGCCCGGGGCCAGGCCCAGCTCACGGTGCAGAGCCCGATCCAGGCGCTCGTACTGGCGTAGCGCGGCCCGCCGGTCGCCCTGTGCGGCATAGCGGCGCATCAGCTCGAGATGGGCCTGCTCGTTGGTCGGGTCCAGGTCGGCCAGGTCCGCCCAGCGCTGCGCCCGCTGCAGCAGCCTGGCGTAGAGCGACTCGAGGCGACGGCGGTGCTCATCGGTCCACGACTCGTAGAGGTCGTCGGGCAGCAGCGTGCCGGTGTAGGCCGCGGCGGCCTGCTCCGCGTCGGCGGCACTGCCCCCGTCGAGCACACCGGTCGCCAGCTCGGCGAAGTCCAGCGCATCCACGATCACCGTCGCGTCCGGCAGGAGCACGACCGTGTCGCTGCGCAGGATCAGGCTGTCCGGGCCGAGCACCCGGCGGGCGTAATGGGCCGCCTTGTGCAGCCGCGGCCCGGCGTCGGCGGGGGCGTTCACGTCCGGCCAGAGGGCGTCGATGACCTGTTCGCGGTGCAGCTGCCGGCGGGGCGCCAGGGCCAGCAGCTTGACCAGGCCGGCGGCGTGGCGGCGGGTCCACGCCTGCGCGGGTATCTCGGCGCCGTCGACGCGAACCGCGAAGCGGCCCAGCATCACCACCTCGACCACCGACATGCTGCCCACCCCGGTCATGACGGTACGCGTGATCCGCCACCGGTGGCGATCAGTTCCGCCTCCGCGCTCATCGCCGAGCTGAGCTCGAGCAGGTGACGCCGCAGCTGGGCGCAGTCCCAGCGATAGCCGGCGACCCGGTCGACGGCCGGGAAGAGCGATCCGACCACCCGGTCCCGGCTCTCGGTGAACCAGCTCAGGGCCGCGGCGAGATCTCCGGTCCGGACGATGGCCCGGGTCAGCAGTTCGGCGTCGCGCAACGCGTCGGTGATGCCGTGGGTGCTCAGCGGGTCGAGGAAGGAGCCGGCATCGCCGATCAGGACCCAACCGGCGCCATGGGCCTGCCGGACATAGCTCGGCCGGCCGACCCAGGTGTGCAACCGGCGCGGCGCACGGGCCGCCCCCAGCCGGCCACCGGCACCGCCGGTCGCGGCGGCCAGAAGCCGCCGGTACGCCCCGGGCAGGTCGGCACGATCGCCCGCGGTGAGCCGGTCGGCGGCGGTCCCGGCGAACACGCAGACCTGGTCGCCGTTGGTGGGTATGAAGCCCGCGCTGGAGCCGGGCCGGTAGAACCATTCGTATCCGTGGGCCGGCAGCTCCGACCAGTACCCGTAGACGATCGCGCCGGCGCCGCCGCCGATCCGCAGTGTGGCAGCGCCGGTCTCCCGCGCCACCACGGACCGGACGCCGTCGGCGCCGACGGTGAGCGGGGCCCGGGCGGCCACCGCGGCCCCGGACCGGTCGCGCCCGTGGATCCCGACCACCCGGCCGGCGCCGTCGCGGAGCAGGCCGGCAACGGTGACGCCGAAGCGGACCTCCGCACCGGCGGCCGCCGCCGCGTCGACCAGCACCGGGTCCAGCACCGTCCGGCGCGGCGCGTAGAGCGCGCGTACGCCGAGAGTGGGTTTGATGGTGACGGTCACCGAGTCGCTGCCGTAGTCGAAGCGGGTCTGGCGCACCGGCGGAGTGCCCGCTGCCACGATCCGGTCGAGCACGCCCCACTCGGACAGCAGATACACGCTGCCCCGCATGAGCGCGTGTGTGGACAGCCGATCGGTGCCGTACCGATCCCGGTCCACCAGGAGCACCCGCTGCCCGGACCGGGCCAGCAGCATCGCCGCCGCGGCGCCGGCCACCCGGGCGCCGACCACGATGACGTCGAAGGTCTGCGCATTCCCGGCCATGGCGTCACCCGGCCAGTCGCAGCGCCCGGCCGGCGCTGATCTGCTCGGCCAGTGCGACGGCGTCGTGGCGGGCGCCGTCGATGAAGGTCGACTTACGACGGCTCTGGAAGCGCAGTCCGATCGCGTACAGACCCGGAACCTCGGTCACTCCGCGGTGGTGGCGGATCTGCCCGTCGCGGTCGAGGACCGGTACCGCGAGCCACCGGTATCGGGGCCGGAAGCCGGTGGCCCAGACCACCGCGGACATGCCCGCCCGCCGCAGGTCCAGGCGGGACGGCGTGGCCGGCACGGTGACGACCGGCGGCGGATCGGGGAGCGGCGCGGCGAGACCCGGCGTACCGGCCACGTACCGGTCGATCTGACCGAGCAGCCGGGTCAGCCGCTGGTGCGCGGCGGCGACCGTGTCGACGAGGTCGTCGGCGAACCCGGCGACGGCACCGTCGATGGCCCGCAGCCGTCCGGTCAGCCGGACACCGGCCGCCTGCACCACCCCGAGGTCGATCCCGCGTGCCTCCGCGGTGGCGACCAGCTGCAGCGACGGCTCCGCCCGGACCGCCTCGGCCGGCACCTGATCGGCGCCGCGATCGAGCGCGCCGATCCGGTCCAGCCACCACAGGATGTCCCGGCCGCGGTACCGGCGGGGCAGCCGGGTGTGGCAACCCACCGCCAGGACGACCGGCCGGCCGGCGCGGGCCAGCTCGTACGCGATCTGCACGCCGGACGCGGATGCCCCGACGACCAGCACCCCGCCGTCCGGCAGGCTCGACGGCGACCGGTAGCCGGCGGCGGTCAGCTGCGCCACGTCCGGCGCCGGCCGGGCCGCGAGCTCCGGAAGCTTCGGGTAGCTGTGAAACCCGGTTGCCACCACCACATTCCGCGCCGCCCACCCGCCGCGGTCGGTGTGCACGGCGAACCCCGCGGCCGCCCGCTCGACCCGCGTCACCAGCGTCCCGGTCCGAACCGGGGCGTCGAACGAGCGGGCGTAGGCCGACAGGTGATCCGCGAACTCGCCGGCGGTCAGGAAACCGTCCGGATCCGGCCCGGCGTAGGCCCAGCCGGGCAACCGGGACAGCCAGTTCGGGGTCAGCAGCCGGAAGCTGTCCCACCGTGCACTGTGCCACCGCTCGCCGACCTGCCCGGCCTCCAGGACCACGTGGGCGACGCCGCGGTCGGCCAGGCACCGGCTCATCGCCAGACCCGCGTGGCCGGCACCGATGATCACCGTGTTCGTGTCTGCCATGTCAGTCGGTGGTGACCTCGACGGACACCGGAACGCCGTTGGTGAGCACGTCGTAGACGGCCGAGCGGGTCCGGGACTGCTCGACGAGGGCGCGCAGCACCTCCGGGGGTGCGTCACCGGAAATCTGGAACGCCACCCGGATCGACTGATAGCCGTTGCGCACCCGGTCGGACAGCCCGAGGATGCCCAGCAGATCGATGTCGCCCTCGACGGTGGAGCTGACCTCGGACAGCGCCACGCCCCGGGCCGCGGCGACATTGGCGATCCCGGCGGTGAGGCAGGCAGCGATGGCGTGCAGCAGGAATTCCACCGGCGTCGGGCCGTGGCCGGTGCCGACCAGCACGGCCGGGTGGTCCGCGTCGTAGGTGAAGTCCGCCGTACGGCTGGTGTCCTCCTGCCCGGCACCGAAAAAGCCGCGGATCGTGCTGCGGTTGTGCGTGCCGCTGAGCCACCGGTTAGTCGCACGGAACTGGAACTTCGCGATCTCCGGCTGCGCCTTGACGGCGTCCAGCGTCGCGAACAGCGTCGGAGTGTCCACGCCGTTCAGCGGAGGGCGGATCCTGCTGGCGGTTGTCATCGGTGCGTCCCCTCGCCCGCTTCGCCGGGCCACGGCCGGAGCGTGGCGGTTCACCGGCGATCAGCGATGCAGCGACGCTAGGGGCGCGGTCTTCCCCGAACCTTCCGGGACCTTCCCGCCGATCGCGACCTCGCCGAGCGGTCCTCTGGTGGTTGCTACCGTCACCCGTTCCGGTTCCTGTTGCGCGGCGAGGGCGCGCAGAGCGGCGGATGGTTCGACGCCGCGACATGGGTGCTCCAGCAACTCGGCGCAGAGCCGGACCTGGCCCGCGTGGAGCACGTCGTGGCCGGGTGGCAGCCGATGACCGTGGACGGCCACCTGGTGCTCGAACTCCACCTCGCCCGAGCGACGGCCCGCCGGTAGCGACACGCCCGCTGACATCACTTGCGTCACCCGAGCCGGGACGAACATGATCGGAGGAGTGCGGAGCGGTCTGGGGTACGGTGCGCACCTGCCGCTGATCGACTTCGACGGCCGGGGGTGGCGCCCGGGGAGCGTCGCGTCGTACGCCCGCGCTGCCCGCCAGCTCGGGTACGGAGCGCTCGCGGTCAACGACCACCTGGTCTTTCAGCGGCCGTGGCTGGACGGCATCGTCGCACTGGCCAGCGTTGTCGAGCAGAGCGGCGACATGCAGCTCGCCACCACCGTGGTGCTTCCCGTCGTCCGCGGCCCGGCGGCCGTGGCGAAGGCCGCGGCCGCGGTGGACGTGCTCTCCGGCGGCCGGCTGGTGCTCGGCGTCGGTCCCGGCTCGTCCCGGCGTGACTACGACGTCGCGGCCGTGCCGTTCGAGGAGCGGTGGCCGCGTTTCGACGAGGCGGTCCGGGTGCTGCGGACACACCTGAGTGGTGCGGCGGCGCCGCCGGCCGAGGGCCGCTTCTACCCACCGGCCGAGTCGCTGCAGCCCCTTCCCGGCCGCCCGCGGGGACCGGCGATCTGGATCGCCAGCTGGGGTTCGGACGCCGGCCTGGCCCGGGTCGCGCGGCTGGGCGACGGCTGGCTGGCGTCCGGATACAACACGACGCCGGCTCAGGTGGCCCGAGCCCGCGGGATGCTGGCCGCCGCGCTGGTCCGCGACGGCCGGCAGTCGGACGGCTTCCCGTGCGCGCTCGCCACGACGTGGACCTACGTCACCGATGACCGTCGCACCGCCGGGGCCCACCTGACCCACCTGGCGGCCATGCTCGGGCGCCCGGCGGACCAGCTGGCGGATCGGGTGTTGATCGGCCCGGCCGAGCAGTGTGCCGCGGTGCTGCGCGCCTACGCCGAAGCCGGCATCGACCGGGTCTTCATCTGGCCGGTCGCTCACGCCGAAGACCAGTTGGCGCGGTTCATGCAGGACGTCGTCCCGCTGGTGTGACCCGGCCGTCGAGCCGCCGCGCGACGTCGTCGCTGTCCCGGCCGCCCCGGCGCCGCACTCGGCACCCGGGCCGGTCCGGCCCACATCCGCGCCGGGACCGCCCTCACCGACGCCTGCATTGCCGCCATCTGAAGAACCGGTCGTTGCCTGTCCTGTGCAGGGAACCGAGGCTTCGGGGAGCGGAAGGAGGAGTCGCATGACGGTACCCACTGCGCCACCGCCAGCCGAGTCGCCCGCGCCCGACGGCGGCCCGGAGAAGATCGACGGCGAAACCCGCGTCGCGCTCTACCGGACGATGGTGCTCGCCCGCACCTTCGAGGAGGCGATGCTGCGCGAGTACCACGCCGACAAGGGGCCCGGCTTCGACATCGGGAAAGGACTGGTCCCGGGCGAGATGCACCTGGCCGCCGGGCAGGAACCGGTCGCCGCCGGGGTCTGTGCGCACCTCACCACCGACGATGCGGTCACCGCCACGCACCGCCCACACCACTTCGCGGTCGCGCACGGCGTCGACCTGCGCAAGATGGCCGCGGAGATCTTCGGCCGCGAGACCGGGCTGGGTCGCGGCCGCGGGGGACACATGCACCTGTTCGACCCGGCGACCCACTTCTCCTGCTCCGGCATCATCGCCGAGGGCTACCCGCCGGCGCTCGGCCAGGCGTTCGCGTTCCAGCGCAAGGGCACCGACCGGATCGCGGTCGCCGTCACCGGCGAGGGGGCGGCCAACCAGGGCGCCTTCCATGAGTCGTTGAACCTGGCGGCGTTGTGGAAGCTGCCGGTGGTGTTCGTGGTCGAGGACAACGACTGGGGCATCTCGGTGCCGCGGGCGGCCTCGACCAGCGTGCCGTCCAACGCGGAGCGGGCCGCGGCGTACGACATGCCGGGCGAGCGGGTCGAGGACAACGCCGTCGAAGCCGTGTACGCGGCGGCCGGCCGGGCCGTCGCACGGGCCCGCGCCGGCGACGGCCCGAGTCTGATCGAGGTGCACACGCTGCGCCTGTGGGGGCACTTCGAGGGCGACGCCCAGGCCTACCGCAAGGACATCGAGGACGTGCCGGGCCGCGACCCGCTCCCGACGTACGAGCGCACGCTGCGCGATGCCGGGCTGCTCGACGACGCCGCGGTGCAGGAGATCCGTGCCGCCGCCACGGCCCGCGTCGAGGAAGCGGTGACGTTCGCCAAGGAGAGCCCGGCACCGGATCCCGCCGGCGCCCTGCGCTACGTGTTCGCCTCCGGAGGTGCCGAATGACCGCCACCGCGGAAACCCACCGCCTCACCACGGCGAAAGCCATGGTCGACGGCATCGCGGCCGAGATGGAACGCGACGAATCGGTCGTCTACCTCGGTGAGGACGTCGGCGCGTACGGCGGCATCTTCGGATCGTCGACCGGTCTGCTCGACCGGTTCGGCGCCACCCGGGTCATCGACACGCCGATCTCCGAGACCGCCTTCATCGGGTTGGGCATCGGCGCCGCCGTCGAGGGCATGCGCCCGATCGTCGAGCTCATGTTCGTCGACTTCTTCGGGGTCTGCATGGACCAGATCTACAACCACATGGCGAAGATCTCGTTCGAGTCGGGTGGCAACGTCAAGGTGCCGATGGTGCTCACCACGGCGGTCGGCGGCGGGTACAGCGACGGCGCGCAGCACAGTCAATGCCTGTGGGGCACGTTCGCCCACCTGCCCGGGATGAAGGTCGTCGTGCCGAGCAACCCCTACGACGCCAAGGGGCTGATGATCTCGGCGATCCGTGACGACAGCCCGGTCGTCTACATGTTCCACAAGGGAGTCATGGGCCTCGCCTGGATGGCCAAGAACAAGCGCGCGATCGACGACGTACCCGACGGCCCCTACACCGTCGCGATCGGAGAGGCGCGGGTGGCGCGTCCCGGCTCGTCGGTGACCGTCGTGACCGTGTCGTTGTCGGTCCACCACGCGCTCGACGTCGCCGACAAGCTGGCCGGCGAGGGGATCGACGTCGAAGTGATCGATCTGCGGAGCCTGGTGCCACTGGACCGCGACGCGATCGTGTCGTCGGTCCGCAAGACCGGCCGGCTGGTGGTGGTGGACGAGGACTACCTGTCGTACGGCCTGTCCGGCGAGGTGGTTGCGTCGGTGACCGACGTGGACCCGGCCCTGCTCCGGGCACCGGTGGCCCGCGTGGCAGTACCGGACGTGCCCATCCCGTACGCGCACGGGCTGGAGTACGCGGTGCTTCCGCGGCACGACCGCATCGAGGCGGCGATCCGCGCGGCAGCCGCGGCATGACGGAGGTGATGTTCCCGGCGCTGTCGAAGGAAAGTCCGGCGGCGTCGGGCATCCTCGTCACGTGGTTCGTCCGCGACGGCGAGCGGGTAGCGGCCGATCAGGTGCTGGCTGAGGTTCAGGTCGACAAGGTCTCGGCCGAGGTGCCCGCGCCGGCGGCCGGAACCGTCCACCTGCTGGTGGACGAGGAGGCGGAGGTTCAGCAGGGTACGCCGATCGCGCGCATTGTGGCGCTCAGGGATAGCGGGCTCTGACGAGTTCCGGGTCCGGCCCGCCCGGTTCGATGAGCACGACGGCGTCGTCGAAGCCGGCCTCCGCATAACGGTGGAGCAGGTCGCCGGTGGGCCCGAGGTCGTCCGGTCCGGACAGCCGGATGGCGCACACGATCGCCCGCCGGCCGCCGGCCGCCGGCGGCCCGGTACCGGTCGTGGGCGGCGAAGTCTCGGTCGAATGCAGCGAAGTCGGCTTCGGTCGATCCCGGGCTGAGTCCGATGGTCAGGCGGTCACCGCACACGGACGCGAGCGACAGGATCCGGTGTGCGAGGTCGGCGGGATGGTGCAGCGGGACCTGC
>DASSAL010000086.1:0-3272 GCA_035685405.1 Actinoplanes sp. | reverse complement strand
CGCCCGCGCGGCGCTGGACCGGCTGCGCGCGGCCGGGCTGCGGCTCGGCGTGGTCACCAACCAGTCCGGGCTGGCCCGTGGCCGGTTCACCGCCGAGCAGATGGCCGCCGTGCACCGGCGCATCGAGGATCTGCTCGGCGGCTTCGACACCTGGCAGGTGTGCCCGCACGACGACACCGCCGGGTGCCCCTGCCGCAAACCCGCACCGGGCCTGGTGCAGGCCGCCGCCGCGGCACTGGGCACCGACCCGGGCCGGTGCGTGGTGGTCGGCGACATCGGCCGGGACATGACCGCGGCGGCTGCCGCCGGTGCCGGCGGCATCCTGGTGCCCACCGCGGTGACGCTGCCCGCCGAGGTGGCGGCCGCACCGGCCGGCGCCACCGACCTGACCGCCGCCGTGGACCTGATCCTGCAGCGCCAGGCGTTGGCCGATCCGGCACCGCGGCCGTCCCGGGCCGCGACGGTGCTGGTGGTGCGCTCCGACTCGGCCGGCGACGTGCTGGTCACCGGGCCGGCCATCCGGGCGGTCGCGGCCGGCGCCGACCGGGTGGTCATGCTGTGCGGGCCGCGCGGCCGGGCCGCCGCCGACCTGCTGCCGGGCGTGGACGAGATCGTCGAGTGGCCGCTGCCCTGGATCGACCCGCGGCCGGACCCGGTGGACCCGGACGGCATCCGGGCGCTCACCGAGCGGCTCGGCCGGGTCGGCGCGGGCGAAGCGGTCATCTTCACCTCCTTCCATCAGTCCGCGCTGCCGCTGGCCCTGATCTTGCGGGTGGCCGGGGTGGGCCGGATCACCGCGATCAGCGAGGACTACCCGGGCTCGCTGCTGGACGTCCGGCACCGGGTGCCGGACGAGCTGCCGGAACCGGAACGGGCCCGGTCGGTGGCCGCCGCCGCCGGTTTCGGCCTGCCGCCGGGCGACGACGGGCGGCTGCGGGTGACCGTGCCGCCGTCGCCACGCGGCGACTACGTGGTGGTGCATCCGGGCGCCTCGGTCCCGGCCCGGGCCTGCCCGCCGGACGTGATGCGGCGGATCGTCGCCGCGCTGGCCGCCGACGGGCACCGGGTGATCGTCACCGGCGGCCCGGACGAACGGCGGCTGGCCGCCGACGTGGCCGGGACGGCCGGGGCGGACGCCGGGCCCACGTCGATGGCCGGCCTGGCCACGCTGCTCGCCGGTGCCGCCTGCGTGGTGGTGGCCAACACCGGTCCCGCGCACCTGGCCGCGGCGGTGGGCACGCCGGTGGTGAGCCTGTTCGCCCCCACCGTCCCGTTCGGCCGGTGGGGTCCGTACCGGGTGCCGCACGCCCGGCTCGGCGACGCCTCCACCCCCTGCCGCGACACCCGGGCCACCGTCTGCCCGGTGCCCGGCCATCCCTGCCTGTCCGCGATCGACCCGGCCGACGTGGTTGCCGCCGTCCGCCGGCTCGCCACCCGACAAGAGGTGCCCGCGTGAACATCCTCCTGTGGCACGTGCACGGCTCCTGGACCACGTCGTTCGTCCAGGGCAAGCACCGCTACCTCATCCCGGTCAACGCAGCCCGCGACGCGTTCGGCCGCGGCCGGGCGCAGACCTGGGACTGGCCGGCCTCCGCCGAGGAGGTCGACGTGGCCGCGGTGCGCGACGTCGACGTGGTGATCCTGCAGCGGCCCGAGGAGCTGGACCTGGTCCGGCACCTGGACGCGCCGACGATCTATGTGGAGCACAACACCCCGAAGGGTGACGTGCCGAACACCCGGCACCCGATGGCCGGCCGCGACGATCTCGTGATCGCCCACGTGACCCACTTCAACGACCTGTTCTGGGACGCCGGCGGCACCCGGACCGCGGTGATCGAGCACGGTGTCGTGGAGCCGGCCGCCCGCTGGACCGGCGAGCTGGACCGGCTGGCCATCGTCACCAACGAGCCGATCCGACGCGGCCGGGTGACCGGGACCGACCTGTTCGGACGGTTCACCCCGGTGGCACCGGTGGACGTCTTCGGCATGGGTGTGGCCGGGCTGCAGGGTGAGGGGATCACCGCGTACGACGACCCGCCGCAGCACCGGATGCACGCCGAGGTGGCCAGGCGCCGCGCGTACCTGCACCTGTGCCGCTGGACCTCGCTGGGGCTGAGCCTGATCGAGGCCATGCAGATGGGCATGCCGGTGCTGGCGCTGGCCACCACCGAGGCGATCGCCGCCGTGCCGCCCGACGCCGGTGTGCTGTCCACCCGCGTCGACACCCTCGTCGAGGCCGCCCAGTGGCTGATCGACGAACCCGACCAGGCCCGCCGTCTCGGGGAGCGGGCCCGCCAGGTCGCCCTGGCCCGTTACGGGCTGGACCGCTTCCTGGCGGACTGGGACCGGCTCCTGGAGGAGGAAGCATGCGCATCGCGATGATCTCCGAACACGCCAGCCCACTGGCCGCGCTCGGCGGCACCGACGCCGGCGGCCAGAACGCCCACGTCGCCGAGCTGTCCGCGGCGCTGGCCGCGCAGGGTCACGAGGTCCGCGTCTACACCCGCCGGGACGGCACCGAGCTGCCCGACGTGGTCCCGATGCGCGGCTTCGAGGTGGTGCACGTGCCGGCCGGCCCGCCGATCGTGCTGCCCAAGGACGACCTGCTGCCGCACATGGGCGCGTTCGCCGACCGGCTGACCGCGGACTGGTCCACCACCTGGCGGCCGGACGTGGCGCACGCGCACTTCTGGATGAGCGGGCTGGCCGCGGTCACCGCCGGCCGGTGCTGCGGCATCCCGGTGGCACAGACCTTCCATGCGCTCGGCTCGGTGAAACGCCGGCACCAGGGCGCGGCGGACACCAGCCCACCCCGGCGGATCGCCTATGAACGGCAGCTCGGCCAGGCGGTGCACCGGATCGTCGTGCAGTGCCAGGATGAGCTGCGCGAACTCGCTCTGCTCGGTGTCCCGCGCAGCCGCACGGTGCTGATCCCGTCCGGGGTGAACACCGAGCGGTTCCGCCCGGACGGCCCGGCCGAGCCGCGCGGCTCCCACCCCCGGATCCTGACCGTGGGCCGGCTGGTCGAGCGCAAGGGTTTCGAGGACGTGATCCGCGCCCTGCCCGCGGTGCCGGACGCCGAACTGGTGGTGGTCGGTGGCGCGCCGGACGGCCAGGACCCGTACGCCGACCGGCTGCTCGACCTGGCCGACCGGTGCCGGGTCGCCGACCGGGTCAGGCTGGCCGGCGCGGTGCCCGCCGCCGACATGCCCCGCTGGTACCGCTCCGCCGACGTGGTGGCCGCCGCCCCCTGGTACGAGCCGTTCGGCCTG
>DASSAL010000085.1:0-42937 GCA_035685405.1 Actinoplanes sp. | reverse complement strand
CCCCCCCGCGACGGTGCGATCAGGCGCAGTTGGCCATGTCGACGTCGGCCTCGGCGACCGAGCCGCCGCTGGTGCTGTCGTAGAGGTAGACCTTGTCGCTGCCGCCCTCGTTGGTGGCGCAGATCAGGTACGACGTGTTGCCGTTCGGCACGAAGGTCATCGACGTCTTGTCCGACAGGGTGATCTGCTGGTCGCCGACGTCGATCGGCGACTCGTCCTGGTTGGCGAAGCCGGCCGGGTAGGTGTTGCCGTTCTCGGTGTAGTACTGCTCGATCGCGCTGATCGCGCCGCGGACGTCGGACTGGGCCGACTTGTCGGCCGCGCCCTGGCGGTAGTTCAGGTAGACCGGAACGGCGATGGCGACCAGCACGCCGATGATGACCACGACGACCAGGAGCTCGATGAGGGTGAAGCCCTCGTCGTCCTGCTTGGCGCGCAGCCGGTTGATGATGTCCTGCATTGGGGGTGCCTCCAGTGGCGTCAGGGTGGTGCTGGGTTGTAGTTGTCCGGGCTCGGGCGCCCGACGTCGACCGGAGACCGGTCGCACTGCTCCAGGACGTCAGGTGCCCTGGATGTTCTGGTAGATGGTGAACATCGGTAGGTAGAGACAGATCACCATCCCGCCGACCACGGCACCCATCACGAGCACCATGATCGGTTCGATCGAGGCGGTCAGAGACTCGGCCGCGCTGTCGACCTCCCTGTCATAGAAGTCGGCAACCTTGTCGAGCATCTGACTGATTTGACCGCTTTCTTCGCCGACTTCGATCATCTGCGTGACCATCTCGGGGAAGATCTTGTGCTGGCGCAGCGCGGTGGACATGGGCTGGCCGTCGCGGACCGCGCTCTGCACGTCCTTCATGGCTGTGTTGATCACTTCGTTGCCGGTGGTCTCGCCGACCACGGACATCGCCTGCATGACCGGCACGCCGACGTTCAGCAACAGGCCCAGGTTGCGGGAGAAACGGCTCATCGCCAGCTTCCGGAACAGTGACCCGAACACCGGCATCCGCAGCTTGACCTGGTCGACCGCGAGCCGGAACTCCGCACTCTCGCGCATCCGGCGCTTGTAGAGCACGGTCAGCGTGACGCCGACCGCGATCAGCAGCGGGCCGATCCAGAACATGTTGTGGCTGGCGGTGACCAGGAACTGGGTGATCGCCGGCAGCTCACCGCCGAGGTTCTTGAACATCTGTTCGAAGACCGGCACGATGAAGATCAGCACCGCGGCGATCAGCACGAAGGTGAAGGCCAGCACGATCGCCGGGTACGTCAGGGCGCCCTTGATCTTGCCGCGCAGCGCGGTGTCCTTCTCCAGGCTGTCGGCGATCTGTTCCAGCGCGCGGTCGATCATGCCGCCCGCCTCGCCGGCCCGGATCATCGCGATCATCAGCCGGGGGAAGACCTTGTCGTGCCGGGCCATCGACGCGGACAGCGAGACACCGCCGGCCACGTCGGTGCGGACCTCGCCGATCGCCTTCTTCAGCGCCGGTGCCGAGGTCTGCTCCTCGAGGATGGCCAGCGAGCGCAGCAGCGACATGCCGGACGCGGTCATCGTGGCGAACTGCCGGGCGAACACCGCCAGGTCCTTGAGCTTGGTGCGGTTGCCCAGGCCCGGGATGCTCAGGTCCCGATTGAGGCCCTGGCCGGCCACGGTCAGCTCGAGCGGGACCTCGCCGCGCTGCTTGAGCAGGTGCATGGCGGCGGCTTCGTTGGCCGCCTCCACCGTGCCCTTGGACTTCCGGCCGGTCGGATCGATGCTGTTGTAGTGGTAGGTCTTCGTCGCCGGCATGTCACATCCGTCCGATGAGTCGCTTGAGCTCTTCCTGGGAGTGGCAGATCTCCATGGCGATCGGCGTAGCGATCAGGCCCTCGCGCACCCGCTCGGCCAGGTGCTGATCGAAGGCCAACATGCCTTCGCTCCCCCCGGCCTGCATGAACGACGGGATCTGATGCGACTTGCCCTCGCGGATCAGGCTCCGGATGGCCGGCGTCGCGGTCAGGATCTCGCTGACCACCACCCGGCCCTTGCCGTCCGCCCGGGGCGCCAGGGCCTGGGTGACCACGCCCTGGAGGCTGGCCGCCAGCTGGGCCCGGATCTGCAGCTGCTGGTGCGGCGGGAAGATGTCGATGACCCGGTCGATGGTCTGGGTGGCGCTCTGCGTGTGCAGGGTGGCCAGCACCAGGTGACCGGTCTCCGCGGCGGTCAGCGCGGTGGCGGTGGTCTCCAGGTCGCGCAGCTCACCGACCAGGATGATGTCCGGATCCTGCCGCAGCGCGTGCTTGAGCGCGGTGGCGAAAGTGCCGGTGTCCGAGCCGACCTCGCGCTGATTCACCACGCTCCGCTTGTGCGGGTGCAGGAACTCGATCGGGTCCTCGATGGTGATGATGTGCGCGGCCCGGGTGCGGTTCGCCAGGTCCAGCACCGAGGCGAGCGTGGTGGTCTTGCCGGAACCGGTCGGGCCGGTCACCAGCACCAGCCCGCGGGGCAGGTGGGCGAAGCGGGCCACCGACTCGGGCATGCCCAGCTCGTCCAACGGCTTGATCTTGTGCGGGATGGCCCGGAAGACGGCACCGCAGGAGTTGCGCTGCACGTACAGGTTGCCGCGGTAGCGGGAGACGCCGACGATGCTGTGCGCGAAGTCCATCTCCTGGTCGCGCTGGAAGACCTCCCACTGCTCCGGGGTGATCGCCGCGCGGCAGAGCAGCGCGGTGTCCGCGGAGTTGAGCTTGCCGTAGCCGGGCAGTGGCCGGAGCCCGCCGTCCACCCGGATCATCGGCGGGGAGCCGACGGTCAGGTGCAGGTCGGAGCCCCGTGACTCGACGAGCGCGATGAGCATCTGGTCGAGCACGGCGAGGTCGCCGGCCGACGGAGCGGCGGCGCTCACCGGCGCCTCTTGGTCCAACGCGTACATCTGCTGCACCGACAATCTCTGGCGGGTTCGTCGCTCCTCATTCGGCACGCTCGAAGGCGGCTTTAGGGGCAGTTCCGGAGGATTTGAGACAAGTCGCTGTGGTCGCCGATAGAATCCCTAGATTGCGACCCGGGAGATCTCCCGCACCGAGGTCAGCCCGCCGGCCGCCTTGGCCAGGCCGTCGGCCCGCAGCTCGTACATGCCCTGGGCGAGCGCGACCTCGCGGATCTCGTTGGACGACGCCCGCCGGATGGTCAGCGACTCGATCTCCGGTGACACCGGCATCACCTCGTGGATCGCGATCCGGCCGCGGAACCCGGTGTTCGCGCAGTTCCGGCAGCCCTTCGGGCGGTAGAGCACCTCCGGCACCTTGAGGTCCTCGAACGGCCAGCGCGCGCCGAGCAGCTCTTCCTCCTCCGGCAGGTACGCCTCCTTGCACCAGTCGCACAGCCGCCGGGCCAGCCGCTGGGCCAGCACACAGTCCAGCGACGAGCCGACCAGGAACGGCTCGATGCCCATCTCGGTGAGCCGGGTCACCGCGCCCGGGGCGTCGTTGGTGTGCAGCGTGGAGAGCACCAGGTGACCGGTGAGCGATGCCTCGACCGCGATCTGGGCGGTGGCGCCGTCCCGGATCTCACCGATCAGCACCACGTCCGGGTCGGACCGCAGGATGGCCGGGAGCACGGCGGCGAAGGTCAGGCCGGCCTTCGTGTTCACCTGGACCTGGTTGATGCCGCGCAGGCGGTACTCGACCGGGTCCTCCACGGTGATCACGTTGACCTCGGGGCGGCTGATCCGGCCCAGCGTGGCGTACAGCGTGGTCGACTTGCCCGATCCGGTCGGGCCGGTGACCAGCACCATGCCGTGCGGCTTGGTGAACGACTCGGCGAAGCGCCGCAGGTTGTGCTGGGTGAAGCCGAGCTTGTTCATGTCCAGGTCGATGCCGCCGGTGTCGAGCACCCGCAGCACGATCTTCTCGCCCCAGACCGTGGGCAGCGTGGCGGTCCGCAGGTCCACCGTCCGGTCCCGGATCAGCACGGTGATCCGGCCGTTCTGCGGCACCCGCTTCTCGGTGATGTCGACGCCCGACATGATCTTGAGGCGGGAGGTGAGTGCCGCCATCACGCCGCGCGGCACGGTGTCCAGCTCGTGCAGCACACCGTCGATCCGGTAGCGCACCCGCATGTCGTCCTCGGTCGGCTCCAGGTGCAGGTCGGAGGCCCGGTTCTGGACGGCCTGCTCGATCAGGCTGTTCACGTACCGGACGATCGGCGCGTCGTCGGCGCTGGTGGCCTGCGCGGTCATGCCGGCCGCGTCGTCCAGCGAGGTGTCGGCGAGGTCGCCGAGGTCGCTGTCCTCGCGCTGCAGCCGCTCGATGATCCGGCGGACCTCGCTGCGCGCCACCACCACCGGGCGGACGGTCATGCCGGTCGCCGCCCGGACGTCGTCCAGCGCGACCACGTCGCCGGGGTCGGTGACGCCGACGATGATCTCCCCGTCCGACATCGACAGGCCGAGCACCCGGTGGCGCAGCACGACCGGCAGCGGGATCCGCTTGAGCGCCGCGGGATCGGGCTGGAAGGTGACCAGGTCGAGGGTGTTGATCCCGAACGCCGCGGCGGCGGCCGTGGTCAGCTGTTCCTCGGTGACCACCTGGTCGTTGATCAGGACCGCGCGGACCGACCGGCCGCTGCGCTGCGCCTCCTCGGCGGCAGCGTCCACCGCCTGCGGGTCGACGCCGATTCTCTTCAGCGCCTCGAGCAGCGGTCGAAAGGTCTGATCCACGCCTGTTTGATCGGACACTTCTGCCCGGAACTGAGTGAGTTGGTCGCTACTGGCCTTCCCATCACGTCACGGTGAGGCAGCAACCGGTATGACCGGAACACATCGATGACCATAACTTCGGTATTACCGTCAGGGCATGTCTCGCAGACTCGTCTCCGTCCTCATCGCCCTCCTCACGTTCGCCGGGCTGACCGTCGGCCTGGCCACCCCCGCCAGCGCCGCCCCGCGCATCCTGTACTACGACGCCAGCCAGGCGCAGGAGTTCCGCGCCGTGGTGGATCAGGGTGCGCAGATCTGGAACAGCCGGGTGGCCAACGTCCAGCTGCAGCCGGTGCCGTCCGGCCGCACCCCCAACATCCGGGTGTACGCGGACAACGGCTGGCCGCGCGCCTACACCACCTCGCTCGGCAACGGCCGGTGGTACATGGGCCGGCAAGCTGTCAACCAGGGCTACTACCAGCCCCGCATCGCCGCCCACGAGTTCGGCCACCTGCTCGGGCTGCCGGACCGGCGGACCGGGCTATGCAGCGACCTGATGTCCGGCAGCAGCGCGCCGGTGTCCTGCCGGAATGCCTACCCGAGCACCCGCGAGGCGAGCACCGTGAACAGCAACTTCCGCACCGCGGTGACCGTCTCAGTCGCTGAGTTCCACGACTTCAAGTAGGCCGCTGAGCACCAGGATCTGATGGACGCCGCGCGTGGGACGCGTCAGCCGGAAGGTGATGCCCGCGTCCCGCGCGCGCTGGAAGCCGTAGACCAGCGCACCCAGCCCGGTCGAGTCGATGAAGGACAGGCCGGCCAGATCCACCACGATCCCGCGGGGTGCCGCGGCGATGGCGTCGACCAGCGCCACCCGCACCTGGTCCACCGTCGCCACGTCGACCTCGCCGCGCAGCGCCACCGTGACGGTGTCGGCGTCGCGGTCCAGACTGGCAACCGATTCGTCCATGCCCAGCCTTCCGTCGGGGATGCTTTCCTGGTGGCGGCCTCTCGCCGTACGGTAATCGGCATGCCGATCCGGGGCGGGCTGCCGCCGCGCAACCTTCGCTTCGTCGGGCGGGAAGACCTTCTCACCCACGTCCGCGCGTTGCTCGGCAACGGTCCGGTGGTGCTGTTGCCGGCGGCCGATCACCAGCTCGGCGGCATCGGACGTACCCAGTTGGCCGTTGAGTATGCCCACCGGTACGCCGACACGTACGACCTGGTGTGGTGGATCCCGGCCGAGCAGACCGCCGGCATGCGCGCCGCCCTGGTCGGCCTGGCCCAGCGGCTCGGGCTCCCGGAGGCCCGGGACATCAACCGGACCCTGGGCGCGGTCCGGGACGCGTTGAGCCGCGGCGAGCCGTACCGCAACTGGCTGGTCGTCTTCGAGAACGCCAACCGGCCCGAGGACATCAGGCCATACCTGCCCAGCGGCGCCGGGCACGTGCTGGTCACCAGCCGCAACCCGCGGTGGACGACGGAGACGGCGCAGGCCGTGCCGGTGCCGGTGTTCAGCCGCCCGGACAGCGTGGACTTCCTGCGCCGCCGTAACCCGGATCTGTCCGCTGTGGACGCTGACCGCCTCGCCGATCGGCTGGCCGACGTGCCGATGGCGCTGGACCAGGCGGCCGCGGTGCGGGCCGTGACCGGCTGGCCGGTGGACGAATACCTGCGCCGGTACGATGAGCGGGCCGGTGAGCTGGCGTTCCCCACGCCGATCCGGACCGCCTGGGGGCTGGCCGCCGACGTACTGCGGGCGGCCGACCCGGCGGCGCTGGAACTGCTCGAGCTGTGCGCCTTCCTGGCCAGCGCCCCGGTCACCTGGCAACTGCTCTGGGCGGCCCGCGGGCTGGACCTGCCGGCCGACCTGTCCCGGACGGTGCGCGTCGAGCGCCGACTGAAGGCCGCGATGCGGCGGATCGGCCGGTACGGGCTGGCCGACCTCGACCCGCCCGGTGAGCGGCTGGTGGTGCACCCGCTGGTGCGGGGCATGCTGGGCCAGGAGTTGAGCTCGGAACGGCACGCCGCGCAACTCGACGCGGTGCGGGACATGCTGGCCGCCGCCGACCCCGGCGACCCGGACGCACCGACCAGCTGGTCCCGGTACGCCGAGATCACCCCACACCTGGTGCACTCCGATGTGCTCGGTGGCGAGTCCGAGGTACTGCGGCATCTGGTGATCAACTGCGTCCGGTTCCTGTACGCCCGCGGCGACTACGACAGCAGCCGCGACCTGGCCGCGCAGGCGGTCGCCCGGTGGACCGACCGGCTCGGTGCGTCCGGCGAGGAGATGCTGCTGGCCTCGTTCCACCTGGGCAACGCACTGCGCGCGGTGGGCCGGATCGCCGACGCGCGGGAACTGAACGCCCGCACCCTGCGGATCCAGCGGGACGTGCTCGGCGGCGACGATGAATCCACCCTGGCCATCGCCAACAGCGTCGGCGCCGACCTGCGCATGCAGGGCCACTTCGAGCAGGCCCGGCACCTGGACGCGGACAACCTGGCGCGCTACCGCCGGCTGTTCGGCGAGAGCTTCCCGACCGCCCTGCGCTGCGCCAACAACCTGGCCGCCGACCTGCGGCTGCTCGGTGACTTCCGCGGCGCCCGGACCCTGGACGAGCAGGTGCTGCGGCACCGGCAGACGGTGCTGGTCGAGGGCCACCCGGAGACCGTGTCGTCCCGGGGCGCGCTCGGCTTCGACCTGTTCGGGCTGGGCGACTATCCGGGTGCGGCCGCGGTGCTGTCCGGCGGTGGCGCCGGGCTGGACCCGGATCACCCGATGATGCTGCTGCTCGGCCGGTACGCCGCGATGGCCGCCCGCCGATCCGGTGCGCCGCAGGCCCGGTCCCTGGCCGAAGCCAACGTCGCGCTGTTCCGGCAGAAGTTCGGCGACCTGAACGTGGAAACCCTCGGCGCCACCGTGTCGCTGGCCAACTGCGCCCGGGAGGCCGGTGACCTGGCGGCCGCGCACCACCTGCTGGAGCGCGCGGTGGCCCGGTATCACGCGGTGCTCGGCGACGAGCACCCGTTCGCCCTGGCCGCGGCCGCCGACCTGGCCGGCGTGGTGCGGGCCACCGGCCGGTACTCCGAAGCCCGCACCATCGACGCCGAGGCACTCAGCGGGCTGCGGCGCAGCGTCGGCGCGGACCACCCGTTCACCCTCGCCTGTGCCAACGGGCTGGCCGCCGACCTGCGGCACACCGGCGAGGCGCAGCCGGCCCGGGAGATCGCGGCGGACACGCTGGCCCGCAGCCGGACGGTCCGCGGCACCGACCACCCGGACACGGCGGCGTGCGGTTGGAACCTGGCCCTGGACGACGGCGACCAGACGGCTCAGCAGCAGGCGCTGGCCGAGCTCACCAAGGCGTACGGCGAAGGGCATCCGACCGTCGCCCGGGCGGCCACCGGCGAGCGCCTGGAAACCGACATCGACCTGCCCCCGCTGTAACCGCGCGGCCCGCCGGAACTAAGCGGAGCCGGCCCGCTCAGCCTGGCCGACCAGCAGGTCGGACACCGCGGCGGCGGGCATCGGCCGGGCGAAGTGGTAGCCCTGCGCCTGCGCGCACTCCAGCTCGCGGAGCCGGGCCGCCTGCACCGCGTCCTCGACGCCCTCGGCCACCGGCGCCAGGTTGAACGTCCGGGCGATCTGCAGCACCGCCTCGGCCACCGACGCGCCGTTGCTCTCCTGCATGGCCTGCACGAACGAGCGGTCGATCTTGACCACGTCGACCGGCAGCGTGCCCAGGTGGGACAGCGACGAGAACCCGGTGCCGAAGTCGTCCAGCGCGATCCGTACGCCGAGGGTCTTCAGCTCGCCCAGCACCCGCGCGGACTCATCCAGGTCGACCAGCGCCACCGTCTCGGTCAGCTCCAGCACCAGCAGGTGCGGCGGCAGCCCGGTGCGGTGCAGCACCCTGCGGACCTCCTCGATCAGGTCGGGGCTGCCCAGCTGGGTGGCGGACAGGTTGACGTTCAGCTCGAAACCCGGCGTCTGCGCCTGCCACTCGGCCGCCTGCCGGCACGCCACCTCCAGCACCCAGCCGCCCAGCTCGGGCAACAGGCCCATCGACTCCGCCAGGTCCAGGAAAGCGGCCGGTGGCAGCAGTCCGCGCTCCGGATGCCGCCAGCGGACCAGCGCCTCCACGCCCACGGTGTGCTCGCCGTCCAGGTCCACGATCGGCTGGTAGTGCACCTCGAACTCGCGGGCGTCCATCGCCCGGCGCAGCTCCGCCTCGTCCCGGCGACGCTGCTCGACGGCCGCGAACTCGGCCGGGTCGAACCTCCGGGCGACCCCCTTGCCGTCCGCCTTCGCCTGGTAGAGGGCCAGGTCGGCCTCGCGCATCACCTCGTCGACCTGCGCGCCGGCGCCGCGGGTCAGGGCGATGCCCGCGCTGGCCCGGATGGTCAGTACGGTGTCTCCCACCGCCAGCGGTTGCAGCAGGTCGCGCAGGATCCGGTTGGCCACCGTGTCGGCGATCTGGTCGTCGGTCAGCCGGGGCAGCAGCACGACGAACTCGTCGCCGCCGAGCCGGGAGACAGTGTCGTTGGCACGGACGTTTGCGGTCACCCGCTCCGCCGCGGTGCGCAGCAGGGCGTCGCCCACAGCATGGCCGTAGGTGTCGTTGACCCCCTTGAAGCCGTCCAGGTCGATCAGGATCACCGCGGTCATGGTGTCGTCGGCGTCGGCCAGCGCGTCGGTGGCGTGGTCCATGAAGAGCTTGCGGTTGCCCAGACCGGTGAGCGGGTCGCGGAAGGCCTGCCGGGCCAGAATCGCCCGCTGCCGGTTGAGATCGCGCAGCAGGCCCTCGTTGGTGTGGGCGCCGAGGAACTGCCGGATCAGGATGATCGCCGAGCCGGCGATGAGCAGCCAGGTCAGCCCGGACGGCACCCGCCCGTCCCGGGCCTGCCAGGAGGCCGCCATGATCACCGCGGCGGCCACCGGGACATACTGCAGCAGCGGCCAGCGCACGGTCAGCAGGATCACGCCGACGCCGAGCACCAGGCCGACCACGACCGGCAGCCACGGCCACGTCACGATCAGCAGGGCCGCCACGATCATGGCGCAGTCGACGCCGCGCCGCACCCGGTCCATGGTCCGGCTCGATCCCATGCTTCACCTCCGGGCAGCCACATCGGCCCGGCCGCGGAGCACATGAGGACTATGCCCCGCTGATCCACCGCAGGGCGGCGACCGGGTGGGTCTGCTCCCGCATGGTGAGTGCTTTGCCACATTCGAGGCGATCTGCATGGCCGGTCACCAACGCGAGGCCGGTCCAGGCGGCGTCGTCGTCCGGCGCTGCGAAAAGCCGATCGACGTACGCGGACTCTGCCGTCCCGTGGTCACCGCGCAAGAAGGCGGCATCTCCGGCCGTCCGGCGACCGCCGGGCTGAGGTGGTGGGTCACCCTTGACGGTCGCGTGGATCAGATCGAGCCGGAGGCTGCGCTCCAGGGCCCGCCGGGTCCCGGGGACCAGGCGTGGCGTCACATCCGGTGGCGGCGCACCGGCCCGCCAGGCCCGGGCCAGTCGTGCCGCGTCATCCGGGTCGAGGATCAGGTTGCGCAGCCGCCACCGCAGCCGGTGGTCGGCGTTGGCGGCTCGGGCCAGGCGTTCGATCTGCGGATCCACCGGCTCGGCCAGCCACGGCCCGACCTCGTCGCGCAGGGCGCCGACGAACCGCCGGCCGGCCGCGGTGAGGTTCCCGCCGGCGAGGAGCCGGTCAGCGACGTCGGCCACGGCCTCGCGCCAGCGGGCGAACTCGAACGCCGCCAGCCGGTTGCCCGGCTGCTGCTGGTCCTCCGCCGGCTGTTTCTCCGCCGCCCTCTGTGCGGCCGTGGCCTGCGGGGCCGCCCGCTCCGCGCGCCAGAACCGGGTCACGGCCAGATACGCGTAGGCGCCGTGCAGCAGCCCGGCCGCCGGGCGCGGGTCATCCCGCCAGGGGGAGTAGCCGAGCGGGTGCGGGATTTCGAGCAGGTCGAACAGATAGGTGGTGGCGTTCAGGATGCTGTGCTGGGCTTCGTGCAGCAGACCCACGGCCAGCGCGGTAGCGTCCTCGGGCACGGACATGGCGACCGCACCGAACGCGTCCGCCGAGGTGGCGCTGATGCCGCGGGCCGCCGGGTCGGACTGGACCGGAACCAGGCAGGACAGGACGGCGGCCAGCGCCTCCGCGGCCGGCCGGTGCCGGGTCACCAGGAGCCGCCACGCCGGGGTCAGGCACCGTTGCCACTCGCCGGCTTCGGCGTCGCTGAGCGGGCCGGTCGGTGGAAGGCCGAGCAGGTGACGGGCCGGTTCGCTGTCCGCCAGGCGTAACCGGATGGTCAGATCCTGTTCCTGCGCAGTCAGCCAGCGTCCACCCGGCTCCGGCCGGTCGCCCCGGTGGCCGTCCCGGCGCAGCCGATCGGCGGCCCAGGCGCCGAACAGGGGATCGGCGACCAGGCAGCGGAAACCGGCCGGGTCCGCCCGCTCGGTCGCGTACCAGGGATCCGGCTCGGCGCGGGCGATCTCGCCCAGCAGGAGGAGGTGCTTGCCGAACTGGGCCCGGCGCAGTTCGGCGAGGGTGGCCGCACTCGGGTGGCCCGCCCCGAGCGCGGCGAACGCGGTGTCGCTCAGACGATGGCGGTTCATGCCGGTCCGGTTCCTGGCGGGCTCGTCACGCTTCTGGCCACCGAGTCAGAGCGCCGAGTTGAAGCCGGCGATGGGCTCGCCCGGGTCGGTGAGGTCGTTGGCGAGCCGGCGCAGCGACAACGCGAGGGCGGAGTCCTGGTCCTTGGTCAGCTCGACCAGGTCGGACAGCGACAAACCGGACACGTCGACCATGTCCGAGCGCCATTCGGGTCCCACCGGCTCCCCGTCGCCCGGTGCTGCCCCGCTGGGAATGTCCTTGCCTGTCAACGCCACCTGACCTTCCGCCGGCACGTATTTGCCAACCAGCAACGATCAATGTATTGCTGCCAGGTTACGGTGCGGTCGCCGGGTCGGGTGACGCCGCGGCGTGGCCGCACACGGGGTCGCTGAGGTTTGCACAGTCGTGATCTCATAGGACGCCGACACGGGGAAAAGTCGGCAACGGAGGACAAACTGTGCTGGACCGAAAGCTGGACGACGCAGGAGGCTGGGTGCGCTCGTGGAGTTCCCAGGTCTCCGGGCGCGCCGAGGCCGCGACCGCGCTGGCCGACCGGGTGGCCGTGCTGACCGCCTCGGCCACCGGCGCCGAGGGTGCCATCCGGGTGACCGTGACCAGTTCCGGCAACCTCACCGAGCTGGAGCTGGCCGATGACGTGCGGCGCCTCTCCGGCGCCGCGTTGGCCGAGCAGATCATGCGGGTGTATCGGCGGGCCCAGGCCGGCCTGACCGAGCGGGTGGCCGAAGCGGTCGGCGAGACCGTCGGCGCGGAGACCGAGACCGGACGGGCGGTGCTGGAGAGTTTCGCGCACCGGTTCCCGGCGCAGGGCGCGGAACCCGAGGCGCCGGTGATGCCGGCGCCGCCGCCCTTTCCCACCTTCCAGAACAAGCCCACGTTGCCGCACCAGCCACCCGGCAACGGCTTCGAGAGCGGCCGCGACAGCCGGGCGCGGTGACGGTACCGGCGCGGTGGCTGTTCCGCTCCTGCGCCGGCCCTGCTCGCGCGGCGGCGCGCCCGGCCGCCGTGGCGCCGCGCCCTCGCGCTGCCGAACTCCACCCGGCCGGTTAGCGTCACACTCGCGGGTGAACTTCTAGAAGGGGACGGGGCGTCGTGACTTCACCACTTCCGAGCCGGGGCCCGGCGCCGCCGGTCGAGCAGATGAGCAACGCCGAGCTGGCGCGCATGGTCGAGTCGGAGCACCCGTACCGGGGCAAGGCTCTGTTCGAGCTCTCCGACCGGATCCGGCACGACGACGACGCGGCGACCAAGGTGGCGATGCTCAGCCGCCTCACGTCGCTGCGGACGGCGCGCCTGTTCGACCGGGTTTCCCTCGCCTGGTCCGGCATCATCGCGCTGCTCGGGGCCGAGACGTCACATGCCCGGATGTCGGCGTACGAGGCCTTCTACGCACTCGAGCCGCCGGAGCAGAAGGACATGCTCGACTATCTCGAGGTGTCCTCTATCGAACAGGCCCACCCGCGCATCGCGTGAGTGGGCCCAGGCCGTTCGACGGTGGAGGACGGGGTGCACTTCAGGCGACGACCTTGACGTCCTTCCAGAAGGCCACCCGGTCCCGCACCGCCTTGGCGTCGGGCTTCGGGTCCGGGTAGTACCACACGGCGTCGGCGGTCCGGTGATCGCCCGACTCCAGGCTGTAGTACGACGCTTTGCCCTTCCACGGGCAGACGGTGTGCCTGTCGGAGGGGCGCAGCACGTCCTCGCGCAGCGACGCGCGCGGGAAGTAGAGGTTGCCCTCGACGACCACGGTGTCGTCGCTCTCGGCGATGATCTCGTCGTTCCAGATGGCCTTCGGCATACCTCGAACGTAGCGCGCTTCCCAAGTGCCGTCCGATATGTAGGTTTATTGGGCTCCGCCGGGTGAATCGCCGAGCGTTGCCGCGACATTGCCCTGGCGTTGGGCGAAGATCTAGTGTCGATCAGTTCCCGACCGCATCCGTGTCACCGGGGTTCGCCGCCGCGCCGGGCTCAGTGCCTGGTCGCCGCGTTCGCCCGCTGCCCACGGTGCCCCGACGAGAGCCGCTGAGATGACTGGCCAGAGCACGTTGCCGAGCACACGTGAGCAGGCCCGGCACGGCCTTCTCCTGCTCGGCGTGCCGGTCTCGCCGCGCCTGCTCGTCGACGTTCACCGGGCGCTCCTCGACGGGGACCTGTCGGTGCCCGCCCTGGCCGCCCTGATCCGCGACGAGGAGCGGAGTCTGCCTGCGGCCGATGGGCTCGACTCGGTAAGCGGATCGCCGGGTGGAGGTGGCGGAACCGGCCGGAGCTGGTACGCCATCTGTCCCGGGCTGAATACCGACCTCACCGCCGCTCGCGGAATGGTCACGCTGTCCAGTTGGCCGATCGCCGACCGGATGTGCACGCCCAAGACCGCCCGCGCCCAGGCTCTGGCCGCCGTCATCCGGGTGGCCGAGTTCGCCCCGGTGCGCCCCGGTGCGTGCGCCACCTGGCTCTTGCGGCAGCTGGCGGAAGTGGTGCCCGGCGGCCCCGAGGCGATCGACGTCCTCAAGCCGCTCGCCCTCGCCGAGGTCGCCCGCGCGGCGCTCGACGACCCCGCGCTGTCCGCGGCGGTGGCCGCCGAAGCTCCGGCCCGCGAAGCGGCCGCCGCCCGCGCCGCCGGGCTGGACCTCCGCCACCGGCTGTTCGGCCTCCGTGCCGTGCCGCACCAGCGAGGCGGCGCGTGACGTCGGCGCCCGGCGCACCCGCCTCTCCGTGGCCGGCGCCCGGCGCACCCGCCTCTCCGTGGCCGGCGCCCGGATCAGCCGGGGCCGCTGTGCTTGACCGACTGCGTGGCCCGAACCCGGCCAAGCGCCACAACGCCCGCACCATCGCGGCGCTCACCGGCAACCCCGGCTGCACCCGCCGCGCGGTGCTGGACGCGGCCGGGATCGACAAGCCGCGGCTCGCGCAGCGGATTGGGTTTCCGGGTACCTTCGGGCAGTCCCGGTTCGCGCTGGCCCGGGGCACCACCTTCGAGGCGATGCTCAAGGCGGACGGCGGCGCGCTGCTGGCGGAGACGCTCGGGCACGCGGCTGCCGACGTCCGCTACGCCGACCTGGGCGACGATGCCGACGACACACTCGGCGCCCGGCACGCCCGGACACGGTCGCTGCTGGCGCACGCCGCGGGAGCGGCACTGATCGACCATCCGCTGCTCACCCTCGAGGTGGCCGGCCAGACCGTCTTCCTCGAGCCCGACCTGATCGCCTTCCAGGTCGAGAACCGGGTGCAGGTAGTGGAGATCAAGTCGTTCGCCGTCGTGGACGGGCAGGCCGACAGCGCCAAGGTGTCCGCCGCGGCGACGCAGGCCGCCGTGTACGTGCTCGCACTCCGTCGCCTGCTCGCCACGCTGGGCCATGACGACCGGATGGTCAGTCACGATGTGGTGCTGGTCTGCCCGGCGAACTTCTCGCTGCGTCCGGTCGCCGTTGTGCTGGACGTCCGCAAACAACTCGCCACCCTCACCCGCCAGCTCACCCGGCTGGCCGCGGTCGCCGACATCGTCGCCGGGCTGCCGGCCGATCTGACCTTCGACCTGGCGCTGGCGCCCGCCGACCTGATCGCCGCCCTGGACCGGGTGGCGGCCCGGTACGCGCCCGAGTGCCTGTCCGCATGCGAGCTTGCCGCCTATTGCCGGCACGAGGCCACGGGCACCACGGCCGCGCTGGGCCGCCCGGTCCGCGACGCACTCGGCGGCATCGAGTCGGTCGCCGAGGTGCTCGGCCTGGCCACGGGCCGAGGCACGCCGGCCGAGGTCCAGGCTGAGGCCGCGATGCTGCTCCGGACAGCGGCCCGGTTGCGCGCCGAGGCGATGGCGGACGTCCGTTGAGCGTGCTGACCGCGCTGGCCCGGGTGCAAGCCTTGGACGCCGGGCGCGCCACCCCCGTAGCCACCGTGCGCCACCTCCATCTGCACGACCGGCCGCTCGTGCTGATCCCGCTCGCCATGGCGGGGGAGGCCAACGCGCCGCTGGCCGCGATGGCCGGCACCGCGCCGGACGACCCGTCGCTGCTCGTGGTGGCGCAGCCGCGCAACCGGGATCAGCGGTTCGCCTTCGCCGCGCGGCTCGCCGAGATCGTGCTGGCCTATGTGGGCTCGTTCACCGGCGTGGCCGAACCGGTGGCCGTCGACCGCGGCCGCGACGTGCGGTACCGGTTCGTGGACGCGCCGCAGATCTGGGTGCCGAACACCGGCGGCGTGGACTTCCTCCGGTTGTTCGGCCGCTCGACGCGGTTCCGCCGGGTGGATCGCGACTATCCGGTGCCGCCATCGGTGCCGCTGCTCGGGCGGTGGCTCACCTTCCTCGCCCACGCGGCCGAGGTGCCGGGGTCGTCGCTGTTGCTCAACGCCGTACAAGCGCTGAGCCTGCACTGGGCGACCGGGCAGAGCAGCGCCGAGGACGCCCAACTGGCCGCGCACCTGGCCTGGGTCGATCCGCCGCCGGGCGAGCCCGGTCCGGTGGCCGCGCGGGCCGCGGAGCGGTTGCCGGCCGCCGGACCGGCCACTGATCCGGAATTCGACAACGACGTTCTGGCGCCGTTGATGGCCCGGGACGAGCCGGACCTCGACCAGCTCACCGACGTGCTGCGGGAGCACCTTCTGCCCACCTGGCGGCAGATGTGGCGGACCCTGGAGCTGCTGCGCGCCCTGCCGGTCGGTGGGCGGGTGGGGTTGCGCTGGGACGGTGACCGGGACGCGTTCTCGGCGTTCGTGCAGCACCTCGCCGACGGTGGGCCGCCGCAACCGCGGCACGATGGCGCGGTGGCCGCGGCGGCGCGGTTGCATCGGCTGGAGAACGCCGCGGCCCGGTACGCGGTGCAGCGGGCGTTCGACGATCCGCTGGTGATGGCCGAATACCGGCTCGCCGGCGCCGCGTTCGCCGGCCGGGTGACCTTGGCCAAGGCGGATCGCGTGGACGACTCGGGCAAACGGCCGGTGCTGCGGCCACGGATCATGGTGGCTGCCGCGGAGCCGGTGCGGGTGGAGCCGGGCACGACCCTGACCTCGCCGGCCCGTCCCGCCCAGAAGGCCAAGGTCATCTCGGTCACGCCCACCGCCGACGGCTCGGACGTGCTGCTCGAACTGTCCGGCGGGATGGGCCGCAAGCTGATCGCCGAGCCCGGCAGCGTGCCGGCTGTGGGCGAGCGCATCGTGCTGACCACGCTCAGCGAAGCGTTCCGGCCCGGTGGATCTTTCCCGGATCCCGCCGACACCCCTTGGACGCACGGCGGTCCGCCCATTCCCGACGGCGGCACCGAGGTGGTTGAGTGAGGGCATGCCGGAGCGGACCGCCGCGGATCGTCGTCCCGTCCTGACCGTGACGACCGACGAATACCGCTGCGAGAGCGTGGCGTTCAGCCACGACGGCAGCCTGCTGGCGATCGGCAAGTCCAACGGCATGGTGGGCATCTGGGACTTGCGGACCGGCCGGTCCGTCAAGCACTTCCTGCACGACCTCCGCGGTGGAGCGGTGACCGCGGTAATCTTCTCGGCTGACGACCACCTGCTGGCCACCGGCGGCGCCGACGGCCACCTGAAGGTTCGCGATCTGCGTACCGCGAAGGTGATCCTGCGGCGGCAGCACCCGGCGCCGATCCACGCCGTCGCCTTCGACGCGATCGCGGAGCTGGTCGTCACGGCGTGCGACGACGGCGCCCTGCGGGTGTGGACCCGCCGTGGCCGGATCCAGTCGCAGCTCCACGGCCGGTGCGGGCCGGCGACCCGGGCGGTCGCCGTGGCCCCGGACGGTGAGGTGCTGACCTCGGACGAGGCGGTGACGTGGTCGGCGGACGGGCGGTTCGCCGCTGTGGTGACGCCGGATGAAGTGCGCGTCATCGGTACAGGTGGGCGAGCATCGCCTGATTCGCCTCCCAGCCGTCCGGAAACTTGACCGGCACGTTGAGATGCACCGGTTCGGTGGACGGGTGCGCGTCCAGCAGTTCCGCGATGCCGGCGCGCGCCACCACCACGCAGGCGTGCCGGTGCCGCGAGGTCAGCACGCAGAGCCGTCCGGACTCCAGGTGGAACGCGGTCGCGTCCTGTCGGCCGGACAGCGGGTGCAGGACGACGGTCAGGTCGTATTCCCGGCCCTGCAACCGATTGGCGGTGTCGACGGTGACCCCGGCGGCGGACGGCGCCAGCACCGAGCGGATCGCGGCGACCTGGTCGCGGTGCGCGGCGCCGATCGCGATGCGGTCGGCGGTCAGCCGGCCGGTGCCCGACTCGGAGCCGGTCACCGCGTCCCGCTGCAGCGCGCGGGTGGCCAGCGTCGCACAGGCCGCGGCGGCTTCGGCGTCCGTCCGTACGGTGAATCGCGCGGGCAGCTCGCGCAGCCCCCAGCCAGTGGCCGCCGCGGCGTCCAGCACCTCGTCGTCGGCGCACGCCGGCGGCGTGCCGAAGGTCAGCGTCCGGTCGCCCGGCCCGGTGCCGGAGCGGAACCCGGTGAACGGATAGAAGGCCTCGGCCACCACCGGCGCGGCGGATTGCGGTAACCGCCAGGACACCGGCAGCCGATGGACCGGCAGGCCGGGATTGTGCCGCAGCAGCACCGCGACCGCGCTCTGCATCGGGTCCCAGGACAGCCCGGTCCAGCGGTCCACCTCAACCGTGGAGAACGGATCCAGCTGACCCGGATCACCGACGAACAGGGCCCGCTCGAACCGGGACGCGACGCGCAGCAGGGCGTCGGAACGCATCTGGTACGCCTCGTCGACGATCGCCCACGGCCAGGTGCCCTCGCTCAGCGTGGCCCACTTCGCCGCTGTGCCGATCGTCACAGCCGGCCCGCCCAGATCACCCGCCTTGGCGCCCACCCGGCACATCGGATGCGCCCGGACGCGCTCCGACGGCAGGTAGTCAACCGCGGACAGCCGGCCGACCGTCACCTCCGGGTAGGCCGCGCCGAGCCGGGCGATCAGGTCGTCCACCTGCTCGTTGGTCTGCGCCACGATGATCAGTGCGGTGCCGGTCGCGGCCAGCACGCCGGCCGCGCGCACCACCAGTGTGGACTTGCCCGCACCGGGCGGCGAGTCGACCACCACGCCGCGGTGATCGCCGGAGGCGAGGTCGGCGAGCACCGCGTCGATGACGCGGGCGGCCTCGACGGCGGGTGGCAACGACAGTTCGGTCACGGACATGGCGGCACGGTATCCCGGGGCACCGACATTTTCCGCGACCGCCGATCCGGGTTCACAACAACGCGGTAACGGGTCGCGCCCGCACGATCGACTGCCCTAAAGTCCGTCGCGCACATCGATCACCATGGGGTTCCGGCATGTTGCTTCGCACCAGCACGCGCGCCGCACCGGCAAGGTGGCCCCATGCGGTCACGAGCACCGGAGCCAAGCCGCGCAGCGCGGCCAAGACCTCGCTCTCGAACGCTCGGCCGTCGTACACTTGTACTAATGTTGTTGACGGCGGCGCTCGCCTACGCCCGGCACGGCATCCCGGTCCTGCCGGTGCACAACCCTGTGGCGGACGGCGGATGCTCCTGTGACCGGGCCGGGTGCGACCGGCCGGGCAAACACCCGCGCCTGTGCCGCGGCCTGACCGACGCCAGCACCGATCCACGCCGGATCGAGATGTGGTGGTCGCGGTGGCCGGATGCGAACGTCGGCCTGCGCACCGGCGTGGTGATGGATGTCGCCGACGTCGACTCGGCGGAGGGCCGGCACGGGCTGTGGCATCTGCTCGGTGGCGCGCCGTCCGGTCCCGCGATACGCACCGGCGGCGGCTGGCACTTCTGGTTCCGGCCGACGGGGTACGGAAACCGGGTGCGGCTGCTGCCCGGCCTGGACTGGCGGGGTGCCGGCGGATACGTGGTGGCGCCGCCGTCCCGGCACGCGAACGGGTCCACCTACACGTGGTTCCGGCGTCCCGGCGACCTGCTGCCGGGAAGCCCGCCGGTGCTGCGCGAACTGATCGTCGGCCCGGCGATCTTCCACGACGACCGCCGGGTCGCCGATCCGGATCGGTCCGCGGCTGCCGCTTCTCGGTACGACGACCGCCCGATCGCCTATCCGGACCGGTATGCCGTTGCCGCCCTGGAGGCGGAAACCGATCGGGTGGCCCGCGCTCCCGTCGGCACCCGCAACGACACGCTGAACCGGGCGGCCTTCGCGCTGGGCCGGCTGGCCGGCGCCGGGCTGCTGGACGCGCGCGAGGTGGCGTACGAACTGGCGGCCGCCGCCCGCCATGCCGGGCTGGGCCGGGCCGAGATACGGCGCACGATCCGGTCCGGGTTGACGGCCGGGCAACAGCAGCCGCTTGATCGAATGAGATCGATTGTCCCTCGCGTGGCGTGAACCACCCGGACCGGTCAAAATGGGGCAGGTGACCGATCAACCGACGTTGAAGCCGTACGCCGTCGAGGTTTCCGTGCTCGCCGGGCGGGACGAGGCCTGGATCGCGGTGACCCAGCCGCCCGTCCTGCATCGATGGTTCGGCTGGGACTACGACGGCCTGGACGCCGAGATCCGGCAGATCTTCGTCGACGAGGCGACGCTGCTGGCGCCGGAGCGGATGGGCTGGGCCGACGGCTCGTACCTCGAAGTGCAGGGCGACGACGACACCAGCGTGGTACGGGCCGTCCGGGAGGGCGACCCACCGGCCGACCCGGACGCGTACGACGCCATCGAGGAAGGCTGGCGAGCTTTCCTGGTGCAGCTCACGTTCTTGCTCGAGCAGCGGCCACCGGGCCGGCGGCGCACCCTCTACCTGACCGGGGAGACGACCGGACGGCAGGTGCTGGCGATGGTCGACGGGGAGTGGCGCCGGGCCGGCAGCCGGGTCGCCTGGGTCGCCGCGCCGGGTGGATCCCTGGTGGTGGCAGCCGCGCGGGCACCGCTGGACAGTCCGGACGCGACGGGCATGCAGATCGTGGTCTCGACGTATGGACTGGACGACGCCGCCTTCGACACCGTGCGCGACGAGTGGAGCAAGCGGTGGACCGCGGTGGCGGACGGCGCGCAGGTCACCTCCGGCGGAACGCCGGGGCCGGGTTGACGGTCGTCACGCCAAGGGAGTGAAGCGATCGGCAAGGTGCCGTTCCGGTGTGGATCCACGTCGGAGCATCCGGGCCGCCCATAGCAGATTCCCTGCGCAGGAGTAACTGTCGGCAATTTGACACCGTGGTCGGCAGCCTCACCGGCCGACCCCTGCGCGAGACGCCGCCGGCAGCCGCGGGGAAGCTGTCCACGTGGACCGGGCGGTCCCGATCCCGGGCCCGGCAACCCGGGCGTTAGCGCTGGTTAAGGTCACTGTGAACGGACGTTGTTCCGCCAGAAACAGCCATCCTGTTTCATCGTTCAGACGGCCCCGAACAGGCACCTTTGATGGGTGGCGTGCCGTGCAAGTTGCATCTTTCGGCAGCCGCCTGACCTGCTGTCTCGGCGTCGCGCCAGCGGTTTGATCGGTTCTTGGGATGTCATTGACCGGCGTTTTTGGGATCCCGCCAGACACCCCTTCCAGTCGATCACTGGAGATGGAACTCTTCTAGCCAACAGTAGCGCCAGCGACACGGACGGTGGTGGTACAGAATGCGTCCAGACGTTCTGGTCGGTCCTAGTGAGTGGGTGGTCGAGCAGTTCGGCGACAAGGTGGCCGCCGAACTCTGGACCCGGGTTCCCGAGGCGTTGAGCACGGCGATCGAACGCGAGATCAACGCACACCCGGCCACCACACAGGCCACCGAACGCGTGCTCGCCAACCCGCGTTGGCCCCTTCCGTACGAGGAACTCGTGCTGTTCCTCGGCACGCTGCCCGGCGCCGAGGTGATCAGCGTGCCGAAGTCCGTCTACCAGCTCGTCGTGATCAACGGCCACGTCCTGGTGCCGTGGTGCTACGGCCAGTCCGCCCGCACGTCGATGCGGGACGCCGACGTCGGGCGCTCGTTCGGCCGCCTGGCGCGCGAGCTGCTCCGCCGGTTCGGCCCGCCCTGGCGCCGGTCCCAGACCGAGCCGCCGCTTCCGCTCGACGCCGTGGACGAGCGCGAAGTGTCGAAGATCTGCGCCGCCATCGCGAGGATCGAGCCGCGGCCCGAGGTGGTCATCGCCGGATACGCGGGCGCTCCCAACCTGGGTCTGCTGCGCGCCTGCCTCGGCGAGATCAAGTCGACCGACAACGGCTCGCTGAACTGGAGCAATCTCGACGACCTGCCGCTGCCACCCCCGGTCATTCCCCGGCCGAGACGCCTGCAGTTCCCCTGACCGGGCCCTGGGGTCATTCCCCGGTCGAGACGCCTGCAGTTCCCCTGACCAGGCCCCGCGCCTGGTGTTCGATCAGCTGCGCGACGCCGGTGAGAATGGTGGTCAGGCCGAAACCGAAGTCGACGTCCTCGTCGTAGTCGGTGGGTCCGTCGAAGATGCCGCTGGCCACCAGCTCGCACAACGCCGGGTGGGTCGCCGGGTTCGTCACGGTGCGCAGGATCTCGCCGTAGCCGGCGGTGGTGGCCGCGTCCGGGGCGAGCGAGCTCAGGTCCGTGCTCATCTGGGCCTCGCCCCTGGCGTACCCGTGCAGCAGTTGAATGATCTGCAGTTTGTGGCCGATCGGAAGGTCGACCCGCGCCAGGTTCTGCAGGCCGGCCTCCATCCACAGCAGTTGTGACGGACCGGCCGGTGGCGCGCTCATCGGCACCTGCAGCAACCACGGATGACGGCGGTACGTGGCGAAAATGCTCCCGGTCCACGCGGCCAGCCCGGCCCGCCAGGACTCCGCGTTGACCACCGGTGGGTGCTCGCCGGTGGCGGCATCGGCCATCACCACGAGTAGCTCGTCCTTGCTCTTGACGTACCGGTACAGCGACATCGTGGTGTAACCCAGCCGCTCGGCCACCTTGCTCATCGAGACGCCGGCCAAGCCGTCGGCGTCGGCGATCTCGATCGCGGCGCCGACCACGGCGGCCAGGCTCAGGGCCGGCCGCGGGCCGCGCCGGTGGGCGTCGCGGGGCTCGTAGAGCACCACCAGGTTCTTGGGCAGCCGACCGATGTCCATTGACCACATCCTAGAACTGTGTATAACATACACATCCGCTTAGGCCATACACGGTGGGTGGTGCGGTGATCGAGGTACGGGGGTTGGCCAAGTCGTACGGCGCGATGCGGGTGCTGCGCGACCTTGATATGACGGTGCCGGCCGGATCGGTCTTCGCACTGCTCGGGCCGAACGGCGCCGGCAAGACCACGGCGGTACGCATCCTCGCCACGCTGATCCGGCCGGACGCCGGCACCGCGATCGTGGCCGGGCATGACGTCCTGCGCGAGCCGCGCCGGGTGCAGCGGGCGATCAGCCTCACCGGTCAGTACGCGGCGGTCGACGAGCTGCTCACCGGCGAGGAAAACCTGGTCCTGCTGGGCCGGTTGCGGCGGCTCGGGCGGCGCGGGTCCCGGCGGCGGGCGGCCGAGCTGCTGGCGCAGTTCGATCTCGTCGATGCCGGGCGCCGGTTGGTGCGGACCTATTCCGGCGGCATGCGTCGCCGACTCGACCTGGCCGCGAGCCTGGTCGTTTCCCCGCGGGTGCTGTTTCTGGACGAGCCGACCACGGGACTCGACCCGCGCAGCCGGCAGAGCACCTGGTCCGCCGTGCGGGCGCTGGCCGGCCGCGGTGTGACGGTGCTGCTGACGACGCAATACCTGGCGGAGGCGGACCAGCTCGCCGACCGGATCGCGCTGCTCGACCGCGGCGAGATCATCGCCGAGGGTACGGCGGCCGAGCTCAAGGGACAGCTGTCCGGTGAACGGGTCGAGCTGTGGATCGGCGAACCCGCGATGGTCGACCGCGCCCTGGCCGTCCTGAGCGACCGGCCGGCCGGCGCGGAACGCGGCGCGCTGGTCGTTCCGACCAACGGCACCGCGGCGGAGGTGCGCGACCTGCTCAACCGCCTGGATTCGGCGGGTGTCGCGGTGGACCGGGTGGCCGTGCACCGGCCGAGCCTCGACGACGTCTTCCTGACCATGACGAAGGGCTGACCCGCCATGCTGGCCGCCATCGACGATGCCGGGATCATGATCGGGCGCAGCCTCCGGCACGCCCGGCGCGCGCTGGACACCTTGTTCATCGGCGTGCTGTTGCCGGTGCTGATGCTGCTGCTTTTCGTGTACGTGTTCGGCGGCGCCATCGCCCCGGACGGCGCCTATCTGACCTACGTGGTCCCCGGCATCGTGCTGTTGTGCGCGGGGTACGGCGCGGCGTCGGCCGGCGTGCCGGTCGCCGACGACATGACCACCGGGGCGATCGACCGGTTCCGGTCCCTGCCGATCCTGCGGTCAGCCGTCCTGATCGGACACGTCACCGCCGGCCTGATCCGCAACCTGTGCTCCACGGTGCTGGTGCTGGCGGTAGCCTTCGCGATCGGTTTCCGGCCGGTCGCCGGCCCGCTCGACTGGCTGCTCGCCGCCGCCGTGCTGACGCTGTACATCCTGGCCATGTCCTGGATCTCGGTGTGCTTCGGGCTGGTCGCCAGCTCGGTGGAGAGCGCCTCCTCGTTCAGCTTCGTGGTGCTGTTCCTGCCGTACCTCAGCAGCGCGTTCGTCCCGGTCGAGACGATGCCGACGGTGTTGCGCGGCTTCGCCGAACACCAGCCGATGACCCCGGTCATCGAAACGTTGCGCGGCCTGATGACCGGCACGCCGGTGGCGGGCGCCGCCTGGACCGCGGTGGCCTGGTTCGGCGGGCTGTTGATCGTCGCGTACGCCGTGGCCACGGTGCTGTACAACCGGCGAACGTCCCGCTGAAGCCGGCCCAGGCGGTATGAAGGGGGCATGGCACTCGACGACTTCGACCGGTATCCGCTGCTGTTCGGGCCCTCACCGGTACACCGGCTGGATCGGCTTACCCGGCACCTGGGCGGCGCCCAGATCTGGGCCAAACGCGAGGACTGCAACTCCGGCATCGCGTACGGCGGCAACAAGACCCGCAAGCTGGAATACCTGGTGGCCGACGCGCTCGCACAGGGCTGCGACACGCTGGTCTCGATCGGCGGCGTGCAGTCCAACCACACCCGGCAGGTGGCGGCGGTCGCCGCGTACGCCGGACTGAAGTGCGTGCTGGTCCAGGAAAGCTGGGTGGACTGGCCGGATAGCGTCTATGACAAGGTCGGCAACATCCTGATCAGCCGGCTGGCAGGTGCGGACGTGCGGCTGGTGCGGGCCGGCTTCGGCATCGGCTTCAAGGAGACCTGGGAACAGGCGATCGGCGAGGTGACGGCGGCCGGTGGCAAGCCGTACGCCATCCCGGCCGGCGCGTCCGACCACCGGCTCGGCGGGCTGGGCTTCGCCAACTGGGCCCGCGAGGTGCAGCAGCAGGAACGAGAGCTGGGCGTCTTCTTCGACACCGTCATCGTGTGCTCGGTGACCGGTAGCACGCAGGCCGGCATGGTCGCCGGCTTCGCCGCGGAGACGGCCGGCCGGCGGGTGATCGGGATCGACGCGTCGGCCCGGCCGGCCGAGACCCTCGACCAGGTCACCCGCATCGCCCGGAACACCGCCGATCTGCTGGGCGTGGATCGCGAGCCGGAGGTGCTGCTGGACGACCGCTACCACGCCGGGACGTACGGCATCCCGGACGAGTCCACGCTGGACGCGATGCGGGTCGCGGCCCGCACCGAGGGCATGGTGACCGACCCGGTGTACGAGGGCAAGTCGATGGCCGGCCTGATCGACCTGATCCGCCGCGGCGAGATCGACAAGGGGTCCACGGTGCTCTATGCCCACCTCGGCGGGCAGCCCGCGCTGAACGCGTACAGCGCGCTGTTCTGACGGCCCGTCACCCGAGATAGGCCTCGATCACCTCGATGTCGGCGAGATCCTTCGGCCGGCCGGACTGCCGTTTCCAGGCCAACACCAGCACCAGCCGGACGAACCGGATGCCGCCGAACACGTCGGCCTCGTCGATCAGCCGGTCCACATCCCAGGCCGGCGACGTCCAGGCACTGAAGATCTGCAGGCTGCCGCCGTCCAGTTCGACCATCAGGCCGCTGCCGGACGGCGCCGCCACCGGTGCGCGCAGCTTCACCGCCGCCGCCCACGCCGTGCCTCGGGCGATCACATCCAGGTCGCGCACCTCGGTCTTGAGCCGATGGGCCAGCATCGGCCCGCTGCCGAAGATCGCATAGTCGTCCGGCGGCAGGCGCAGGGCCAGCAACTGCGTCAAACGTTGGCTGCTGAGCCCGGAACCCACGCCGTCAGCGTTCCAACACCCGCGATCGGTGACAAGGGCCGGGCTGCGGCCGTCGGATAACCTGCGAAGAATGTCCCAGCCACAGCAGGAGTCGCCGGAGGTCATCCGGGACCGCGCGGTCGCCGTCGCGGACTACCTGCTGGCCGTACGCGCACAGATGGAACGCCCGGCCCGCACCGTCCCGGCCGAGGCGCACTGGCTGGACGCCCGGCCCACCCACCCGGCATGCCAGGCCGGGCCGACCGCCGCTGCCGCGTCCTGGCTGCGGGTCGGCCTGCCGGAACTGCCGCCACCGGTCGAGGTGCCGGCCGAGCTGCGGCACCGGCTGCGCGAGGGTGAGCCGGCCGGCGACGACGAGGAGCTGGCGGCCTGGAAGGACGCGCACTGGCGGCCGTGGGTGCAGCTGACCGCCGAGGCGGAGAAGACCCGCGTCTGGCATCGGCAGCTCTTCGATCTGATGCACCTGATCGACATGAACCCGGCCGGCACCGAGCTGGTCTGGGGCCACGGCGTGCTGGAGACCACGATCGGCGACAACCGGGTGCGTTACCCGCTGGTCGCGACGCCGGTGATCATCGAGTACGAGCCCGACCGGTCGCTGATCTCGGTGTCACCGGCCGGCCCGGCCCGGCTGCAGGCCGACGCGCTGGCCGGCACCGACGAGCGTTTCCTGAGCCAGGTTCTGGCGCTGACCGGGCCGGGTGGCACGGTCGAGGTGGACCTGTGGAACGACCTGGACCGGCGGGAGTTCTTCGAGCGGGCGCTGGGCCGGCTCGGCTACGACCGGATCGTGGTGGATCCCGGCGCCGAGACCACCGCACGCACCCGCATCGTGGACACCGCAGTGATCTTCGCGCGGCCCCGGCAGCGCCATCTGCGCGGCTTCCTGGAGAACCTGCGCGACCGGCTGGTGGCCGGCCACGGCGCCGGCGCGCTGTCCGCGATCGTCGCGCACGAGCCCAGCAAGCTGCGGCTGCCCGACGACCGCCCGGAGGACTGGCACCGGGTCGGTGATCGGCTGCTCATGCCGCTGCCCACCAATGAGGCGCAGGAGTCGATCGCGCGGCGGCTCGCCCAGCACCGCAACGTCGCCGTGCAGGGCCCGCCCGGCACCGGCAAGACGCACACCATCCGCAACCTGATCTGCCATCTGATGGCCAACGGCAAGCGGGTGCTGGTGGTGGCGCAGAAGGAGGACCCGCTGCGGGTGCTTCGCGACGGCCTGCCGGAGGGCATCCGCGCGCTCTGCCTGGCCGTGCTCGGCCGAACCACCGACCAGTTGGTGCAGCTGCAGCTGGCCGCCCGGGAGCTGTCCGACCGCGCCGCCACCCTGGACCGGGCCGCCGAGACCGCCCGGGTGCACCGGCTGACCGGCCGGCTGACGGACGCCGAGCGGGAGCTGGCCCAGGCGCAGGGCGGGTTGCGGGCGATCGCCGAGAAGGAAGCCGGCACGTACGCCATCGACGGGGTTGATCTGAGTCCGGCCGAGGTGGGCGCCTGGCTGCGGGGGCGTGCCGCCGAGCACGGCACCATCCCGGATCCGGTGTCCGGGCCGCCGCCGCTGACCGCTGAGGAGTTCGGGACGCTGATGGAGCTGGCCGCGCGGCTGGATCCGGCGGACCGGGCCGCGGCGGTGCGAGCGCTGCCGGAGACCGCCGACCTGGCGGACGCGGCCACGGCGGCGGCGGATCGGGCCCGGCGCGATACGGCCGCCGCCGAAACGGCCCGGCTGGCGGACCAGGGCGTCGACATTGCGGCGGTACGGGAGTACGGCCGCGATCGGTTCGCCGAGACGCTGGCCGATCTGCACGAGGCCGTCGCGTGGCTGCACCGGCGCGAAGGCACCTGGACCGACCGGCTGGGCCGGTTGCTCGACGACCCGCACTGGCAGACCGTGTGGGCCGACCACGTGGCGGCCACCTCGGCGCAGCTCACCGAGCTGGCCGGGCTGGCCCGGACGCTGGCCGGCCACCGGGTGACCGTCCCGGAAACGGTGGCCGCCGAGCCGAAACGCCTGCTGGCCCAGTTGACCGAGATCCGCCAGCGGTACGCCCAGGGGAAGGGCATCAGCCGGATGATGCAGCCGGGCCTGCACCGGCTGGCCAACGACGTGAAGGTCGACGACGAGCCGCTGCGCTCGGTGGAGGACGTCGACCTGGCGGCCGCATGGGTGCGGCGCGCCCGCGCCCGGCGCCGGCTCGGCGACCACTGGTCCGAGTGGGTCGAGCGGCTGGGCATTCCGGACCCGGGCCCGGACGCCGAGCGGTGGGCCGGGTCGTTGCTGGCCGATGCGGCGCAGTCGCTGGACTGGGACACCAAACACTGGCCGGATCTCTCGGCGCGCCTGCGTCTGCTCGTACCGCAGCAGGAGCTGGAGTTGGACGCCGCGCGCCTGGCCGGGATCGCGGCCCGGCTGGACGCGGGGCCGGCGGTTGGTGATCTGGATGAGCTGCGGGCCGCGGACGCGGCCGTCGCGGACCGGGTGGCGCGCTGGCCGCACCTCGCCGTGGCCTGGGCCGGCCTGGACGGCTGGGACGAAGCGATCGCCGAGGTGAACCGCCTGCGCGCGCTGCGACCCGACGTCGAGCGGTACACCGAGCTGCGCAACCGGCTGGCCGCCGCCGCGCCGGAGTGGGCCGACCGGATCGAGGCCGGGGAGACCACGGCCCGGGCGGACGAGGCGTGGGCCTGGCGCCGGGCGCAGACCTGGTTCGACGACGTGGTCGGCAGCGTGGACCCGGCCGTGCTGGGCCGCCGGGTGGAGCTGGCCCGAGAGAAGATCCGGTCGCTCACCGCCGAGCTGGTGGTGGCGTCGGCCTGGCTGGAGGTGTCGCTGGCACTGGACGACCGGCGGCGGGCGGCGCTGGCCGACTGGACCACCGCCCTCCGCAAGATCGGCAAGGGGACCGGGCGCAACGCGGCGGCGTGGCAGGCCCACGCTCAGCGGGCGATGGCGTCGGCGGTCGAGGCCGTCCCGGTGTGGGTGATGTCCGTGGACCGGGCCATCGAGCAGTTCGCCGGCGGGGCACATTTTGATGTGGTCATCGTGGACGAGGCGTCGCAGGCGGACCTGTTCGCGCTGCCGGTGCTGGCGCTGGCCGAGCGGGCCGTGGTGGTGGGCGACGACCAGCAGATCGGGCCGCAGCTGGGCTTCGTCGGCCCGGTGACCGGCCTGATCCACAGTCATCTGAAGGAGGTGCCGTCGGCTGAGCACTTCGACCCGGAGTCCTCGCTCTACGACCACGCGGTGCGCCGGTCGCCGGAGCGGATCCTGCTGACCGAACACTTCCGGTGCGTGCCGCAGATCATCGAGTTCTCTTCGCGGCACTACTACGACGGCAAGATCATGCCGCTGCGGGCGGACCGTCCGGCACTGGCGCCGATCCGTACGGTGTTCCGGCCGGACGGAGTGCGGGACGACAACGTGAACCTCGCCGAGGCGACGGCCCTCGTCGAGGCGGTGTCCCAGATGACCGGGGACCCCACCTACGCCGGCAAATCCTTCGGGGTGATCAGCCTGCTCAGCACCAGCGGCCAGGCGGCGCTGTTGCTGGAGCGGATCCGCGAGGCGATCGGCGAGGACGAGATGGAGCGACGCCGGCTGCGGGTCGGCGACGCGTACACGTTCCAAGGTGACGAGCGGGACGTGGTGCTGGTGTCCATGGTGGTGTCCGCCCAGGACGGCCGGGTGGCCGCCTTCACCAAGCGCGAGTACCACCGCCGGATCAACGTCGCCGCCTCCCGGGCCCGGGACCAGCTGTGGATTTTCCACTCGGTGCAGCCGGCCCAGATGCTGGCCGACGACGCGCGGGCGCTGCTGCTGAACTACGCGCTGTCCCCGGTGTCCGCCACCGAGCCCGGTGGCGACCCGGAGACCGGCGTCGAGCGGGACGTGTACCAGCGGTTGACCGACCGGGGCTACCGGCCGATTCCGCAGTTCCGGATCGGCGCCTACCGGATCGACTTCGTGCTGCCGGCCCCGGACGGGCGGCGGCTGGCCATCGAGTGCGACGGCGACGCGTACCGCGGCCCGGAGGAGTGGGCGTCCGACATGCGCCGCCAGGCCGTCCTGGAACGGGTCGGCAACTGCGTGTTCGTCCGCATCCGGGGCAGCGTCTTCGCCCGCGAGCCGGAGGCCGCGATGCGCCCGGTCTGGCGGCGCATCGAGGAACTGCGGATCATGCCGGCTCCGGCTCCAGGCGGGCCTTGATCCGGCTGTGCCGGGCCAGCAGCGTGATCAGGGCGGTGCCGTCGATCAGCTCCAGCGGCCGGCCGGCCACCGCCTCGTGCGCGTCCGGGTCGAAACCGGCCGTGGCGACCAGGATGCCCTTGGTGGCGCCGGCCGCGCTGACCGCGCCGGCCAGCGAGTGGGCGCCGGCCGCGCCGACCGGTGTGCCGCGGATCGCGTACACCACCACCGTGCCGCCGAACACCGGCCGCGGATCGGTCGCCGTCCAGCGGGTGCCGTGCTGGATCCGGGCCGCCTCGCCCATCTGCAGGCCCATGTTGCCGAACAGGTCGGTGAGCAGCTGGGCGAACACGCCGTCGCTCATGGTGAGCAGGTTCGGCCGCTCGTCGATGTCGGCCAGCACGTTGAACTCGCTGGTGAAGTCGTTGTCCGCCTCCCGGTCGAAGTCCAGCTGCGGCGGCACCCCGTCCAGTTCGTCGGGCCGGCCGGACAGCCCGGCCGCCAAGTGCTTGAGGCAGGCCACCGGGTCGACCCGGCGCAGCTTGATGGCGGCGAACGTGTCCCGGTCGGTGCGCACCGTGACCAGGCAGGGCCGGACGAACCGCCCGGTGCGCCGGTCGATGGTGTCGACGATGCCGTTGAACGAGATCTGCCGCACCAGGCCGCCCCGGTCGGCCTCCACCACCTCGTGCACGGTCCGCAGCGTGACCTGGGCGATGACCTCGGTGTACCGGCGGCGGATCTCGTTGTGGTCGCGCGGCACCGCCGCCAGGTCGTCGCGGACCCGGTCGTACCGGTACTCCTTGACGATCGGGATCACCTCGACCGGTGGCAGGTGGTACTCGATCAGTAGATGACGCTGTTTCGGCAGGTACGCGAGCCGGAAGTGCTGCGGGAAGTCGTCCGGATAAACCGAGTTGCCGAGCACCATCGCGAAGTATTCGACCACCGAGGAGGGGTCGGCGGCGGCCACCGCCCGGGCGAACCGGTCCACCTCGGCGTTGTACGCCTTGATCTTCGCGCGGTATCTGCGCGTGGTGTCCTCGTACGCCTGCTCCCGGGCAGCCAGCTGTCGCAATCGCCGCGTTTCGGCGTCCACCCACCGGGCGCGGGCTTCCTGGTAGGCCTGCCGCGCGGCCGCGTGCTGCTGCTGGGCCAGGCGTTCGCCGCCGAGGATCTTGCCTACGCCGCGCGGTACCGGCGGCTGGAAGCTCTCCCACGACGGCTCGGGCATCGGCCGGCCGAGCGGTCCCGGGTCGAACGGCGGCACCTGGACCGGCTTCTTGAACCGGTCCAGGTCGATGTGGTCGTCGACGTCCAGGGTGGACACCAGCAGTGCATCCAGGTCGGCCAGGCGGGCCCGCAGGTCGGCGTTGGCGGCGGCCGCGTCGGCGGTCCGTGCCTCGACGTACAGCCGGTGCCGTTCCCGCTCCCGTTCCGCGTCCGCGGCGGCCCGCTGCGCGGCGGCGATGGCCAGATCGGCGTTGCGCCGGATCAGGTCCCGCTGCCGGGTCGCGGCGGTGGTAGCCCGTTGCTGGGCGGCTGCCTGTGTGGCGTGCGCCCGCTGCATGTCCCGGATGATCCCCATGCGTCGTCCTCGCTCACGTTGCCGAATTGCCACCCTATCCGTCACCAGATGCAGCGCTTCCGGGACGTTGTGTGCATGGCTTGATCGAGGGTTGGGTACCGCATTGCACAAGGTTCCAACATCAACACACAAGGTGACTGTCCGTCATGGACACTGCGGTAAGCGGAGGGTCACCAAATGCGGTGTGGTGGTCGTCCGATCGGCCATTTCGACACCCCGTTAGGCCGAGAAATCGCAGATCATGGTTTTGTTGGGTGGTCGGCGAAAACATTGGTTCGGACGCCCGTTGTTATGCCCCGCGGTGACGGGTCGTAATAGGTGAGGGGCAACGGTACACAGGCGGGAGGGGGCGGCGCGTACATGACGGCACCCGACGGACGCATCCCGCGTCCGCGCGCGTGGCACGACGAACCCTCCCGCCGCCCCGCCAGCGACACCCGGTCCAAGAAGGCCTGGTTCTCCTACAACGCGGCCGGTGACGAGGTCGTCTGGTCCGAGGCCCTCGGCGCGATGCTGGGCCGGCCGCCCGGCGCGGACGAGGCCGGCCGGCAGCTGTTGGCCCGGCATGTGCACCGCGACGACCAGGGCCGCGCGCTGAGCGCGATCACCCGCGCCTGGTCCGGCGGCGAGACCGTGGACACCACCGTCCGGCTGGTCCGGGCCGACGGCGGATGGTTCGACGTCGACTGCCGGCTGGAACCGGTGACCGGGCCGGACCAGGCGGTCCGCGGCATCCGGGGCACGGTCACCGACGTCTCCGCGCGGGAACGCGCCCGGCGCGAGAAGGTGCGGCTGGCCAAGCGTGACGAGACCGTGCAGATCTCGGTCGCCGAGCCGGACCCGGCCACCGGCCTGCTCACCCGGGCCGGCTTCGCCGACGAGCTGGACCGGGCGCTGCGCCGCGGCGGCGCCGTGCTGGTGATCCGGGTGGAGCCGGACCGGACCCAGAAGGACCACATCCGGCCGGAACGCAACGCCGAACTGCTGCACCGCGCGGCCCGCGTGCTGGAGGGGATGGTCGGGACGGACGACCGGCTCGGCCGGGTCGGGCCGAACGAGATCGGCGTGCTGATGGCCGGCACCTCCTGGACGGTCGCCCGGCGCCGGGCCGACGTGCTCGTCGACGCGCTGCGAGCGCAGGCATTCGTCCTGCCGGACGCCTGGTCCCGGGCGCGGGCCTGGGGCGGGCTGGTTCGGTATCCGCCGGACACCGAAGCAAGCAGCCACGACCTCCTGATCGACGCGGAGCAGGCGTGGCGCAAGGCCCGGCACGCCGGCCGGCCGCTCACCCAGGTGCCCGGGCCGATGCCGGTCCGCGACCGCCAGGGCTCGTACCGCGACCGGGTCACCGACGCGTTGGGCACCGACCGGTTCACCCTGTATGCCCAGCCGATCCTGGAACTGCAGAGCAACACCGTCACCCGGCATGAGCTGCTGCTGCGGGTGCTCGACGACACCGACGGCCCGCAGTCGCCGATCCAGGTGCTGGACACCGCGGAACGCCTCGATGCGATCTTCGACATCGACCTGTGGGTGGTCGAGCGGGCCATGCAGCTGGCCGCCGAGCGCAGCGATCTGTGCCTGCAGATCAACCTGTCCGGCCGCTCGGTCGGCGATCCGCGGCTCACCGACGAGGCGGAACGGCTGATCGAGCAGTACCGGGTGAATCCCGAGCAGCTCACCTTCGAGATCACCGAGACCGCGCTGATCGGCAACCTGAGCGAGGCCCGGCGGTTCGCCGACCGGGTCCGCGAGCTGGGCTGCCAGCTGGCGCTGGACGACTTCGGCTCCGGGTACGCCTCGTTCCGCTATCTGCGGCTGTTCCCGATCGACCTGGTCAAGATCGACGGGGAGTACGTGGTGGACCTCGTCCGCAATCCGCAGGACCAGGTGCTGGTGCGGGCGCTGGTGCAGGTGTGCCAGGCGTACGGCATCCACACCGTCGCCGAGTTCGTGCAGGACGAACCCACCCTGCGGATGCTGCGGGAGCTCGGCGTCGACTACGTCCAGGGCTATCTGATCGGCCGGCCGGCCCCGTTCGAGAACGGCGGGTTCGGGTATTAACCGGTGCATGGAGCACTACACGATCGCAACCGTGGCCGAACAGAACCCGGACTTCCGCCGGGTGCTGTGGACCGGCAAGCACACCCAGTTGGTCATCATGACGATCCCGCCGGGCGGCGAGATCGGCGAGGAGGTCCACGAGGTCGACCAGATCCTGACCTTCGTCAGCGGCGTCGGCCAGGCCAAGGTCGGCGGGCAGACCCGCAAGGTGGAGCAGGGCGACCTGGTGGTGGTGCCGGCCGGCAAGAAGCACAACTTCACCAACGAGGGCCCGAACCCGCTCGTTCTCTACACCGTGTACGGCCCGCCGGAGCACGCCGACGGCGCGGTGCACCACACCAAGGAGGAAGCGGACCGGCTCGAGGAGCAAGGCAAGGACGAGCCGCCGAATTCCTGACACCGCTACACACGACGCCGGAACCGGCCGAGGCCCCCCAGCCAGGCCGGTTCCGGCGCCGTGTCGGTGGAAAGTCACCGTGCAGAGTAGCGGTGGCGGTCAAGGCTGGCCACCCGGGCGATGGCATCACGATCACGAGTAACTAACCTGCCACCATGGACGAGCCCCGGTGGTTGACCGACGAACAACAGCAGGCTTGGCGACGGCTCATCCAGGTGCTGTTCAAGGTCCCCGCGGCGCTGGAGGGCCAGCTGCAACGCGACGCCGGTCTGACCCACATGGGCTATCTCGTGCTGGTCACCCTCTCCGAGCAGCCGGACCGCCGGCTGGCGATGAGCAAGCTCGCCAAACTCGCCGGCGCCTCCCTCTCCCGGCTCTCCCACGTCGTGGCGCGGCTGGAGGCGCAGGGCTGGGTGCACCGCGAGCGGGACCCGGAGGACGGCCGGGTGCAGATCGCGGTGCTCACCGAGACGGGCTGGGACAAGGTGGTGGCCTCGGCACCGGGCCACGCCGAGGCGGTCCAGCAGCTGATCTTCGACCGGCTCACCTCGACGCAGGTCAAGCAGCTGGCCAAGGTGTGCGACAGCCTGCTGGAAAGCCCGGTCGAGGTTCGGCCGTTCACTTGATTCGATTTCGTAGCTTGCGTCGGGGTACGGACCGCCGCTCCCGCCGAGGTCGCTCCGGACGGCCGCACGCTGCGCTCTGCGGCCGTCCTCACTGCCATGTCCGTGCGTTGGTCACCCTCGCTCCGCTCAGAAGCGGCCGCCGCCGCCGCGGCGGCCTCGGCTGGCGCTGCCGCCGAAACCGCCGCCACTGAAGCCGCCGCCGCCGAAGCCGCCGGACCGGCCGTGATGCCGCCCGCCGCCGGCCAGGATGCCGCCGAGCACCGCGCCGGCGAACGAACCCGCGTCGAAGCCGCCGTACCTGCCGTATCCGCCGCCGTAGCCGGTGCTCCAGCGCTGCACGTCGGCCTGGGCGTACTGGGTCGCGGTGGCGGCGAGTTGCTGCGCCTGCCGGGCCTCGGCGACGGCGGTGACCGGGTCATCGGAGGCCATGCTCTCGGCCAGCGCCAGGTGCCGTTGCGCTTCGGACAGGGCGGTCCGGGCACCGGTGTCCACCGCGCCCAGGCGGGTGGTGATGAAGTTGGTCGCCGCGGCCACCTCGGCCCGCGCCACCGGCAGCGCCTGGGCCAGCAGACTGCGTGCGCGGGCCACCCGTTCGGCCTGGTCGCGGGCTTCGGCCAGGGCCTGGTCGAGGGCGGCGTCGGCGGCCTGCAACAGGGCCGCCGCGCTCACCGGGTCGGGTTTGGCGGCGGCCAGCTCGGCGCGGACGGCGGCCAGCGTCTGGGTGGCGTTCGACACCGCCGCGGCCAGCGCGGGTGCGGCGCTGCCGGCGGCCTGCCCGGCACGACCGGCGGCGAGCTCGGCTTCCACCTCCAGGATCAGCGCGTCGGCCGACCGGCGGGCGGTGTCCAGGTCGGTGACCGTCCGGTGGATCGCCGCGATGAGCTGCTCGGCCTGATCGACGGCCTGTTCGGCGGCCCGTACCGCCAGCGCCGCCTCGGCCCGCCCCTCGAGGGCCGTGCCCGTCCCACCGCCGGGTTCCGCCGGCGTCTCCGGGCCGGCCGGTTCGGCGGCGGGGACGTCCGGTGGGGCGGTCGCCCGGGTCAGCGCGGCGCGGGCGCGGGTGGTCGCCTCGGCGGCGAACGCCAGTCGCTCGCGAGCCTGGTCCAGGTTGGTGGTGACGGCGATCACCGGCGGGCCGGCGTACCGGGAATCGAGGGTCTCCCACGCCGTGGCCGCGGCGGGCAGCGCCGCCTCGACGGTCGTCCGGCGGCGGTCCACCTCGTCCGCCGCCGCGGCGCCGCGGCCCTGCAGGTCGCGCAGGCGATCGAAGTCATCCGACTCGGCGTCCAGGCGGGCGTCGGCGAGGCGGCACCGCTCGATGATGTCCGCCAGCATCCCGTGGCGGGTGACCTCGTCCGGCGCCGGCTCCTCCTCCAGCCTCATCCGCAGCCGGAACGCCTCCGCCACGTCCCGGCGGGACGCCTCCAGCGCGGCCCGGAACCGCTCGGTGGCCGGCTCGCCGAACTGGGCGGTGGCCAGGTCGAGTTCACGCTCGCTCGCGCGCAGGTCGTCGTCCAGCTCGAGCAGTAGGGCGTTGGCCTGCGCGGACAGCTCCTCGATCGAAGGGCCGGCCGGGCCGGGAGCCGGGCCGCCGGGCGCGGCGGCGGCGGTCCGGCGGCGCCGGACCGCCAGCCAGAGCAGCGCGCCACCGATCACCGCGGCGAACACCACCGCCACCCAGACCAGGCGGGAACCGCCGGTCGCCGTCGCCGCCGTCCGGTAACCGTCCGCGCCGGCCACCACCGCGCCGGCCCAGTCGCCGCGGCTCAGGGCGGGTTCGATGTCGTCGGCCGCGACCTCGGCCAGCTCGGCGTCGGACAGCCGGGCATCGGCGGGGAAGGAGTACGCGTACGCCCGGTCGGTGGTCGCGACCGCGAGCAGCGCATCCCGGGTGCCCAGGTCGCTGAGCGCCGCGGTTTCGTCGGTCCACTGCTGGGCCGGGGTGCCGTCGAAGGAGTCCACGAAGACCACGAACAACTGCAGGCCGGTGTCCGACTGCAGCCGGGCCAGCGCCGCGTCCACGGCGGTCCGGTCGGTGAGCGCCCCGGCCCGGTCGGTGACCTGGGCGGGAACGCGGAACGGCTGGTCGGCGCGGGCGGGCGCGGCCACGAGCAGGACGCCGAGGAGGGCGAGCATCCAGGAGGTGGCGAGACGGGCGGTCAATGTCACCTGCACACGGTAAAGGTGAGAGGGTGGGTCGAGCACTTCCGAGGTGGGAAAGGTGGTCGCGGTGAGTCAGCGGGTCAGGGGTGTCATCGCACGTGCCAAGGGCGCGCCGGTCGAGGTGACGACGATCGTGGTGCCGGACCCGGGGCCGGGTGAGGCGGTGGTCCGGGTCCAGGCGTGCGGCGTGTGCTTCACCGACCTGCACTATCGCCAGGGCAACATCACCGACGACTACCCGTTCCTGCTCGGGCACGAGGCGGCCGGGGTGGTCGAGGCGGTCGGCGCGGGCGTGACCGAGGTGGCGCCGGGTGACTTCGTGGTGCTGAACTGGCGCGCCGTCTGCGGCCAGTGCCGGGCCTGCCACAAGGGCAAGCCGTGGTACTGCTTCAACACGCACAATGCCGCGCAGAAGATGACCCTGGAGGACGGCACCGAGCTGACCCCGGCGCTCGGCATCGGGGCGTTCGTGGAAAGGACGCTGGTACACGCCGGTCAGTGCACGAAGGTCGACGAGCGGGCCCGCCCGGCCGCGGTCGGACTACTCGGGTGCGGGGTGATGGCCGGCATCGGCGCCGCGATCAACACCGGTGGGGTGACCCGGGGCGACTCGGTCGCGGTGATCGGCTGCGGGGGCGTGGGTGACGGCGCGATCGCGGGCGCGCACCTGGCCGGCGCCACCACGATCGTCGCCGTCGACACCGACGACCAGAAGCTGGAGTGGGCCAAGCACTTCGGCGCCACCCACACCGTCAACGCCCGGGGCACCGACGTCGTCGCCGCGATCAAGGAGCTGACCGGTGGCTTCGGCGCCGACGTGGTGATCGAGGCGGTGGGCCGGCCGGAGACGTACGAGCAGGCCTTCTATGCCCGCGACCTGGCCGGGACCGTGGTGCTGGTCGGCGTGCCGGCCCCGGAGATGACCATCGAGCTGCCGTTGCTCGAGGTGTTCGGCCGCGGCGGCGCACTCAAGAGCAGCTGGTACGGCGACTGCCTGCCGACCCGCGACTTCCCCCTGCTGACCGAGCTGTACCGGCAGGGCCGTCTCGACCTGGACGCGTTCGTCACCGAGGAGATCGCGCTGGACGACGTCGAGGCCGCGTTCGACAAGATGCACACCGGCGGCGTACTGCGGTCGGTGGTGATCTTCTGATGGCGTTGCGGGTGGACCACGGGGTGACCAGCGGGACGTTCTCGCTGGACGGCCAGACCTTCGACGTCGACAACAACGTCTGGGTGCTCGGCGACGACGAGACGTGCGTGGTGATCGACGCGCCGCACGACGTGGACGGCATCCTCCGGGTGGTGGGTGACCGGCGGGTGACCGCGATCCTGCTCACGCACGCGCACGACGACCACGTCCGGGTCGCGCCGGAACTGTCCGAACGCACCGGCGCGCCGCTGTACCTGCACCCGGCCGAGGAACCGCTCTGGACGCTGACCCACCCGGACCGGCCGATGCCGCAGCCACTCGCCGACAACCAGCTCATCGAGGGCCTGACCGTGCTGCACACGCCGGGACACAGCCCGGGCGCGGTGTGCTTCTATGCCCCGGAGCTGAACGCGGTGTTCACCGGGGACACGCTGTTCCACGGCGGACCGGGCGCGACCGGGCGGTCGTACAGCGACTACGACACCATCGTGAAGTCGATCCGGGAACGGCTGTTCACGCTGCCGACGGCCACGGTGGTGCACACCGGCCACGGCCGCGACACGCTGATCGCCGCGGAGCGGATCATCTGACTGCTCAGGCGGCCGAGAGATCCAGATACAAGGCGGCGGTCCAGCTGAACGCCGGGGCGCCGATGCCTTCGCCGTTTCCCGGGTGGAAGTACTCGTAGTGGCCGGCCTGCCGCACCAGCCGGAGCATCGCGGCCCGTAGGTCCTCTGCCTCGGTGTCGTACCCGTGCTGCCGCAGGCCGCACCGGATGAGCCAGTTCGCGTTGATCCAGATCGGACCCCGCCAGTAGCGGAGCGTGTCGAAGTCCGGCGCGGTCCGGTCGTAACTGGGTACCGGCACACCGAACCGCGGCGAGTACAACTCGGCCATGATGTCGGCCACGTACCGGTCCGGCAGGCCGGGCAGGATCAGCGGCATCAGCCCGTTCACGCAGCGGGCCGGGCTGAGCCGGCCGGTGCGGACGTCGCGGGCGCGGAAGGTGCGCGTCTCCGGGTCGTACAGGTGGTGGGTGATCGCCTCGGTGATCCGGTGCGCCCGGTCGCGGTGCGCCTCGGCGTCGCCACCCACCGCCTCGGCGATCCGGGACAGCGCGATCTCGGCGGCGCCCAGGATCGCGTTGAACGCCGGGCACTCGACCACGAAGTCGTGCCGGCGCGGCAGGTCGGTGTCCGCGTAGCCGCCGTCGCGGTAGGACAGCATCAGATGCACGTACCGTGCGTAGTCGGCGTCGGTCGGCCGGTGCGCCGCGTCGGCCACGTCCAGGTCACGGCGATGAAACCGGTCCAGCAGGCTCAGGTCGGCCGGCACCGCGCCCATCGCCTGATCCCAGGACGGGCTGTTGTCCATCCCGGACTCCCACGGGTGCACGATGGCGGCCAGGCCGTCCCCGCCGGCGTCGCGGTGGCCGAGCAGGTATTCCTGCTGCCGTACCAGCCGGGGATAGAGCCAGCTCAGCTCGGCCGTCGCCGCCTGGGCGCCGGCCGCGCCCGGCGCGGTGGCCCGGCGGAACACGGCCCAGGCCGCGATCGCGTGCAGGGCCGGCTGCACCAGGCCGGTGCTGCCGCGGGCGGCGCGGGACCCGTACGCCGGCACGTCCCAGAACGCCGGCCCGGGGAAGTAGTCACCCTCTGCCGTGGCCGGATCGAACACGATGTGCGGCACCCGGCCGTCCGGCCACTGCGCCTCGAACAGGCTGCGCAGGTCGCGCCACGCGCGGGCCGGGTTGACAGCGGCCAATCCGATGGCGATGAAGGCGGTGTCCCAGCTCCACTGATGGGGATAGAGCCGGCGGGACGGGACCATGTGGTCGCCGGACCAGTTGTGATCGAGGACGCGGACCGCGGACTTCCAGAGTTCAGCAGACATTGCGATGTGTGCTTTCCACAGCTCACCGGGATAAACACCGATCAGCCGATGGCAAGCCAATGCGGGCTGCGCTGGCCGGGCAGATAGGGCGAGTCCAGGCGTTTGGCCACGACGCCGGCAAGACTCTGCGCGGCCGCCGCCTCCAGCGCGAACTCGCCGCCGCCGGGAAAGTACGGCGGCGTCTGCCAGTTGTCACCGGCCACCGACAAGCCATCGAGGAGATCGCGCCGCTGCGCGTACCCGATCGCCTCCACCGTCGCGTGGCCCTCCAGCCAGAGCAGATCAAAGGCCAGAAACTGTACCGGGGTACGCTCGGCCGCCCGCCGCGCGGCGGCCGAATCGCGTGGTGCCGTGCGCCGGCCGAGCAGGTGGGCCGACGGTGTGGTGCCGTCGAAGGCGACGATCTCACCGTCCAGCACCACTTCGATCGGGGCCAGCGCCTCGCCGAGCGACCGCAGTTCCGGATACCACGACGTGACGTCGGCGCCGGCGGCGTCCTGCAGCTTGACCCGGCCACCGGAGACGAACACCAGCGTGCGGCGGCCGCCCCAGTCCATCTCGTATCCCCAGTCGGCGTCCCGGTCCGGCAGGCCGGTCGCGGTGATGGCCAGCATCGGCTCGACCGTCTCCGGCATCGGCTCCCAGCCCGGCTCGGCCGGGTCCATCCGGCGGACCATCCAGTCGTTGCCGTTGGTCTGGAAGAAGACGTACCGGCCGGAGGTGCGCTCGCCGTGGAAGGTGACGCTGATCTCGTCGTCGCGCCACTTGTCCGTCTCGTAGGTGCCGTGGTCGTGGATCGTCATCCGGCCGCCGCCGTACTCGCCGGCCGGGATCTCGCCGTGGAAGTCCAGGTATTGCAGCGGGTGGTCCTCGGTGTGCTTGGCCAGGTGGTTCCGGTTGCGGTCACGGGGCAGGCCGCGCGGGACGGCGAAGGAGACCAGCACGCCGTTGCGTTCCAGCCGGACGTCCCAATGCAGGCTGCGGGCGTGATGCTGCTGGATGACGAACCGGTCCTCCCGGGCGCGCGGTGCGGGCCGTCCGGCCGGGACCGGCTCCGGGGTGCGCTTGGCGTCGCGTTTGCGGCGATACTCGTCCAGGCGGTCGGTCACCGATCCATTGTCCGCTGTTTTTGTCGTACCCCCGTGTCAGGGTGTCCGGCATGTATCAGGAACGGGCCGCCGGACTGCCGCATGCGATCGCCTGGCGCAGCGTGACGCCGCCGGATGGACGGGTGAAGCGGATTCTGCCCGACGGCTGCATGGATCTGATCTGGGCCGACGGGCAGCTGATCGTGGCCGGCCCGGACACCGTCGCGCACCTGGCGACTCCGCCCGCCGGCAGCCACAGTCTGGCGTTGCGGTTCGCCGCGGGCTCCGGACCGGCGGTGTTCGGCGTGCCGGCCGATGAGCTCACCGACCGGCGGATCCCGCTCGAGGAGCTCTGGCCGGCACCGCTGGTGCGCCGGCTGGCCGCGGTGACCTCGGTCGACGAGCTGGAACGGGTGGTGCGGCGCCGCTGGGCGCCGCCGGATCCGGCGATGGTCGACGTGGCCCGGCGAGCGCGGGCCGGTCAGCCGGTGGATGCGATCGCCGTGGCGTTGGGCCTGAGCCCGCGACACCTGCAGCGGCGGGTCCGGGCGGCGTTCGGGTACGGGCCCAAGATGCTGGCCCGGATCCTGCGGCTGCAGCGGGCACTCGGCCTGGCCCGCCGGGGTAGGCCGTTCGCCGAGGTGTCGGTCACGGCTGGATATGCGGATCAGGCACACCTGGCCCGGGACGTGAAGGCGCTGGCCGGGGTGCCGCTCGGTCAGTTGGTACCGGCGTGAGCGGATCGGAGGCCGCCATGGTCGCGGGTTCCCCGCTCCGGTGGCGCCGGGTAGTGTCGTGGCTCCGACGCGTGTCCACTACCCCCACGGAGGCGTTGCTGCGATGACCTTGCGCATCCTCGTCGTGGGCGCCGGCGTCGCAGGTCTCGCCGCGGCCAGGGGCCTGCGGGTCGCCGGCTTCCGGCCGGATGTGGTCGAGGAGTTGCCCGCCACCACGGTTCCGGGCGCCGGCATTTATCTGCCCGGCAACGCCACCCGGGCGTTCCGGCTGCTCGGCCTCGACGCGCCGCTGCGGCCGCTGGGCGACCTGATCTTCCGCCAGCTGTTCCTGGACGCCGACGGCCGTGAGTTGTTCGAGCTGGACGTGGCCGCGGTCTGGGCCGGTGTCGGTGAGTCTCGGGCGTTGCCCCGGGCCGACCTGCAACAGGTGCTGCTCACCGGCGTCGGTGGCGATGTCCGGTACGACACCGCGGTGCGGGAGCTGGACATCATCGACGGCGCCGCCAAGGTGGAGTTCGGCGACGGCCGGATCGCCGAGTACGACCTGGTGGTGGGCGCCGATGGACGGCGCTCGGCGGTCCGGGTCAAGGCCGGCCTCGGCGGCCCGGCCGAACCCACCGGGCAGATCGTCTACCGCAGCGTGGTCAGGGGCGGGCCGGCGATCAGCGACTGGATCGGCCTGTTGGGCCGGCGGTCGTCGTTCGTGGTGATGCCGATGGGCGGGCGGCGGCTGTACTGCTACGCCGACGAGACCGCCGGGCCGGAGCAGCCCAACCCGGCGGACCCGAAGGCCCGCGTCCGCGAGCTGTTCGGCGACTTCGGCGGTCCGGTGCCGGCGATCCTCGACGCCATCGAGAAGGTGCAGGTGGCGCGCACCGACGAGGTGGTGCTGGACCGTTGGTCGACCGGGCCGGTGGTGCTGGTCGGCGACGCCGCGCACGCCACCGCGCCGACGCTCGCCCAGGGCGCGGCGATGGCCCTCGAGGACGCCGTGGTGCTGGGTGAGGTGCTGCGCGACACACCCGACGACGTCCCGGCCGCCCTGGCCCGGTTCGAAGCGCGCCGGCGGCCGCGCTGCGACCAGGTCCGCGAGCAGACCCGTGACCTCGACCGCACCCGGGACGTGGCGCCGGCCCTGCGCGACCCGATGCTGCGCCGCCGCGGGCGACGGATCTTCTGGGACCAGCACCGTGAACTCGTCAAGCCGCTATGACGCGGCGGCCGGGTTTGGTCACCCCGCGCCCGCGGTACCCGGGCGGGGGATTATCCTGCGAGCGAGGTACGCCTTCACCCGAGGCCGTGCTGCGTGGGACGAACGAGATACCGGAGGCCATCCGTGACGACCGTCGCGCCTAAGCCGATCGTGACCCGGCCATGGCCGGTGCGGCCCCAGATCAAGGGCTCGGCGATCGCACGGACCCTGCGTACGACGGACGCGAAGCAGATCGGGATCATGTACATGATCACGTCCTTCGTGTTCTTCGTGATCGGCGGGTTCATGGCGCTGCTGATGCGGGCCGAACTGGCCCGTCCCGGCATGCAG
>DASSAL010000084.1:0-7612 GCA_035685405.1 Actinoplanes sp. | reverse complement strand
GATCCGCGGGCCGAGCGGGTGGTGGTCCTGATGGGCTCGGGCGCCGAGACCGCCCGCGAGACGGTGGCGCATCTGGTGGCCGCCGGGGAACGGGTCGGTGTGCTCCAGGTGCGCCTGTTCCGGCCGTTCCCGGCCGAGGCGGTGGCGGCGGCGATCCCGGCGACCGCCCAGCGGATCGCCGTGCTGGACCGCACCAAGGAGCCGGGCTCGCTCGGCGAGCCGCTGTTCCTGGACGTGCTGGCCGCGCTGGCCACCAGCGGCCGGGCCATCCCGCCGGTGATCATCGGCGGCCGGTACGGCCTGGGCTCCAAGGAGTTCACGCCGGCCATGGTCGCCGGGGTCTTCGCGGAGCTGGCGGGCGACCAGCCGCGGGCGCGGTTCACCGTCGGCATCGTCGACGACGTGACCGGGTCCAGCCTGCCGTACGACGAGTCGTTCACCATCGAGTCGCCGGCCACCACCCGGGCGCTGTTCTTCGGACTCGGCTCGGACGGCACGGTGGGCGCGAACAAGAACACCATCAAGATCATCGGTGCCGTTGCCGGCATGCACGCGCAGGGCTACTTCGTCTACGACTCGAAGAAGTCCGGCGCGATGACCGTGTCGCACCTGCGGTTCGGTCCCGAGCCGATCCGCGCGCCGTACCTGATCGACCGGGCCGGGTTCATCGGCTGTCACCACATGAGCCTGCTGGACCGGGCGGACGTGCTGGAGCGCGCCACCGACGGCGCCACCGTGCTGCTCAACTGCCCGCGGCCGGAGAGCGTGTGGGACGACCTCCCGCGCGAGGTGCAGCGCCAGATCCTCGACAAGGACCTGACCGTCTACGCCATCGACGCCGACCGGATCGCCACCGAGGCCGGGCTGCCCGGGCGGACCAACACGGTGCTGCAGACCTGCTTCTTCGCGATCTCCGGGGTGCTCCCCCGGGACGCGGCGATCGACCGGATCAAGCAGAGCATCACCAAGACGTACGAACGGCGCGGCGCCGAGGTGGTGGCACGCAACCACGCCGCCGTGGACCGCACGCTGGCCGCGCTGCGCCGGGTCGAGGTGCCCGGCCGGGTCACCGCCACCCGCGGCCGCCGGGAACCCGTGCCCGCCGGCGCGCCGCCGTTCGTCCGCGACGTCACCGCCGCGATGCTGGCCGGGCACGGCGACCGGCTCCCGGTCAGCGCGCTGCCGGTGGACGGCACCTACCCGGGCGGGACCACGGCGTACGAGAAGCGCAACGTCTCCGACCTGGTGGCGCAGTGGGACCCGCAGCTGTGCATCCAATGTGGAAACTGCTCGTTCGTCTGCCCGCACAGCGTCATCCGCTCGAAGTTCTACGACCTCAAGGAGCTCGCCGGGGCGCCGGACGGCTTCCCGTCCGCGCCGCTGAACGCCCGCGGGCTGCCCGAGTCGCAGTACACCCTCCAGGTGTACCTGGAGGACTGCACCGGCTGCGGGCTGTGCGTCGAGGCGTGCCCGGTGGGCACCCCGGAACACCGGGCGATCAACCTGGCCGAGCGGGCGCCGCTGGTGGAGGCCGGCCGGGCCGACATCGCGTTCTTCGAAAGCCTGCCGCAGACCGACCGGTCCCGGGTGGACTTCGCCACCGTCCGCGGCGCGCAGTTCCTGCAACCGCTGTTCGAATTCTCGATGGCCTGCGCCGGCTGCGGCGAGACGCCGTACCTCAAGCTGCTCTCCCAGCTGTTCGGCGACCGCCTGATGGTCGCGAACGCCACCGGCTGTTCCTCCATCTACGGCGGCAACCTGCCCACCACGCCGTGGACGCACGACGCCGCCGGACGCGGGCCCGCCTGGTCGAACTCGCTGTTCGAGGACAACGCGGAATTCGGTCTCGGCTTCCGGCTGGCGGCCGACCTGCACCGCCGGCTCGCCGAGGACCGGCTCCGCCAGCTGCGCGACCGGCTCGGCCCGGACCTGACCGACACCGTCTTGCGCGCGCCGCAGCAGCGGGAGTCGGAGTTCGCCGCCCAGCGCGACCGGCTCGCCGAACTGGAACGCCGGCTGGACGGGCTGCCGGCCGACGATCCGGCGGTCGCCGATCTGCGCAGCGTGATGGAGCACCTGGTGCGGCGCAGCGTCTGGATCGTCGGCGGCGACGGCTGGGCGTACGACATCGGCTCGTCCGGCCTGGACCACGTGCTGGCCAGCGGCCGGAACGTGAACGTGCTGGTGCTCGACACCGAGGTCTACTCCAACACCGGCGGCCAGTCGTCGAAGGCGACGCCGCTGTCCGCGGTGGCCAAGTTCGCGGCCGGCGGCAAGACCACACCGAAGAAGGACCTGGCGTTGCAGGCGATCGCCTACGGCAACGTGTACGTGGCCCGGGTCGCCATGGGCGCCGACCCGCAGCAGACGCTGCGCGCCATGCGGGAGGCCGAGGCGTACGACGGGCCCTCGCTCATCATCGCTTATGCTCACTGCATCGCACACGGCATCGAGATGCGCGACGGACTGAACCAGCAGCACCGCGCGGTGGCCACCGGGTACTGGCCGCTGATGCGGTACGACCCGGTGCTGCGGGCGGCGGGCGAGAACCCGTTCCTGCTCGACTCGCCCCGGCCGCGCCTGCCGCTGACCGAATTCACCAGCCGTGAGCTACGGTTCCGGCAGCTCAGCCGCTCGGATCCGGCGGAGGCCGACCGCCTGGCGAAGCTCGCCCAGGAGGCCGTCGACCAGCGGTGGCAGGTGTACGAGGAGATGGCGACCCGTGGGCCGGAGCGCTTCCCGGCCGACGGACGATCCCAGCGACGACAGGCGGTACAACTGACATGACGACGACGATCGGGGTGCTGAGCGAGACGGCCACCGGGGAGCGCCGGGTGGCGCTCACCCCGGACGGGACCGCCCGGCTGACCGGACAGGGGCTGCAGGTCGTGGTCGAGGCCGGCGCCGGGCGATCCGCCTGGTTCGGCGACGGCGACTACGTCCGGGCCGGCGCCACCGTCGTCGAGCGCGACCAGGTGTACGCGGACAGCGACGTCGTGCTGTGCGTGCATCCGCCGGACGACGCCGGCGCCCTGCACGACGGTCAGGTGCTCATCGGCCTGCTGTCCCCGCTCACCCGCCCCACTCTGGTCCGCCAGCTGGCGGACGCGAAGATCACCGCGGTCAGCCTGGATCTGCTGCCGCGGACGCTGAGCCGGGCCCAGGCGATGGATGCCCTCACCTCGCAGGCCACCGTCGCCGGCTACAAGGCCGCGCTGGTCGCCGCGGAGGCGTACGGCGGCTACTTCCCGATGTTGATGACCGCCGCCGGGACCACCCGCCCGGCCCAGGTGCTGGTGCTCGGCGCCGGCGTGGCCGGGCTCCAGGCGATCGCCACGGCCCGGCGGCTCGGCGCCCTGGTCACCGGGTACGACGTGCGTGAAGCGGCCCGTGCGGAGATCGCCTCGACCGGGGCGGCGGTGCTGGATCTGGCCGGCCCGGCCGCCACCGGTGCCGGCGGCTACGCCCGGCAGCTCACCGCGGCCGAGGCCGCCCAGCAGCAGCAGGCGCTGGACGCCGCGCTGGCGCGCTTCGACGTCGTCATCACGGCCGCGCAGGTGTTCGGCGGCCGGCCGCCGCTGCTGGTCTCCGCCGAGGCGCTGAGCGCGATGCGCCCCGGCTCGGTGGTGGTCGACCTGGCCGCCGGTGAGCTGGGCGGCAACGTCGCCGGATCGGTGCCCCGGTCCACCGTCGTCACGGACCGGGGGGTCACCGTGATCGGCGGGGGCGACCTGGCGGCGAGCGTGCCGCAGGCGGCGTCCACGGCGTACGCCCGCAACATCTGCGCCCTCCTCGGCGTGCTGGCGCCCGGCGGTGCGGTCCGCATCGACCTGGACGACGAGATCCAGGCCGGCGTGGTCGCCACCCACGACGGCCAGATCGTGCAGCCGGCGGTGCGGGCCGCCGTCAACCCGGAGGTCACCCGATGAGCGCCCTGTTGCTGGCCGACATCACGATTTTCGTGCTCGCCCTGCTGGTCGGCTTCGAGGTGATCAGCAAGGTGCCGGCCACCCTGCACACGCCGCTGATGTCCGGTGCCAACGCGATCCACGGCGTGGTGCTGGTCGGTGTCATGCTGCTGGCCGCCACCGCGACCACGCTCACCGGTTACCTGCTCCTGTTCGTCGCCGCGGCCTTCGGGGCGATGAACGTCGTCGGCGGATATCTGGTCACCGACCGGATGCTCGCGATGTTCCGGACCCGGCGGGAGACCTCCTCATGACCGGCTTCGACACCACGGTGCACCTGATCTACCTGGCCTGCGCCACCTGCTTCGTGCTCGGGCTGCACCTGATGAACACCCCGGCCACCGCCAGGCGGGGCAACCAGTTGTCGGCGGCCGGCATGGCCGCCGCGATCGCCACCACGGCCGCGGTGCTGGCCTGGCACCGGGAGAGCACCGGGTACGCCCTGCTGGCGCTCAGCGCCGGTATCGCGGTCGGCGCCGTGGCCGGGGCGGTCACCGCGAGCCGGGTCCAGATGACCGCGATGCCGCAACTGGTCAGCCTGTTCAACGCGGTCGGCGGCGGCGCCGCGGCGATGATCGCGCTGATCGACACCATCGAGCACACCGGCCCGCTGGCCGACCTGCCGCTGCAGACCACGCTGACCATCGTGCTCGACGTGATCATCGGTGGCGTCACGTTCACCGGGTCGCTGATCGCGTCCGGCAAGCTGGCCGGCATGGTGCCGGGGCGGCCGATGGCGGTCCGCGGCGGGCGGCTGGCGAACGTGGCGCTGGTGCTGGTGATGCTCGCGCTCGCGGTGCCGTTCCTGACCGGCCGCGGTGGCGTCGCGGTGCTGTTCGGCCTGCTGGCGGCCGCGCTCGCGGTCGGCGTGCTGGGCACGCTGCCGATCGGCGGCGCCGACATGCCGGTAGTGATCTCGCTGCTCAACGCGTGCACCGGAACCGCGGTGGCGATGGCCGGCTTCGTCCTGGACAGCACGCCGCTGATCATCGCGGGCGCCCTGGTCGGCGCGTCCGGCGCCATTCTCACCAAGCTGATGGCGGACGCGATGAACCGGCCGGTCCGGGCGATCATCGCGGGCGGTTTCGGCACCGGCGACGAGCAGGCCGTGGGCGTGGACGCCCAGCGCGGCACGGTCCGCGAGATCACGGTGGACGACGCGGCCATCCAGCTGGCGTACGCGGGCAAGGTGGTGATCGTGCCCGGCTACGGCCTGGCGGCGGCGCAGGCACAGCACGAGGTCGTCGCGCTCGCCCAGGCCCTGACCGACCGCGGCGTCGACGTCAGCTACGGCATCCACCCGGTCGCCGGCCGGATGCCGGGGCACATGAACGTGCTGCTGGCCGAGGCGAACGCGCCGTATCCCCAGCTGAAGGACCTCGAGGAGATCAATCCCGAGTTCGCCCGCACCGATGTCGTGCTGGTCGTCGGCGCCAACGACGTCACCAACCCGGCCGCGCGCCGGCCCGGCAACCCGGTCTCCGGCATGCCGATCCTGGACGTCGACAAGGCCCGGAGCGTCATCGTGATCAAGCGCTCGCTGGGGCACGGCTACGCCGGCATCGACAACGAACTCTACACCGACCCGGCGACGGCGATGCTGTTCTCGGACGCCAGGGCCGGACTGGCCGCGCTGCTGGCCGGACTGCACGCGTACGCCGCCTGATCCACCGGGCCGGACGTCCCGAATCGGGCGGGCCGGACGCCGGCCCGGCCGCCCGGAACGGCCCTGGTCCGCCGGCGGTTCCGCGCTCCACACTGGACGTAGGGTTCCGGCCGCGGAACCGCCGCCGGCCGGATCCCGGATCGAGGTGAACCGCCATGACGAGACAAGCTGGAGCGCCCGTGGTCGTCGGGATCGACGGCTCGGCACGGTCCCTCCAGGCCGTCGACAGCGCCGCGGCACAGGCCGCCCTGCACCACCGCCCGTTGCGCATCGTGCTGGCGATGAGCTGGCCGTCGCTACCGGTGGCCGAACCGCCCGGCGTCGTCCCCGAACCGCCCCCGGCCGTCCGGGAGCAGGCCGAATCCGCGCTCGCGGAAGCGGTCCGGCAGGCGGAGAAGGCGGTGCCGCCGGTCACGGTGACCGGTGAGGTGCGCACCGGCGCCCCGGTACCGGTGCTGCTGGACGAGAGCCGGCGCGCGTACCGGCTGGTGATCGGCGATCGCGGCCACGGCGGCTTCGCCGGCCTGCTCGCCGGGTCGGTGGCCGTGCACCTGACGGCGCACGGTGCCTGCCCGGTCGTGGTGGTCCGGGGCGAGCAGCGGCCGGCCGGGCCGGTGGTGGTGGGCATCGACGGGTCGGCGCTCTCCGCGCAGGCGCTGGATTTCGCGGTCGAGGAGGCCGCGCGGCGCGGCGCCGAGCTGGTGGCGGTGCACGCCTGGCTCCCGCCACCGGTGGTCGGACCGGTCGGCATGATGCCGGTGCCGCCGGGGTACGTGCCGGAGGTGCTCGCGGCCGAGGAACAGCGGGTGCTGGCCGAGGCGCTGGCCGGGATGGACAGCCGCTACCCGGACGTGACGATCCGCCGGGAGTCGCTGCCCGGTGCGGCGGCCAAGGTGCTGCGGGACCGGTCGGAGACCGCCCAGCTGGTCGTGGTCGGCAGCCGGGGCCGCGGCGCCTTCACCGGCATGCTGCTCGGCTCGGTCGGCCAGCATCTGATCCACCACGCGGCCTGCCCGGTCGCGGTGGTCCGGCCGGCCGCCTGATCCGGACCTCGGTGTGACCGAGCCCCGGCGACGACATGTCGCCGGGGCTCGCCGGGACGCCGCGGTGCCGGGCCGGGGCTACGGCTTGGTGTCGCCCGAGCCGGTGCGCTCCTGAGCCTGATCGACGCCCTTGTCGACCGGCGACGCGTACTTGCCGCCGGTGCGGTCGTCGATCTGGTCGCCGGCCTTCTCCAGGCCCTGGTCGACCTGCTTGTCGTGGTCGTCGGCGAAGTCCTTGGCCTTGTCCATGAAGCTCATCTCGTACTCCCGTCATCGGTTACCCCACACGGTTCCCGCGCCGGTCGCGCGCAAACACCGCGCCCCGGGCGGTACGCCGGCAGGAGGCGCGCTGCCCGACCCCGCGCGGGCCGGGCCGGCTGACCGTCCCGATCCGGACGAGCCCGGCTCCATCTGCTCAAGCCGCTCGATCCGGTCAAGCCCGGCCCGATCCGCTCAGGCCGGGCCGTCCGTGAGCCGGATCTCGTCCGATCGGGGGTTGTCACCGGCGGGCGCGGCGGCGCTACGGTGATCGGCGATCTTCTCTGCGGCGCGACGGGCGGCGATGGCACAGCAGGACCAGGACGGATTCCGGCACGAGGTTCCCGGCGACGGGGATCCGCTGCTGGTGCGCCCGTTCCTCGCCGGCGGGCCGGCCACCCCGCCGTCGCCGGCCCGCTGGCCGGCCCAGAAGCACCGGGCGCCGCGGTCGCATCGGGGTGGCGCCGCCAGCGTCCCGCCGATGCTGGAACCGGCGGAGAGCGAGGGCGTCTGGTCGCCGGACGGGCCGGGTCAGGGCCGGCGCCGGCTGCGCGTGCCGAGCCAGGCCGCCGGACACCCACCGGCCCCCAGCGGCAACCCACCGGCCCCCAGCGGCAACCCACCGGCCCCTAGCGGCAACCCACCGGCCCCCAGCGGCAACCCACCGGCCCCCAGCG
>DASSAL010000083.1:0-18837 GCA_035685405.1 Actinoplanes sp. | reverse complement strand
CGCTGGACTCGCAGGCCGCGCTCGACCTGCTGCTCGACAAGCTGAAGGAGAACAAGACCAACGTCGAGTTCCTGATGCAGATCGCGAAGACCACCCCGGGGGAGTAGCCCGGGTGGTCAGCGGTCACCGCGTGGTGACCGCCGTTTCCGTCCGTCGCGCGCGGTTACTCGCCGGGCGTCGACTTCGCGATCTGCATCAGGAACTCGATGTTCGTCCGGCTCTGCTTGAGCCGGTCGAGCAGCAGGTCCAGCGCGGCGGAGGACTCCAGCGAGCTCAGCACCTTGCGGAGCTTGTGCACGATGGCCAGCTCCTCCTTGCCGAGCAGGATCTCCTCCTTGCGGGTGCCGGAGGCGGACACGTCGCCGGCCGGGAACGTGCGCCGGTCGGCGATCTTGCGGTCCAGCTTCAGCTCGGCGTTGCCGGTGCCCTTGAACTCCTCGAAGATGACCGTGTCCATCATCGAACCGGTCTCCACCAGCGCGGTGGCGAGGATGGTCAGCGAGCCGCCGTTCTCGATGTTGCGCGCCGCGCCCAGGAACCGCTTCGGCGGGTAGAGCGCGGTCGAGTCGATACCACCGGACATGATCCGGCCGGAGGCCGGCGCCGCCAGGTTGTACGACCGGCCGAGCCGGGTCACCGAGTCGAGCAGCACGACCACGTCGTGACCCAGCTCGACCAGGCGCTTGGCCCGCTCGATGGCCAGCTCGGCGACCGTGGTGTGGTCCTGCGGCGGCCGGTCGAACGTGGCCGCGATGACCTCGCCCTTGACCGAGCGCTGCATGTCGGTGACCTCTTCGGGCCGCTCGTCGACCAGCACGACCATCAGATGGCACTCAGGGTTGTTGTACGTGATGGCGTTCGCCAGCGCCTGCAGCACCATCGTCTTACCGGCCTTGGGCGGCGAGACGATCAGCGCCCGCTGGCCCTTGCCGATCGGCATGACCAGGTCGATCACCCGGGTGGTGAGGATGTGCGGCTCGCTCTCCAGCCGCAGCCGCTCCTGCGGGTAGAGCGGGGTCAGCTTGTAGAACTCCGGCCGCCGCCGCGCCTCCTCCGGCTCCATCCCGTTGATGGTGTCCAGCCGGACCAGCGGGTTGTACTTGTCCCGGCGCTGTTCGCCGTCGCGCGGTGCGGCCCGCACCGCACCGGTGACCGCGTCGCCGCGGCGCAGCCCGTGCTTTTTGACCTGGGACATCGAGACGTAGACGTCGTTCGGGCCGGAGAGGTATCCGGTCGTCCGGACGAACGCGTAGTTGTCCAGCACGTCCAGGATGCCGGCCACGGGCACCAGCACGTCGTCCTCGTTGACGTGCGGCTCGCGGCCGCCGTCGCGCTGGCCGTCGCCCGAGTCCCGGTCGCCGCGACCCCGCCGCCGGTCACGGAACCGGCTGCGCCGGCTCCGGCGCCCGCCCTCACCGTTGTCGTTGTCGTCGTCGTCGTTCGCCTCGTTGCGGTTGTTGCCGCCGCGGTCGTTGCGCTCATTGCGCTGGTCGCGTTCGTTGCGCTCACCGCGCTGCTCCCGGTCATTGCGCTCGCCGCCGTCGCCGCGCTGGTTGTCGCCGCGGTTGCGCTGGCGGTCACGGCCGCCCCGCTCGCCCCGGTCGCCCCGCTCGCCCCGGTCACCGCGCTCGCCGCGCTCGCCGCGGTCGGGACGCTCGCCGGTCTCGGTGCGGGTGTCCGCCTGCGGTTCGGCCAGCCGGGATTCGGTGACCTGCGGCTCGGCGACCGACGGGGGCTCGACCGGCGTGGTGCTCCGCGGCCCACTCGGCACGTCGGCCACCTGGGCCGGAGCCTCGGCCACCGGCAGCGTGGCCGGCGCGGCCTCGGCCCGGCGGACCGGCTCGATGACCGGCTCGGTCGCGACCTGGACGGCGGTGGCCTGAGCGGCCGTCATCGGCGCCTCCGCGCCGTTGGACCGGGACCGGGAGCCGCGGCCGGTGTCGGTGGCGGCCCGCGCCGTCGCGGTGCCTGCGCCGCTGCCCGGATCCGACCCGCTCTGGGCCCCGCCGCCCTGGCGCTCAGAAATCGCGGTGATCAGCTCGCCCTTGCGCATCCGGGCGGTGCCGGAGATGCCGAGGGACGCGGCGAGACTCTGCAACTCGGGCAGCAGCATGGCGGACAGGCCGGTGCCGCCCCGGCGACGCTTGGTGGCGCTGGTGGTGCCGGCGCCGTCGTCAGCGACGTCAGAAACACCCGACGTCACGTCGGTGGTGTCGCTCAATGGATTCCTTCCGTCGAAAAAAGCCAAGTCCACCCGGGTCTGCAGCCTGGTGGCCGGGTGCCCTCGGATCCCGCCTCGCGAACAGCGGCGCGGGAGTTGTGCAGCACGGCAGCTCGACGGTTTCCCGACCCATCAGACGTTGACGGGTAGGTCTCGGCGAGTGCACCGATCGATCTAGAGGCTGCTGCTCGGCGTGTGCCTGGAAAGAGATGAGACAGGCCAGACAACCAATGCCTCGGGGGTGCGCGCCGAACCGCGGTAGATCGCTTCGCTTCGCGGCTGTGCCAGGTCTAGAGCGTAGTCAACTCGTGCGACCTGCGGCAACAGTGCTCCGCTCGGCGTGTTCCACCATACTCCCTTTGACAAGAGCTCCGCCGCCATCCACGCCCAACGTTTCGGCGCGCCATTCTGTTCCCGGGTGGAAATCGCCCGGCACCTGGGTCAACGCCAGCACGGCCGGGCCCGCCCCACTGACCACGGCGGCCACACCGATCGAGCGTAGCCCCGCGACCAGCGAGGCGGTGCCGGGCATGCCGGCCGACCGGTACTCCTGGTGCAGGCGGTCCTCGGTGGCCGGCAGGAGCAGCTCCGGCGCGGCGGTCAGGGCGTGTACAAGCAGCGCGGAGCGGCCGGCGTTGAACGCGGCGTCGGCGTGCGGCACCGCATGCGGCAGGGCCTGCCGGGCCTGCGCGGTGTAGCCCCGCTCGGCCGGGACGAACAGCGTCGGGCGCACCGACGGCGCGGGGGCGAGCCGCACCGCGCGGGCGCCCAGGCCGGCGGTCCAGGCGATGGTGAACCCGCCCAGCAGGCACGGCGCCACGTTGTCCGGATGGCCCTCGATCCGGGTGGCGACGCTCAGCGCACCCTCGTCGTCGAGCAGCCGGAACCCGTTCGCGACCACGGCCCGGGCGAGTTGGACGCCGGCCACGATGGCGGCCGACGACGAGCCCAGGCCGCGGGCCTGCGGGATCCGGTTGACGCAGTCCACGACCAGGCCGGGTGGCCGGTCACCCAGCTCGTCGAAGGTGGCCAGCATCGCGCGAACGACCAGGTGCGAGTCGTCGCCGGGCAGCTCACCCGCGCCCTCGCCGGTCACGGTGACCCGGAAACCGCCGTCGGTGACCCGCGCCGAGACGTCGTCGTAGAGCGTCAGGGCCAGCCCCAGCGCATCGAACCCGGGGCCCAGGTTCGCACTGGTCGCCGGAGTGCGTACGTGCGCCGGGTCGGAGGCGAAGGTCAGGGCCATGCGGCACATGCTAGGCCCCCGCGTCGCCGCGCCGTTCGGTACGGTCTGCCGCGTGTGGCAGCTCAACGCCGTGGTCTACCAGTTGCTCTACCAGCTTCCGCTGCTCCTGGTCGTGATCACCGGACTGATCCTGGTCGGCGCCCGATGGCAGCGCCTCGGCCGGCGCCGGGCGGCGCTGGCGTTGACCGGCCTGATCGCGCTGGCCCTGGACGTGATCCTCTCCACCCTGTGGTCGGTGTTCCATCTCTCGGTCGTCTCCCCGCACGACTTCTCGGAGAGCCGGTACGTCACGGTCGTGACGGTCGTCGTGGTCCTGCTGGCCGCGCTCACCGCCGTTGGCGTCGCCCTGCTCGTCGCCGCGGTGGTCGCCGGGCCGGACCGGCCCGGACCGCCCCGACCGGCCCGGTAGCCCGCCGGCCGCACCGACCGGCCCCTCAGCCCGCCGGCCGCACCGACCCTTAGCCCGCCGATCCCCGGTCCGGGCCGCAGCGGGCGCAACGGCCCGGAGTGGCACCCGGCCGGCCGACGGCCACGGGACCAGCCCATGCCCGTACCTCGAATTCTGGGGTTGATCTTTACGGAGGTAGGTTCGGCGAATGGCTACGCCGTGGTCGGTCCTTACCACCAACCGTGACTTCCGCCGGTTGTTCGCGGCCGAACTGGTGGTGTTCGGTTCCGACTGGTTCGTCATGGTGCCGCTGCTGGTGCTGCTACCCGAACTGACCGGCAGCGGCGTCTGGGGGGCGCTGGTGCTGGCCGCCGACACCGGGATCACCGCGCTGCTGCTGCCGTTCACCGGGACGCTGGCCGACCGCTTCGACCGGCGCAAGATCATGATCGTGGCCAACCTCACCGCGGTGGCGGCGGCGTCGCTGCTCTTCCTGGTCCGGTCGGCGGCCACCGCACCACTGGCGCTGGTGGCGATCGGCGCCATCGCGGCGGCCAAGGCGTTCTATTCGCCGGCCGCCACCGCGGCCCTGCCGAACGTCGTCGACCGCGACGACCTGGCCCCCGCCAACGCGTTGTCCGGTTCCGCCTGGGGCACGATGACCATTGTCGGCGCCTCCCTGGGCGGGGTGGTGACCAGCGCCTTCGGCCCGTACGTGAGCTTCGGCGTCACGGTGGTCTGCCTGCTGCTGGGCGCCCTCGTCACCGCGCTGATCCGCCGGCCGCTGCAGGCCCCACGGGACCCGGCCGCCCCACCGGCACACCCATGGCACGCGCTGATCGAGGGGCTGCGCTACATCGGCGCCCGGCCGCGGATCCGGGCGCTGGTCACGGTGAAGTCGGCGGTCGGGCTCGGCAACGGCGTGCTGACCGTGTTTCCGCTGCTGGCCAGCCTGTACGGCGTCGGCGCGCTGGGTGCCGGCCTGCTGTTCGCGCTGCGCGGCGCCGGCGCGCTGATCGGCCCGCTGGTGATGGGCTCGGTGCTGCGCCGCCGGTCCTGGCTGCTGCCCGGGCTGGCGCTGTCCATGAGCCTGTACGGCATCGGCTACCTGGGCGTTGCGATCAGCCCGTGGTTCTGGCTGGTCGCCACGCTGGTGTTCGTCGCGCACTTCGCCGGCGGGACGAACTGGGTGCTGTCCAACTACGCGCTGCTCGGCGAGGTGCCGGATCGGCTGCGCGGCCGGGTGTTCGCCACCGACATGATGCTCGCGACACTGGCCATCTCGATCAGTCAGTTGGGCGCGGCGGTGTTCGTGGATCTGGTGGACGAGCGGGTGATCCTGGCCGGCTGCGGGCTGATCACGCTGCTCTATGCGGTGGGCTGGCGGATCGCGACGCGGTCCCTGTCGCTGGCCGGAGAAGAGCAGGGCGAGGGTACGGGCGCCAGCCGGTCCCGTGGCGCAACGCCCGGGTCGTAGCCGGTCCGGGCCGTAGCGCAGCCGCCGGCCCGGATGCGCCTGCGCTCACCGGACACCGCCGCGCGGCGCGATCCCGGCGTGCGGTTGACCGGTGACCGCCGCGATGTGCTCGAAATCCGCGTCGTCGTGCAACTCACCGCGCCATGGTGTTCCGCGACGGCCGCGTGGGCGGACGTGTCGATGAGATAGAGCTGGCCAGCGCCAACCGGAAGGGTCACCGGCGCGCCCGTCGCATCACTGCCGTGGTCGAACTCAGGTCGGGGAGGACGGTTTGCGCGGCACCTTCAGCACCTCGAACTGGTCGGTGTACCCACGCAACGCCCCGCTCTTCGTCCCGTCCGGCGTCTCGTGGGCGCCGCCGCTGCGGTCCGGAGCCGTCTCGTCGGCCGGGACGTCGGTGTCCGGCTCGTCCGCGGCGTGCCGGGGCGCCTCGCCGGCGCCGGCCCTGCGCAGCCGGCGCGCCTGCCGCTTGGCCCGCGACTTCTCCTTGCGGTTCTCCACCATCGTGTAGAGCGTCGGCACCAGCACCAGGGTGAGCAGCGTCGAGCTGATCAGACCGCCGATCACCACGATGGCCAGCGGCTTGCTGATGAAACCGCCTTCGCCGGTCAGGCCCAGCGCCATCGGCAGCAGGGCGAAGATGGTTGCGATCGCGGTCATCAGGATCGGCCGCAGGCGGTGCCGGCCGCCCTCGATCACCGCCTCCTGCACGCCCCGGCCGTCCCGGCGGTACTGGTTGATCAGGTCCATCAGCACGATCGCGTTGGTCACCACGATGCCGACCAGCATCAGCACGCCGATCAGCGCGGGCACGCCGAGCGGGGTGCCGGTGACGAGCAGCAGGGCGATCGCGCCGGTGGCGGCGAACGGGATGGAGATCAGCAGGATGATCGGCTGCACGATGCTGCCGAACGTGGCCACCATGATGACGAACACGATCGCGATCGCGGCGAGCACGGCCAGGCCCAGGTCGGCGAACGCCTCCGCCTGCTCCTGGCTGACGCCGGCGATCTCGTACGAGGCGCCGGCCGGCAACCGCAGGTCGTCCAGCCGCCGGGTCAGGTCGTCCGTGGCCGCCCTGAGGTTGGAGCCGGTGTGCGTGCCGGTGACCGTGGCGCTGCGGTTGCCGTCGATCCGGGCGACCTCCTCCGGACCCGCCACCTCCTGCACGTCGGCTACCCGGTCCAGCGGGATCACGCCCCGCGGCGTGGTCAGCGGCAGCGCCCGCAGCGCGGCGACGTCGGCCGGCGGTACGCCGGACGAGATCACCACATCCTGGCTGACGCCGTCGACGGTGATCTGCCCGGCCGGCGCGGCGCGGAACGCCCCGGCCACCGACTGGCCGACCTGAGCCTCGGTGAGCCCGGCGGCGGCCGCGGCGGCCCGGTCCACGGTCACGTCCAGCCGGGGCACGCTGGCGGCCAGCGTGGTCTTGACGTCGGCGACGTTTCGCGTCTCCGCCAGCGCTTGGCGGACCTGCTCGGTGGCCTGCGCCAGCACGTCGGTGTCCGACGCCTGCACGACGACGGCCAGCTCGTCGGCGTTGAAGCCGGTGCCGTTGTCCCCGCCGACGGTCACCTCACCGACATCGGTCAGCCGGCCGAACTCGGCCCGGAGCTGCTCGCTGACCTGCGTGGGGTCGGCGTCGCCGATCAGCGCCACGCTGAACGAGGCGCCGCTGGCGCCGCCGGCGCCGACGAACGGGTTGAACTCGCCGTTGCCGACGGTCACCTGGTACGTCTCCACGTCGTCCCGGGCGGCGATCACTGCCTCCACCGTCTTGGCCGCGGCATCGGTCGCGGCCAGGCTGGTGCCGACCGGCAGCTGCTGGCTGACCGTGATCGAGTCCTGGCCCGACTCGTCCAGGAAGTTGGTCTCCAGCCGGGTGGACAACGCGAACGTGCCGACCAGCACCAGGATGCCCAGGGCCACGGTGAGCCACCGTCGCCGGGTGGCGAACCGGATCACCGGCAGGTAGCCACGCTGCAACGGGCTCCGCCGTTCCCTCTCCTCGGCCGCTCGGCGGACCTCCTCGGTCTCGACACCACCGGCGGCCGGGCGCAGGAACCAGTACGCCAGCACCGGCACCACGGTCAGTGACACGAACAGCGACGCCACCAGCGCCACCGTGACGGTGATGGCGAACGGCGCGAACAACTGCCCGACGAAGCCGCCGACCAGCGCGATCGGGGCGAACACCGCGACCGTGGTGAGGGTGGACGCGGTCACCGCGCCGGCCACCTCGCGGACGCCGGCCATGATGGCGTGCACCTTCTGCTCGCCGTACCCCAGATGTCGCTTGATGTTCTCCAGCACCACGATCGAGTCGTCCACCACGCGACCGACCGCGATGGTGAGCGCGCCCAGGGTGAGCAGGTTCAGCGAGTAGTCACCGATCCACAGGCCGATCAGCGCGATCAGCACGGACAGCGGGATGGACACCGCGGTGACCAGCGTGGACCGGACGGACAGCAGGAACACCAGGATGACGATCACCGCCATCACCAGGCCGAGCAGGCCCTCGGTGGTCAGGCTCTCGATCGACTTCTCGACGAACGGCGCCTGGTCGACGATCACGGTCAGCTTGGCACCGGAGGCGTTCTGCAGGTCGGCCAGCATGTCGTTGACCTCGTGCGAGATGGCCACCGGGTTGCCGTCCGGCGCGGCGATGACCGCGATGCCCAGGCTGTCCACCCCGTCGGTGCGGGTGAACGAGGTGGCCGGCGCGGGGCGGCTGGCCACGGTAGCCACGTCGCTGAGCCGCACCGAACCGGAGCTTCCGGCCAGGAAGAGACCCCGGAGCTGGTCGACCGAGGTGATCGGGGTGCCCACCTGAACGCTCAGCGCCCGGGTGCCGTCGGTGACCTGCCCGGCCGGGATGGAGACACCGTTGGCCTGCAGCAGGCCGGTCAGGTCCGCCGGGTTGATGCCCTCGGCGGTCATCCGGGGCAGATTGGGGGTGATCACGATCTGCTGGCTGCGGGTGCCGGTGACCTGCACGTCGCGGACGCCTTCGATGGCGTTCAGCTCGGGCACCACCGACCGGTTGAGCCGGCCGGCCAGGTCGTTCTGGTCGGCACCGCCGGAGGCGGCCAGCACGATCGCCGGGATGTCGTCGGTGCTGCCGGCGAAGATGGTCGGCTCGACACCGTCCGGCAGCGTCGGCTGGATCCGGTTCACCGAGGTGGTGAGCTGGTTGACCGCGCCGTCGATGTCGGTGCCGAACTCGAAGGTCACCGCGATGGTGGCCGATCCCTCACGGGTGGTGGACTCGATGGTCTCCAGGCCGTCGGCGCCCTTCACGGCGTCCTCGATCGGCTTGGTGATCTGCTCCTCGATGATCTGCGGGCCGGCACCCGGCAGGGAGGCGCCGATGAACGCGCCCGGGAACTCGAGCGAGGGCAGCAGCTGCTGCTTGAGCGACGGGATCGCGTACACGCCGAAGCCGGTGATCACGATCGCGATCAGGGCCACCAGGCCCCGGTTGGCGAGGCTGAGCCGGGTCAGGACGGACATGGACGCTCCCCCGAGGACATTCGGCCGACATGGACAGTTGGGCGGAGGTCAAGATTCTCATGGCGGCTCAGCCGTTCCTCCGGCGGTGCGGCCGTCAGCGTGCGCCGCCGGGCACCAGTTCGACCGCGGCGACGGCCGGCCGCCGGGCCCCGCGCACGGCGGCGAACGCCGTCGCGACCAGGGCGACGGTCGCGGTGGCCAGCGCGCACCACATGATCGCCGGGAAGGTGCGCGGTGCCAGCCACTCGGTGGCTACCACCAGCACGGCGGTGGCTGCCCACAACGGTGCCGACGGCCACCGGGCGCCGGCCGCAACTTGCGCATTGACCAGCACGAACACCACCGCGTACAGGGCGCCGGTGGCGGCGAACACCCACGCGTAGCGGCTCAGTTCGGCATAGTCCGGTCCGCCGGCCAGCCGGACCGCGGTTTCGCCGGCGAGCGCCGCCGCGGCAACCAGCACCACGCCGCAGCCGGCCACCAGCGCGAGCGCGGTTCCCAGCGCCCGCCGGCTGCCTCGCGCGAGCCGGGGCAGCACCAGCACGGTGACCACCTGCGGCGCCCACAGTGCACCCTTGGTCAGCACGGTGCCGACCGCGTACGCGCCGGAGGCGGCGGCCGGCAGCAGGTGCCGGGCGAGGATCAGGTCGGCGTACGAGACGACCAGCATCGCCAGCGTCGCGGAGCCGGCGGTGACCACCTGCCGGGGACTGATGCCGGGCCGGACGGTGCGGGCGGCGGACCGGCCGGTCAGTGCGGCCAGCGCCGGGAGGACCAGCAGCGCCGTTCCGGTGCCGGCGAGCATCGATCCGGTCAGCCCGGCACCGAGCAGCAAGCCGGCGATCAGTCCCGCGTACCGGCCCACGGCCAGCACGGCCATGCCCAGCGCCAGGCGCAGGAACCGCTCGTTCCCCTGCAGCTCGCCCAGCCACCGGCCGGCCAGCACGGTGGCACCGGTGTAGCCGGCGAGCAGCAGGGTGACCGCGGGCGGCAGGTCGAGCAGCGGCCCGGCGACCGGCGCCAGCAGCGCCACCGCGCCCGCGCAGAGGGTGGCGGTGAGCCAGCCGACCCGCCCGCTGACCGCGTCCGGGTGCCGGGCCCGGTGCACCGCCACCGCGATCTGCAGGCCGGTGCCGGGCACGCCGGCGATCGCGGCGATGGCCAGCACGGTCGCGAGCGCACCCAGGTCGCCGGCGCTGAGCCGCCGGGCGCCGAGCATCGGCACCAGATATCCGAGCGCGTTGGTGGCCGCACCGGCGAGCGCCACCGCCACACCGGGAACGCCGATGCGCCGCCACCCTCCGGGCGTTGCAGCCATGGCCTACAGGCGGCCCTCCGCGACCGCCCGCCGGATCCAGGGGATCACCTCGTCGAGCATCGTGTCCAAGGTGGTCGCCGCGGTAAACCCGAGCACCTCGCGCGCCTTTGTCACATCCGGCACCCGCATCGCCACGTCGTGGGCGTACGGCTCGTCGCTCACGTACCGGAACGGCGCCTCGGCGCCCTTGATCTTGCGCCAGATCAGCTCGGCCAGCTCCCGCACCGTCGTCGACTCGGCGGTCGAGAGGTTGAAGTCGTCGTTCAGCGCCGCCTCGTGCTCGATCGCCAGGACGATGCCGCGCGCCAGGTCGCCGCCGTACGTGTAGTGCCGCACCTGCTCGCCGGTGCCCAGGACGTGCACCGGGTCCTGGCCCTTGAGGACCTTCTGCACCAGGTCGGGGACCACATGGGACATGGCCAGCTTGACGTTGCCGGACAGCACCTCGACCTCGCCGAGCGCCCGGCCCTCGCCGACACCGACACAGTTGAACGGCCGCACGATGGTGTACGGCAAGCGGTACTGGTCCCAGGCCGCCCGGGCGTAGTACTCCACGGCCAGCTTCTGGAAACCGTACGACGACAGCGGCGGCGGGATGCGCCGCTCGTCGCCCTCCCGGCTCGGCCACCGGTCGGTCGATTCGTACACCATGGACGACGACAGATAGGTGACCTTGCGCAGCCGTCCGTCGCGGTGCGCCGCGATCGCCGCGTCGCAGGACGCCGCCATGATCCGCTCATTGGTGGCGAGCAGGTCGTAGGCATAGGCGTGGAAATACGAGATGCCGCCGATCATCGCGGCGCCCGCGACGAAGTGGTCGCAGTCGGCGAGCAGACCGGCGAGCAGATCCGGGTCGCGCGCGTCGCCCTCGACGAACCGGAACCGCGGATGGTCGTCGTACCGGTGTGCCACCGGGCCGTACTTCGACAGGTTGTCCAGGCCGACGACGTCGTACCCGCGGCCGAGCAGCTCCTCCACCAGGTATCCGCCGATGAATCCGGCCGAACCGGTGACCAGCACCTTCGTCACGCCGGGGTGCCCTCCTTGCGGCGATCGGCCGGCACCACGTCCGGCTTGCGGACCGCCCACCGGGCGGCGAGGTCGGCCGGTTCCAGGCGCCTGCCGAAGGCGAAGAAATACCAGCGCAGATAGCTGGGCAGGAACCGGCCCACGTCGAAGCGCGACTCGCCGAGCTGCCGGTCCAGCCAGATGGTCGGGATCTCGGCGACCGGGCGGCGCAGCCGGGTCGCCTTGGCGGTCAGCTCGATGCCGATCTCGAAGCCGGTCCGCGACTCGATGCCCACCTCGCGGACGAAATCGGTGTCGTACGCCTTGAAGCTGTTGGTGGCGTCGCGGGTGCCCACCCGGGCGAACAGGTGCAGGCTGCGCCCGGCCCAGCGGGACGCCATCCGCTTGAACCGCGGCCCGCCGACCTGTTGCCCGCCGGGCATGTAGCGCGACGCCGCCGCGACCACCACGCCCCGGTCCACCAGCCGGGCCAGGTCGTCGATCTGCCGCGGATCGTCACAACCGTCGGCCATCGTCACCACGGCCACCGGCGCGCGGGCGGCGTCGATACCGAACCGGATGGCGTTGGCCGGGCCCGGGCCGTACGTGTTGAGCACCGTCCGCACCCGTGCGTCGTGCCGGGCGATCTGCTGCGCGTACGGCACCGTGGTGTCCTCCGGCATGTCGTGCACGATCAGGATCTCGGCCGGCAACAGCACCTCGCGCAGGATGCGTTCCAGGTGCCGGACCACCTCCTCGCCCTCGTTGTAGACCGGGACGACCACCGAGACCCGTGGCGTCACACCCGCACCCCCCGTCCGGTCAGCCCCCACATGTCGACCAGTGGCTTGTCGGTGTCCAGCTCGGCGTAGTCGGCGTGCGGCGCCGCGATCACCAGCAGGTCGGCCCGCTTGAGCACGTCGTCGAGCGGCAGGAACCGGTCGTCGGCGACGTACGGGTCGGTGCACAGCGTCTCGCGCGCCTTGAGGGTCAGGATCTTGCGCAACTTGTATGCCAGGCTGTCCCGCGAATCGTCGCTGCCGCCCTTGAACGCCATGCCGAGAATTCCGACGCTCAGCTCGCCCAGCTCGAACCGGTCTTCCAGTCTGGACACCAGATAGAGCGGCAGCCCTTCGTTGATCAGCATCGCCGAGTGGCCGAGCACGAAGTTGTTCCGGTTGAACGCGGCCAGCTGCATGGTGTCCTTGAGCAGGCACGGACCGGCCGCGAAGCCGGGCATCGGCAGGTCGGCCGCGCGCGGATAGTCGAAGGCGACCGCGTTCCGGATCCGGGCGAAGTCCAGCCCGAAGTCGTTGGCCATCATCCAGAACTGGTTGGCGGTGGCGAACTTGATGTACCGCCAGGTGTTGGTGAACAGCTTGGCCAGCTCGGCCTCCTCGGGCTCGAGCCGCACGATCGAGCCGGTCAGCGTGCGGAACAACGCCTCGGCCCGGTCCAGTGCCCGGGGCGTGCGGGCGGCGACGATCTGCGGCAGCGTGAACAGCTCGGTCATCGCCCGGCCCTCGGCGATCCGCTCCGGGCAGAACGCCACGTCCACCGCCAGACCCTTGCTGGCCAGCAGCTTCTCGGTCAGCGCGGTCACGCCGGGATAGACGGTGCTCCGCAGCACCACCAGCTGGCCGTCGCGCAGGTGCTCCGCGCACCGCTCGATGGCCCGGGGCACCGCGCCGAGGTCGGGGTTGAGGTGCTCGTCGACCGGGGTGCCGACGACCACGACCAGCGCATCGGCGAGTCCGACGGCCGCCGGGTCGGTGGTGGCCCACAGTTGGCCGGCGGCCAGCGCCTCGGCGAGCGGCTCCGCCGCGCCCTCCTCGGCGAACGGCAGAGCGCCGGCGTTCACCCGGCTCACCGCGGCGGCGTCGATGTCGTACAGCAGTACGGACCGGCCGCGGGCAGCCCAGGCGATGCCCAGCGGCAGGCCGACCCGGCCGCACCCGCCCACCACACAGACGTCGTACGCGCGCTCTCCCGCCATCGCCGCCTCACCATCCCCGCCCGCCCGATCGCGGATCCTGTGCAGGTTACTGGTGAGGAAACTTCAGGTCCAGAGCGGACTGCCCGGACCGACGCCGGTGTGGCACCCTTCTGTCGTGCCCACGGCCCCACCACCCGAGACCGGCGCGCTGCCGGAGCACCGCCCGCTGGTGGGCGGTGACCCCGTCACGGTCGTCGCGATCGCGCTCATCGCCGCGAGTGTGCTCGCCCGGGCCGTGATCGCCCGGCGGGGATACCTCTCCTACGACGACTTCCCGCTGATCTCGATGGCCGACGCGAACGGCCTGACGCCGGGGTACCTGCTGGGACTGTTCAACAACCACCTGATGCCGGGCGGTCACCTGGTCACCTGGCTGACGCACCGGCTCGCCGGCTTCGGCTACACGCCGTACCTGCTGCTGCTCACCACCGCCCAGGCGCTGACCAGTGTCGTGTTCTACCGGCTGCTGCGGCTGATGCTGGCGCCGGGCTGGACGCTGCTCGTACCGCTGACGGTGTTCCTGTTCAGCCCGCTCACGCTGGAGGCGAGCTCGTGGTGGGCGGTCGGGGTCAACATGCTGCCGATGCAGCTGGCCATGATCCTGGCCGTCGGCGCTCAGCTGAAGTACATCCGCAGCGGCCGGCCGCGGCACCTGGTCACGCTCGCCCTGTCGGTGCTGCTGGGCCTGCTGTTCTTCGAGAAGGCGCTGCTGACCGTCGCGCTGGTCTTCCTGGTCACCGTCTGCCTGTACACCAGGGGCGGACCGCTGCGGTCGGTGGTCACCGCGGTGCGCACCTGGTGGCCGGCCTGGCTGGTGCTGACCGGCATCTCGTTGACCTTCCTGGCGGTCTACCTGACCCGGTCCGCCTCCTCGCTGCGCCGCCCCGCCTCGGTGGACGAGGTGGTCACCTTCCTTACCCAGCTGTTCGGGCACACCCTGGTACCCGGCCTGATCGGCGGGCCGTGGAGCTGGCTCGGCGCGGGCGACGGCGCGCCGATCACCGCGCCGTCCCTGATCGCCCGGTGGGTGTCGCTGGCGGTGGTGCTGGGGTTCGCCGGATACACGGTGTGGCGGCGCGGCCGAGCGGCGGCCCGGGCCTGGGTACTCCTGCTGCTGTACGCGGCCCTCGTCGCCGGGCTCCTCGGCGCCACCCGGCTCGGGTCGGTGTACAGCGCGGTCGCCGGCGCGGTGCCCCGCTACCTCGCGGACGTGACGGTGGTGGCGGCGCTCGCGGCCGGAGCGGCCCTGTGCGGGCTGCGCCGCGAGGAACCGGCGGCCGCCACCGAGACCGCCGGGGCGGCCGCACCGCGAGCCGCCGGTCGCCTGGCTGTGCCCGCGCTCGCCGGCGGCCTGGCGGTGCTGCTGGCCAGCTCGATGGTCACCGCCGTGCGGTTCGGCGAGGACTGGGCGGTCAAGGCCGGCCGGGACTACCTCGCGGCCGCCCGCGCCGACCTCGCCACCGCCCCGCCCGGCACGGCGTTCATGGATCAGCCGGTCCCGGAGATCGTGGTCGGCCGGCTGTCCGCCCCGTACAACCTGCAGTCCCGGTTCTTCGCGCCGCTGGACGAGGATCCGGCCTTCGTGACCCAGGCCCGCAACCTCTCGGTCTTCGACGACACCGGTCACATCCGACCGGCCTGGATCGACGGCGTGCCGGCCCGGCCCGGGCCGGAGCCCGGGTGCGGGCACAAGGTGACCACCGGCCCGGCCCGGATCGCGCTGCGGTCGGGCGTCGAGGATTACTGGCACGTCGTGCGGATCGGGTACATCAGCAACCGGGACACCGCCGCGACGCTCCGGATCGGCTCGGGCGAGGCCCGGCCGTTCGACGTGCACCGCGGCCTGAACGCCGCCTTTCTGCTCGTCCGCGGCGGCGGCGCGACCGTGGAAATGACGGTCACCGGCCCGGCCGCGACGATCTGCACCGACGAGATCGCCGTCGGCAAGCTCGTGCCGGCCCCGGCCGGGTAGTGCGCCGCCGGCTCGTTCCGCACGTGGTCGCCGCCGCGGTGACCGCGGTGGTGCTGGCGCCGCTGGCGCTGCCCGGGTACGTGCTGCGCTACGACATGGTGTTCGTGCCCCGGCAGCCGCTGAGCTGGGAGACGATCGCGCCCGCCGACTCCCTGCCGCGGGCGGTGCCGCTGGATGCGCTGGTGTCGCTGGCCAACCTGGCCGTTCCGGGCTGGCTGCTGCAGCGGATCGCGCTGGTCGCGCTGGTCTACCTGGCCACGCTGGGCGCCGCCCGACTGGTGCCGACCGGGCGGACCGGCACCCGGGTGGTCGCCGCGCTGGCGTACGCGTGGACGCCGTTCCTGGCCGAGCGGCTGCTGCTCGGCCAGTGGGCGCTGCTGCTGGCGTACGCCGCCCTGCCGTGGCTGGTGGCCGCGGCGCGCGACCTGCGCGCGGGCCGGCCGGGCGCGCTGCCCCGGCTGGTGCTCGCCGCCGCACCGGCCGCGGTCACTCCGACCGGCGGCCTGATCGCGCTGGCCACGGTCGCCGTGCTGCTGCCGTTGCGGTCCCGGGCCACAGCCACCGCGCTGGCGGCCGTGGCGGCGCTGAACGCGCCGTGGCTCGTGGCCGCCGTGACCACCGCCGCCGGTGGCGTGTCCGATCCCGCGGGGGTGGCCGCGTTCGCCGCCCGGTCGGAGAACTGGGCCGGGTCGTGGATGGCGCTGGCCGGCACCGGCGGCATCTGGAACGCGCAGACCGTGCCGGCCAGCCGCACCGTCCCGCTGGTGCCGGTGGTCACGCTGCTCGTGCTCGCGGCGGCCGCGGCCGGGCTTCCCGGATTGCGCCGCCGCTGGCCCGGTGGCGCCGACCGGTTGCTGGTCCTCGCCGCCGGCGGGTTCCTGCTGGCCGCGGCCGGCACCGCTCCGGGTGCGCCGGTCCTGGAGTGGCTGGTGGCGCACGTTCCGGGAGCCGGGCTGCTGCGCGACGGCCAGAAGTTCCTGGTGCCGTACGCGCTGGCGCTCGCGCTGTGCTTCGCGCTGGGTATCGAGCGGATCGCCGGCCGGCTCGCCCACCGGTTCGAGCCGGCCGCCGGGCGGGTGCTGCTGGCCGGTGCCGTGCTGCTGCCGGTCGCGGTGCTGCCGGACCTCGCGTTCGGCGGTGCCGGGGCGCTGCGGCCGGTGCGCTACCCGGCGGACTGGGACGAGGTGGCGGCGCGGGTCGCCGCCGCGCCGGGCGAGGTGTTGTCCTGGCCGTTCGAGGGTTATCAGCGGTACGCCTGGACCCGCGACACCGTGGTCCGCGACCCGGCACCCCGGTACCTGGACGCGCCGGTGCTGATGAACGACGCGCTGCGGGTCGGCGCGGTGACCGTCCACGGCGAGAGCCCCCGCGCCGCCCGGGCGCAGGCGCACCTGGCGGCCGGGCGGCCGGCGGCGGATCTCGGCGTCCGGTGGGTGCTGGTGCGCGGCGGGGCCGATCCACCGGCAGGCGTCCGCAGCGGACTTCACCTGGCGTTCGGCGGCCCGCACCTGCGGCTGTGGGAGAACCCAGCGGCGCCCGCGGGGGCGCCGGAATCCGGCCCGAGGCTGCCCGCCCTGCTCGCCCACCTGCTCGCCGGGGCAATCGTGATCTTCGCTGTGGTGCTGGGGCTGCGCAGCCGGCGACGACCGTGGTACCGTCCGGTAACTTGCGGATCCGGGGAGGAAGACCCATGGCCAAGCTGGCCACGTTCATCGTCGCCGCAGCGGTCGGCGCCGTCCTCGGTGTCGTCGGCGTCATCGCGACGGTCGGCGCGCTGAGCCCGTCCGCCGACCACATCGCCGACGAGACCACGACCGATCCCGTGGCGACGATTTACGGCGAGCGCTGACCCGCTCCTTGTCCACGGCACCCGGCCGGACGCTCCTTGCCTACCGCACCCGCTGCTCGGCCAGCGGTTGCGCCGCGGCGAGCTGGTCGGCGACCACCCGGGCAAAGGCCGCGCCGGCCATCGGCCAGGTGAACCGCTGAACGTACGTCGCGGCGGCCGCGCCCATCGCGGCACGCCGCGACGGGTCCAGCAGCAGCGACCGGGTGGCCCGGAAGAACTCGAACTCGTCGGCGACCAGCACGCCGGTCTCGCCGTCGGCCATGGCGTCGACCACCCCACCCGCGGACCGGAAGGCCACCGACGGCGTGCCCCGGGCGCCGGCCTCCACGATGGTCAGTCCCCAGCCCTCCTTGAGCGAGGGCAGCAGCAACAGCCATGCGCTGCCGAGCAGCTCGTGCTTGTCCGGCTCGGACACGAACCCGGTGAACCGCACCCGGTCGGTGATGTCCAGGTCGGCGGCGAGCCGGCGCAACGGCTCCGCCCACCAGCCCTGCCCGGCCACCACCAGCTCCAGCGTGGACAGCTCGGTGGCCAGCAGCGCGGTGGCCCGCAAGGCGAGCTCGACGCGCTTGTGCGGCACCAGCCGGCCGAGCACGAGCAGGCTGGGATGCGGCGTCCGCGACACCGGTGGCCCGACCACTTCCGGCGTCCCGTTGTGCACCACGGTGATCCGGTGCTCGTCGACACCGAGCCCGATCAGCTCACCGCGGGTGGCCTCGGAGACCGCCACGTACCGGCAGCGCCGATAGACGCGGATCGCCAGCCAAGACTCGATCCACCAGCCGACCCGGGCCACGCGTGGGCCGAACACCACCGGCCACTGCTCCCGGTGCACGTGGTGGACCAGGGCGATCACCGGCCGCCGCGCGTACAGCTTGCTGAGGAACGGCATGCCGTTGCACACGTCGACGATCAGGTCCGGCCGGCCCAGCCGGGCGCGCGACAACGGGCCGAAGCCGACCGCTCCGAGCAGGTAGATGAGGGCGGCGCACAGGTAGACGGTGTGCCGCCCGCCGCGCCTGACGATCCGGACCCCGGCCGGCGTGGTCTCCTCGGCCGGCGCGGTGCCGTGCGCCTGGCACAGCACGGTGGTGCGGTAGCCGTGGCCGGTCAGCTCGGCGGCCACCCGCTCGAGGAAGACCTCCGAGCCGCCGCCCTCCGGATGCGTCGTGTCCCGCCAGTTCAGGAACAGGACATGACCGCCACCGACGTCCGCCATGGTCTGTTCGGCCACCCCTACTAGCGAGTACGATTCGCGGTCGCGTCACACTAGGGCACCTCGCCGGAATTCCGCAATGGTGACGTCCAAGGAGGAATGGGTGGCCGATGAGGGCCTCCGCGCGCGACCGGAGTTCTGGCCGGTCGTGTTGCTGAGCGTCGCGCTGGTCGCGGTGCTGGGCGGCTGGGGCACCACCACGTACCTGGAGCGCACCCGCAGTGAACCGGCGTGCACCGAGCGCACCTCGCTGCGGGTCGCGGCAGCGCCGAGCATCGCCGCGCCGGCCCGGGCGATCGCCTTCGACCTCGCCGGCCGCGAGCGGTGCCTCGACGTGGTGATCGACGCCCGCGAATCGGCGGACGTCCTCCGGGACCTGGCGCGCACCACGCCCGGCGGGTCGGGTGCGGCCGCCACCTCGCCGCCGGGCCGGTCCCGGCCGTCGCCGGGATCGACCCCCGCCGCGGCGCCGGACGTCTGGCTGCCGGAGTCCACCCTGTGGCTGCGGCGGGCCCGCGCGGCCGGGGCGTTCGAGGTGCCCGCCGAGGGCGTCTCGGTGGCCACCACCCCGGTGGTGCTCGCCCTCGACGGCCGCTCGGCGGACCGGCTGGGCGACCGCGCCCTCAGCTG
>DASSAL010000082.1:0-8846 GCA_035685405.1 Actinoplanes sp. | reverse complement strand
CCCGGCCGGCGGCCGGCACAGTCGAGGCCGGCGGCCGGCACAGTCGAGGCCGGCGGCCGGCACAGTCGAGGCCGGCGGCCGGCGGCCGGCGCGGCTGCGGCGGACGGCGGTGGGCGGGCCCGGGCCTCACCTCAACCGGTCGCGCAGGGCGGCCAGCGGACCGTCCCAGTCGCGAGCGAGCGCGGCGAGGAACTGCTGGGCGACCTTCATCGGCGCGGAGTCCAGCCGGTACCGGCTCCGGCGCCGCTCGCCCGGCTCGGCCACCACCAGCCCGGCCTCAGCGAGCAGGGCGAGGTGCTTGGTGATGGCCTGCCGGGTGATCGGCAGGCGCCCGGCCAGGTCCGTCGCGGTGGCCGGTCCGCCGGCCGCGAGCGCGGCGAGGATCGCTCGCCGGCTCGGATCGGCCAGGGCGGTGAAGACCTCCTGCGCGACGGCTTCCAGGTCAGGCTCGGCCATCGAGGTATGTCACCAGCTCGCCCAGTTCGCTGGTCCAGCCCTCGGTGTTGCCTGAGAACGCCGTCTTGTGGTCGTCGTCCGGCAACTGCGCGAAGCCGCTCTCCACCATGGTCAGCGTGGTGCCGTCGCCGGTGGGCTCCAGCGTGAACTCCACGTAGGTGCGGCGCGGGTCGCCCTCGGGCAGCCCGTGGACGGGCCAGGTGTAGCCGAACACCCGTGGCGGCTCGACACGCTCGATGGTGAGCGTGGCGGTGTCGCCACTCGTCCAGCTGAGCGTGGCTCGGCCACCGACACGCAGGTCGATCTCGGCGTGGTGGCCGAACCAGGTGCCCAGGCCCTCGGCGGTGGTGAGCGCCGCCCAGACCCGCTCGGGCGGGTGGGCCAGCTCGATGGTGCGCTCGATCCGGTCGGGAAATGCCATGTCCGTCTCCTTCAGTAGCAACCGATCAGTTGCTAAACAAGCTATAGCAACTGATTGGTTGCGTCAACCGGGAGCGATCAGGCAACCAGGGCCCAGCCGGTGCGCCGTGGGTGGTCCGTGGTGTGCGCCGGGCGAACGCCGTACAGATGTTCGACCACACCCCGAGCCCATCGCATCCGCGGCACCGCCAGCTCCGGGTGGTCGCCGTACTCGGCGGCGACCTCGGCAGCGCATCCCCGGACCCCACCGCGGGCGCGCACCGCGACGCGGATGGCCTCGTCGGCCACGTTGTGGGCCGGCCGGCTGCCGGTGGCGAGCCGGCTGGTGAACAGAGCCTCGGCGCGGGCAGCGGTCAGCACATCGGTCTTGATGATCATCGGAATCGTCCCCTCTCGGTGTGACCTTCTCGGTGGTTGGACTGCTCGGCCGATCGGAACTCATCGCTGAAACTAGCGCCGGGGTACGACATTTTCCGGCGTCAGAGCGTGAACAGGGTGGCGATCACCAGAAGCCCCGGCACACAGGCGACCGTGGACAGGAAGATGGCATCACGCGCCAGCACCAGACCGGTCCCGAACCGTTGCGCATACAGGAAGATGTTCTGTGCGGTGGGCAGCCCGGCCAGCACCGTCACGGCGTACGTCACGTCGCGCGGCAGATCCACCGCGACGGCCAGCAGGAAGGCGATGGCCGGCATGCCGGCCGTCTTCAGCACCACCGCGACGATCGTCGCCACCCGGTCCGGGCCGGGCGCCAGCACCCGCCGGCCGGACAGCGACATGCCGAACGCGATCAGCACCACCGGCACCGCGGCGGAGCCGATCGTCGCGATCGGCTGGGCGAGCACCGCGGGCAGCCGCAGACCGGTCACCGAGCACACCAGGCCGGCCAGGACCGCGAGGATCAACGGGTTGCGCACGGTCGCCGTCATGGTGGTGCGCACCGACGCGTGCCCGGTGGCGGTGATCTCGAGCAGGCTCAGCGCGACCGGCGTGATGATCAGCAGCTGCAGCATCACGATCGGCACCACCAGCGCGGCGTCGCCCAGCACGTACGTGGCCACCGGGATGCCGATGTAGGTGGCGTTGGTGTAGCCCGCGGCGAGCGCACCCACGATCCGGGCGCCCCAGTCCCGGCTCCGGCCGATCACCACCTGCAACCCGAAACACAGCAGCGCGGCCGCGGTCGAGACGATCAGCGGCCTGGTGAGCAGGACGCCCGCGTCCGCCGCCGCCACCCCGGTGAACAGCAGGCACGGCGCCAGCACGACGTACACCACCCGGGACAGCACGGCCTCGGCGTGTTCCGGCAGCCGGACGAACCGCCGGACCGCCCAACCGACCAGCACGATGACGCCGATCAGCGCGAACCCGGAGAACGCCGACAGCATGCCGGCTCAGGCCGCCACGCAGAACTCGTTGCCCTCCGGATCGGCCATCACCACATGGTGACCCTCGTACCTGGCGAGCACCCGGCCGCCGGCCGCGACCAGCTCGGCCACCTTCGCCGTGATCCGCGGCCCCGGGTCCGCCGACCGGCCCACCCGCACGTCGATGTGCAGCCGGTTCTTCGCCACCTTCGGCTCGGGCACCTCGAGGAACACCAGGCGCGGATCCATACCCGACGGCGGTGGTTCGTCTTCGTAGCCGAGCGCCGGCTTCCAGAACTCCGCCAGCTCCTGCGCCCGGGCACGGTCGAACGTCAGGTCCACCCGCAGCGCCACGCCAAACCTCGTCTCTGAGTCGCCACCATGACCGGCCATCAGCCCTACGGCATGTCAGCGAGCTCCGCCATCCGGGCCATCCCCGCCCCGACGTGCTTGCGGAAGCGCTCCACGGCGGCAGTCAACGCGGGAGAGTCGGTCATGTCCGGGGGGATGCGAGCCGGATTGAGCGAGACCCGGTCGGCCCACGCCTTGATACCCGGATGGGTCGAGAACGACATCGATGCCCGATTGCCGAGCACCTGCATCCGCGCCCAGTCGGCGGGCGTATCGGAATACGGGGAGGGCGGGCACAACCTGTTCTTCGTGTTGTCGTCGTCGACGACCGCCTCCACATATCCGGCCAGCGCCGCGCCGAAGCAGGGAAAGCCGGTCCGGATCGGCTGCAGCGTGATCGCCTCTTTGCCCCAGATTGGCACCAGGGGCCGGTACGGCAGCCCGGACGCGGCGCAATGCACGACTGCCGTGTCTTCCGCGACAACGACGTCACCCTCGCTCAGCACCAACCGGCCCGGCTCCACGCGCTTGAGGTGCCCGAGCCGGACGACGTGGTCGATGGTGCGCAATCGGTCGAGTTCCCACTGGGCGAGCGTCGGCGTCTTCGCCATCGTGGGAGTCACGGACCGGTCGATGCGCAGCATCACGCCCGCCTCCTCCAGGCGGCCGAACATGTCATCCGGCGATGCTGCGTTGGCGGCCGCTTCCACGGTGTCCGCCGCCATGCCGATGAAAATCGCAGGGTCCGGCTGGATCACCGCGCGGTTGAGCATCCACGGGTCGCGGGGCCGCACCCAACAGATCGCGCCCGGATCGACCCCGTTGTCGAGGAGCCAGATGCACGCATCGGTCGCCGTTTTTCCGGCACCGACGATCACATACTGTGATGACGCACCGCCCAGCTTGACCAGATCGTTGACCGCCACCACGTGCGCGCCGTCTGCCACGCCGAACGGCGGCGGCGTCACCGCCGGTATCTCCGGGGACAGGTAGCGGGCGTCAACCACGCGCCGCCTGCCGCGTACCTCGTACCGCCTTCCGGACAGGCGCGACACGAACTGCCCCTCGCCGAGGTAGTCACAGTTCGGGTAGAACGACACCTTTCCCGGTTCGAGCATGCGTTCGCGCAGCACCCGGCCGTAGTACGAGCACACCTCGGGCGCGGTGGCTCGCTCGTGCAAGCCGGCCTCCGGCCCGCTCGCCTGGATACGCCCCTCGCCGAGCAGCGTCGAGGCCACGCCGTAGAACGCGGATGCCTGGTGGAGGCGGACAAAGGGGTACGCGTCCAGCCAATGTCCGCCAACACCATGCCGCCGGTCCACCATGACCACGCGGACGTCCGCGTGGTCGAGCAGCGCGTCCGTGAACGCCATGCCCGCCGCACCCGCGCCGACCACCAGGTAGTCCGCCTGCAACACCTCTGTCACGGCCCCATGCTGTCGCCCGCCTACGGCTGAGGTCAACAAGCCGCCGGACCCGCCCGCACCGCGTTCGCGGAAAACCACCGGCTCAGGCCGCCAGGGCCGCCGCCAGCTGGTTCGACCAGGCGCGGATCACCCCGGCGCGGCGGCGGGAGTCGTCGGTGAGGACGTCGGCCAGGGCCAGGCCGCGAGCCAGGTCGAGGGTGGCCTGGATGAGGCCGCGGGTGGCCGGGTCGGTGTCGTCCACCCCGAGCAGGCGGACCGCCCGGCGGTGCACGCCGCGGGCGAAGTGGCGTTCCAGCGGGACCACCGCGGAGCGCAGCTCGGGGTCGGCGGCGGCCACCGTCCACACCTGCAGCGCGGCCCGGAACAGCTCGCCGCCGATCGCGTCGACCAGCCCGGTCACCACGGCGTGCACCCGGTCCGGCCCGGAACCGGCGGGATCGGGGAGCGCGTCGAGCAGTGCGGCGCGCTCGTCGAACATGTGCTCCAGAGCGGCCAGGATCAACGCTTCCCGGGTGCGGAAATGGTGTTGCACCGCGCCCCGGCTGATCCCCGCCTCGGCGGCGATGAAGGCCACCGTCGACACCTCCCACCCGCAGGTGGCCAGGCACCGGACCGTGGTCTCCAGCAGGCGCCGGCGAGTGGCCCGGGACCGGTCCTGTTTCGGGGTGAGCACGTCAGCCATCGGCGGCCAGCACCGCGAGGGTGGCGCCCTGGCCGACCTGCTGCCCGACGGTGACCGGCAGCTCGGCGACCGTGCCACCGGTGGGGGCGTGCACCACGTGTTCCATCTTCATGGCCTCCAGCCGGACCAACGGCTGACCGGCCACCACGGACTCGCCGATCCGGGTGTCGACCCGCACCACGGTGCCCGGCATCGGTGCGGTCAGCGCGCCGGCCGGGAGCGGTGCCGACGGGTCGGGAAAGCGCGGCACCCGGCGCAGCTCGATCGATCCTTGCGGGCCGTCGACCACCACGCGGTCGTCGAACCGGCCGACCGTCCAGCACCGGTGGACGCCGTCGAGGTCGAGCACCACCGTGTCGGCGGTAGCGTCCACCAGGGTCAGCGCGGACCTGCCGGGGACCTCCAGGCCGTCCCGGCCGAACCGGTACCGCACCTCGATCTCCCGTTCGCCCAGCGCATAGGTGCGGCTGCGGTAGCCGACCGGGATGTTGCGAAAGCCGCTCCGCAGTCCCGGCAGGAGCGGGCCACGCTCGTCCGCGGCGTCGGACAGCGCCGCAACCAGGGCGCCGAGATCGGGCTCGAGCCCCGCGCCGGCGGTCAGCGCCGCGGGTGGGTGGGCCGCGTAGAAGCCGATGCCCGCGGTGCCGGCCAGGAAGTCCGGGTGCAGCAGGCTCGCGGCCAGCAGGTCGCGGTTGGTCGTCACGCCGTGTACCCGGGTGCGGCGCAGCACGGCGGCGAGCTGCCGGGCCGCCGCCTCCCGGGTGGCCGCGTACGCCACGACCTTGGCGAGCAGGGCGTCGTAGTGGGTGCCGACCACGCTGCCGGCCTCGACGCCGGAGTCCAGGCGGATGCCGTCCGGTTCGATGCGGCCGAACCGCGCGGTCACCTCCGGGACCTCGAAGGTGACCACGGTGCCGGACTGCGGCCGCCAGTCGTCGGCGGGGTCCTCGGCGTACAGGCGGGCCTCGATGGCGTGACCGGTCATCGCCGGCTCCGGGCCGGTCAGCGGGTGGCCGGCGGCCACGTCGAGCTGCCGGGCGACCAGATCGGTTCCGGTGACGCACTCGGTGACCGGATGTTCGACCTGCAGCCGGGTGTTCATCTCCAGGAACCAGAAGGCGCCGTGGTCGTCGGCGAGGAACTCCACCGTCCCGGCCCCCCGATAGCCGACCGCCGCCGCGGCGGCCCGGCCCGCGGCCAGCAGCCGCTCGCGCAGATCCCCGCCGATCCGGTCGACGAGCGGCGCCGGCGCCTCCTCGATCACCTTCTGGTGGCGGCGCTGCAGTGAGCACTCGCGTTCACCCAGCGCCCACACCGTGCCGTGGGCGTCGGCCAGGATCTGCACCTCGACATGGTGTCCGGCGGCCAGGTACCGCTCGCAGAACACGGTCGGATCGCCGAACGCGGCGGCGGCCTCCCGCTGCGCGGACGTCACCGCTTCGGACAGCTCGGCGAGCGCCCGCACGATGCGCATGCCCCGCCCGCCGCCCCCGGCCGACGCCTTGACCAGCACGGGCAGGTGCGCCTCGGTGATGATGGCCGGATCGAGCAGGTCGAGCACCGGTACGCCGGCGGCGGCCATCCGCTGTTTGGCCGCCACCTTGGCGCCCATCACCTCGATCGTCTCGGGATCGGGACCGATCCAGGTCAGGCCCGCCGCCTGGACCGCCCGCGCGAAATCGGCGTTCTCGGCGAGGAAACCGTAGCCGGGATGGATGGCGTCGGCGCCGGTCCGGCGGGCCGCCGCGACGATCAGGTCACCGCGCAGGTAGGTGTCGGCCGGTGCGGATCCCGGCAGGCGTACGGCGCAGTCGGCGTCCCGCACGTGCGGGCTGCCCGCGTCGGCGTCCGAGAAGACCGCCACGGTGGCCAGGCCGCGACGCCGGCAGGTGGCGAGGATCCGCCGGGCGATCTCGCCGCGGTTGGCCACCAGCACACTGTGGATAGTCATCGTTGTGGTCACATCCGGAAGACGCCGAAGGTTGCGGTGCCGCGCACCGGCGCGGTGTGGATCGCGGACAGCGCCACGCCCAGCACGTCGCGGGTGTCCCGGGGGTCGATGATGCCGTCGTCGTAGACCAGTCCGGAAAGGACCAGCGGCATCGCCTCGGCGGAGATCTGTTGCTCGATCGCGTGCCGCACCACCTGCGCGCCGTCGGAGTCGAACGGCCTGCCCTGCGCCAGTGCGGAGGCCTTCGACACCAGGTACGTGACGTCGGCCAGTTGCCGGGCGCCCATCACCGCGGCCCGCGCGCTCGGCCAGCTGAACAGGAACCGGGGGTCGTACGCCCGGCCGCACATGCCGTAGTGGCCGGCGCCGTACGAGTTGCCGATCAGCAGCGAGACGTGCGGAACGGTGGAGTTGGCGACCGCGTTGATCATCATGGCGCCGTGTTTGATGATGCCGCCCTGCTCGTACTCCCTGCCGACCATGTAACCGGTGGTGTTGTGCAGGAACAACAGCGGCGTGTGCGACCGGTTGGCGAGCTGGATGAACTGGGCGGCCTTCTGCGCCTCTGCGCTGAACAGCACCCCGCGGGCGTTGGCCAGGATGCCGACCGGAAACCCGTGTAGCTCGGCCCAGCCGGTCACCAGCGAGTCGCCGTACCGCGGTTTGACCTCGTCGAATTCGCTGTCGTCGACGACCCGGGCGATGATCTCGCGCGGGTCGAACGGTGACTTCAGGTCGGGCGGCACGATGGACAGCAGCTCCTCGGCGGCGTATCGCGGCGGCTTCGGTGCGGCGGTCCGCGGGCCGGCCGCCTTGCGCCAGTTCAGGCGCGCGACGATGCGCCGGCCGATCCGGATCGCGTCCGGTTCGTCGAGGGCGTAGTGGTCGGCGAGACCGGAGACGCGGGCGTGCATCCCGGCGCCGCCCAGCGACTCGTCGTCGGACTCCTCGCCGGTGGCCGCCTTCACCAGCGGCGGGCCGGCCAGGAACACCTTCGACCGCCGTTCGATCATCACCACGTGGTCGCTCATGCCGGGGAGATAGGCACCGCCGGCCGTGGAGTTGCCGAAGACCAGCGCGATGGTGGGGATCCCGGCGGCGGACAGCCGGGTGAGGTTGCGGAACACCGCCCCGCCGGGGATGAACACCTCCTTCTGGGTGGGCAGGTCCGCACCGCCGGACTCAACCAGCGCGATCGTCGGCAACCGGTTCTGCATCGCGATCTCGTGCATCCGCAGGGTCTTGCGCAGCGACCACGGGTTGCTGGCGCCGCCCTTGACGGTGGGGTCATTGGCGATCAGCAGGCACTCCACGCCGCTGACCCACCCGATTCCGGCCACCACGCTGCCGCCCACGGCGAACGCCGAACCGTACCCGGCGAGCGCGGCCAGTTCCAGGAACGGCGAGTCCCGGTCCAGCAGCAGCTCGATCCGCTCCCGGGCGGTCAGCTTGCCGCGCGCGTGGTGCCGGGCGACCGCCTTCTCGCCGCCGCCGGCCACCGCCTTGGCGGTCTCGGCGGCGATCGCGTCCAGGGCGTCGAGCATGGCCTGCCGGGCGGCACCGGCGTCCTCGGCTGCGGGGTCCAGGGTGGACCGTAGGGCGGTCACGGCCGCACCAACCTGTCCGGGATCTCCACGTGCCGGGAGCGCAGCCACTCGCCCAGTCCCTTCGCCTGCGGGTCGAAGCGGGCGTGATAGGCCACGCCGAGGCCGAGCAGGCCCTCCACGACGATGTTCACCGCCCGGATGTTCGGCAGCCGGGTGATCCGCAGCGGCCGGTCCGCGGTCTCGGGGAGCAGGTCGCGGACGGCGGCCTCGGTGATCAGGGCGGCCAACCAGGCGTACGCGGCATCGTCGCGTACCCAGAGCCCGATGTTCGCGTCGCCGCCCTTGTCGCCGGAGCGGGCCCCGGCCAGCGTGCCCAGCGGCAGCCGGCGGGTCGGGCCGGGGTCGCCCGGCGGCGGCGCCGGAGAGCCGGCCAGCGGTTCCAGCGGGGCGGTGCGTGGCGGTGGATCGATCCGCACGACCGTGCCGTCGTCGAGCACCACCTCGTGCTCCGGCAGCGCCTGCGGCACGAAGCCGGCGGTGAACACGCCGTAGGGATGGGCGCGCCCCGGCGGCGCCGGGCTGAAGAAGCCGGGGTACGACGACAGCCCCAGCTGGACGGCGGCATCGCTGAACGCCCGGCCG